>JAJPJW010000031.1 GCA_021324075.1 Pseudomonadota bacterium | reverse complement strand
GCGTCAGGGTGGCGGAGGGAGTGGACGTGGCGGAAGGCGTAAAGGTCGCCGTGTTGGTGGGGGTGTCGGTGGGCGTGCAGGTATTCCCCGTGCAGGGCAAGGGGGTGGAAGTCGGGGTCGAGGTGGGAGTGGCCGTGGGGCCGCTGGAAAAGCTGTTAGCCCGGATGAAGACGTTGGAATCCAAGTTGCAGTCCCCTGCGTCGGCGATGGCCAGCTTGATATGGTTGGTCACCCCCGGGGTGACGGCGACATTCACCGACAAAACCGTGGTTAATCCCGTCATGCTGGTGTTCAGGTTCGCCGAAGCCTGGGTGACGGGACAGTTGCTGTTGGATTGGCCGTTGCTGTTGTCGATAAAATAAATGGGATTGGTGCAGTTGTTCACCGTATTGATCGATACGATGGTTGAGGTTCCGGGAAGCAAGGCCGCGTCCGTTCCATTCACGAAAAAACCGAAGACGTCGTCGAAATCCCCCACGTAATGGTTGTACTCGTCCGAGGCGAAAACATATTGGAAAGTGACATTGTTGAAAGTCGGGACGAAATCGAAGGAAAGCACCGTTGCGTCGCTCGTCGGGCCGCCGAATAGGTTGGTCAAATCGGTGTCGCCCGGGAGGCCGTTGCAGGTACTGGCGATATTGGTATTAGGCCCCACAACGCTGGCCGCCGTTCCATCGCTCAAGATGATGCCGGAATCGAAGCCGATGATTCCGTTCCCGCCCGTGAAGGTACCCGAGGACCAGGCCGTTCCGGAATAACTAACGTTGCTGAACGAAACCCCCGTTCCCAGGAGGTTCTGGACCAAAGCGGAAGGACTTTGGGTACCCAAAGGGGTGACCAAGAGGTTTTGGGCCCGGACCGCGCCGGCCGATAAAACAAGGATCAGCGGTAGAGAAAAAAAGCGGACAATAAATCCCATCATAAATAAATGCCTCGCATATTGCGGACAACCTATGGCCAAGAACTTCCCTCGCTAGGCGGCCTACTCCCTGCAGAATTACGTAATAATATACACCCGGACAAACAGAAACCCCGCCCCGGTTTTATCGTCAAAAACCGCCGCATCCAAAGCCCAGCATTGGTAGGCCGATTCGCCGGTGAACCGGAAACAAAAAAGCCCCGCTCCTTTTCGGAAGCGAGGCCTTCGGAACGGCCGGTATCCGGCACAATCAGATGTCGTGGTACAGGACGAACTCGTAGGGATGGGGCCGCAGGCGGATGGCGTCGATCTCCTTGGTCCGCTTATAGCTGATCCACTCGTTGATCAGGTCCTCGGTGAAAACCCCGCCCTTCAAGAGGAATTCGTGGTCGTCCTCCAAAGCCTCCAGGGCCTCATTGAGCGAGCCGGGCACGCTCTTGATCTTCTTGAGTTCGCGCCCTTCCAGCTCATAGAGGTTCATGTCGTGCGGCTTGCCCGGATCGATCTTGTTCTCGATACCGTCCAATCCCGCCATCAACATGGCCGGGAAGGCCAAGTAGGGGTTGCAGGACGGGTCCGGTGTGCGGAACTCGACGCGCTTGGCCTTCGGGCTCTTGGAATAGAGCGGGATGCGGCAGGCCGCCGACCGGTTGCGCTGGCTGTAAACCAGGTTGACCGGGGCCTCGAAACCGGGCGTCAAGCGCTTGTAGCTGTTCACCGTGGGGCAGATGAAGGCGCAGAGCGCCGGCGCATGCTTCAGGAGGCCGCCGATGTAGTAAAGGGCCGTCTGGGAAAGGCCGCCGTAGCCCTTCTCGTCATACATGGTGTTGGTGCTTCCCTTCCAGATGGACTGGTGGACGTGCATACCGGAGCCGTTGTCCCCGAAGAGGGGCTTGGGCATGAAGGTGGCTACCATGTTGTGGCGGCGCGCCACGTTCTTGACGATGTATTTGTACTTCAGGAGCTTGTCGGCCATGGACACCATGGTGTCGAAGACCATGTCGATTTCGGCCTGGCCGCCGGTGGCCACCTCATGGTGGTGGGTCTCGATGGGGATGCCGACCTCCTGCATCAGGGTCACCATCTCGGAGCGGATATCCATCTGGCTGTCGGTCGGCGGCACCGGGAAGTAGCCTTCCTTATTGCGAACCTTATAAGCCAGGTTCGGGTACTCGTCCCGGCCCGTATTCCACAATCCTTCGGTGGAATCCACCGAGTAGTACCCGCTGTGCATGTTCTGGTCGAACTTCATGTCGTTGAAGATGAAGAACTCGGCTTCCGGGCCCCAATAGGACACGTCCGCGATGCCCGTGGACTTCAGGTATTTTTCGGCCTTTTGGGCCACGTAGCGCGGGTCGCGGGAATAGGATTCCCGGGTGACCGGATCAATCGCATTACAGGTCATGACGAGGGTGGTTTCGGTGAAGAAGGGGTCGATGAAGGCGCTGTTCGGGTCGGGAATCAGCAACATGTCCGATTCGTTGATGGCCTGGAACCCGCGGATGGAGGAACCGTCGAAACCCTTCCCATCCTTGAAGACGTCCTCATCAAAAAACTTGACGGGCGAGGTGGTGTGCTGCCAGATGCCGGGGAGGTCGATAAAACGGAAGTCGACGTACTTCACGTCCTTTTGCTTGATGAGATCCATTACTTCTTTCGGCGTCATGACGGCCTCCTGAATTCGTTTTTGACCAGCCTTGTGGCTTTGGAAAATCCCCTTCAACGGCCTTTTCCAAAACTTTGTCCATGGGCTTCGGTTCACAAAAAACGGCTTCGGTTCCGCTGGGAAGGGTGGAACAGCATCATTCCCACGGAACCAAGGACAAATTAAAAACATCCCTTGATAAAGCAAAACCCCTGCCAAGGACAAGCCCCCCACGGGCCTTAAATCAAATCACGGATAATCGGGGGGGTTTTGGGGTTTTTTCAGCAACCGGTGGTTTTTCAAGAGCCGGGGCGGATTAAGGCATTCTTAGCGGAAACTTACAAAAAGGTAGACTTGCACCCTAAGGAAAGATTACCCGATGGAATTCGCCCCAGTGGATCGGAAAAGCCCGAAGGTTTAAAGGAACGTCGGTTTGTAGCCGATCTTGTATTTCTTGAGCTTATAACCCAATTGGCGGGGGGTGATCCCCAAAAGCTTGCAGGCCTTGGCCTGGACACCGCCGCAACGTTCCATGGCTTCCATGACCTTCATTTTTTCCATTTCCGTCAAGGTGGCTCCCGATACCACCTGTGAAAAACCCATTCCTTCCGCGGCGACAGGCGGCTGGGCCTGGCCCGGCAGGCCGAGGGGCAAGGGGACATCCTCCACCGTCAGCAGGTTTCCTTTCGCCATGACGGCCATGCGCTCCACGGTATTTTCCAATTCCCTTACATTACCGGGCCAGTGGTAGCCCATCAAGCGGGTGACCACGTCCGGGGCCATCTTCAAATGGGTCTTGTTGTCTTCGTTGTATTTCTCAAGGAAATGGTTGAGCAAAAGGGCGACGTCCTCTTTCCGGTCCCTCAGGGAGGGAAGGAAGACCGGCACTACGTTCAGGCGGTAATAGAGGTCTTCGCGGAATTTTCCCTCCGCAATGGCCTTTTCCAGGTTCCGGTTGGTGGCGGCGATGATGCGCACATCCACCGACAGGGTTTTGGTGCCGCCGACCCGCTCGAACTTCTTTTCCTGAAGCACGCGCAGGAGCTTTACCTGGGTGGCCGGGGAGATGTCCCCGATCTCGTCGAGGAAGAGGGTGCCGCCGTCGGCCAGTTCGAAGCGGCCCTTCACCATTTCCGAAGCCCCGGTGTAGCTTCCCTTCTCATGCCCGAAGAGTTCGCTTTCCAGCAGCGTCTCGGGCAGGGCCGCACAGGACACCTTGACGAAGGGTTTTTCCGCCCGGGGGCTGTTGTAATGGACGGCCCGGGCGATCAATTCCTTGCCGGTGCCCGACTCGCCCCGGATCATGACGGTCGTACGGCTGGGGGCCACCCGCTGTACCGACTTATAAACCTCGACCATCGACTTGGAGCTCCCCACCACGTTGTCCAGTTTATACTTGCCCTTGAGCTCGCTTTGGAGTTCGCGGTTTTCCTCCAGCAGGTCTTCCTTCTCCTTTTCGATCATTTCATGCAGTTTGAGGTTTTGAGCGATGAGCGATGCCACCACGGCCAGGAGCCGGACATCCTCTTCGAATGAAACGTCCGAGTCCTTGAAAAGCCGGTCCACCGACAGGACGCCCAGGGTTTCGCCCCTGAGCTTGACCGGCACGCAGATGAAGGAGATGTTCTGCCGCCTCACGTCCCCGCGGGATTTGGTTCGGTTCAGGAAGAGGGGCTCCTTGCCGATGTCCGGGATGATCATGGGCTCGCCCTTCTCCACTACTTTTCCCGTGATGCCTTCGCCGATCTTGTACTTGCCCCGGGAAATTTCCTCCTTGGTGAGTCCATGGGCCGCCTCGATGCTCAGCTGTCCGGTTTTTTCATCCAGGATCGTGACCGTCCCCCGGTTCATGGCCAGTTCTTTGGCAAGGACTTCCAAGACTTGGTTGAGGACGGATTTAAAATCCAGGGTGGACGCCATGGAATGGCTGATCTCATAGAGGGCGGTCAGTTCCTGGATCTTGCGGGCAAAACGTTTCGGGTTGTCGGAAATCATAAGGGCCTCGTGAAAAGCGAAAATGACAAATTTGATGGACCCGTCACTTTTAGCAAAAGGCTACAATTTCGTCAATACCTAAAATATTGTCCGAACCTTTCTAAATTTTCCATCAACACCCCTTCCCCTCCGTTCACGTCAAAACGACGTTAATATCCCTTTTGGCACAACCGCCTGAAGATTGTTTCAGGTATAACCACTCGTCGAATTTGATGTAGAGGGAACCCCATAAAAATGAAAAAAATATTACTCCGCGCGGCCTTGGTCATGATGACCGCCGGGGCCGCAAGGCTCCAGGCCCAATCGGCCCTGACGTGGGATGACTGTGTTAAAGAAGCTTCCACCCATAACCTGGACCTCTTGTCCGCCGAACAGTCGTTGAAGGCCGCCGATGACAACCACCTGGCCACCCTCGGACAGTTTTTTCCGCAAGTTTCCTTCACTGCCTCGACCGGCCGTTCCGGTTTGGGCGGCTTGGACGATGCCTTGAGCAGTCCCGATTACGGTCAAAACGCCAGCCTTTCCTTAAGCGCTAAGGAAGACCTCTTCGTCTTCAACGATTTCACTTCCGTTGACCAATCCAACGCCCAGCTGGACGTCTCCCGGGCCCAGCTGCAGCAGGCCAAAGCCCAGCTTTCCCACGACTTAAAAACCGATTTTTACGGGTTGCTTTATGCCCAGAAACAGATTGACCTCCTGCAAACCATCGTGGACCGCCAAAAGAACAACATGGACCTGGTGGGGATGAACTTCAAGGGTGGCACGGACAACAAGGGTTCCTATTTGCAGGCGGAGGCGGCCTACGCCGAGGCCGTCTTCGAACTCAACCAGGCCCACCGGGGCCTGCGCGTTTCCCAAAAACAACTGGACCAGGTCCTGGGGCGCAGTCCCATGGACGCGGTCGAGGTTCAGGGTGATTTTGAAAACCCCTCCCTATCCGACAGCTCCCCGGATTTCGTCTCCCTGACCCTCCAAACCCCCGCCCATCGGCAGGCCCTGGCCCAACTGCACCAGGCTGAAAGCCAGTTCACCTCGTCGCAGGGTGCTTTTTTACCCACACTCCAGGCCAACGCTTCCCTTTCCCATAACGGACCAACTTTTGATGAATCACTACACGAGTGGGAGGCGGGCATTTCTCTCAATATCCCCTTGTTCACCGGAGGGGAGCATTTTTTCAACATGCAAAGCGCGGGGGAATCCAAGAAGGGATCGGAGGACGCCTTGAAAAGCTCCGATTTGAAGACGGAGGGCTCCCTGGAAAACGCCTATGCCTCCTATGAGGACGCGGTGGACCAGATCCAGGTTTTGCAATCCCAGCTGACCGCGGCCCAAACCCAGGAGGAAATCGGGAAAGCCGAGTACTTGAACGGCCTTTTGATCTTCGTGAACTGGAACCAATTGGAAAACGCCTTGACCAGCCAGCAAAAGGCGATGTTGTCCGGCCTCCTGAGCGTGGAAACGTCGGAAGCCGGTTGGGAATTAACCCAAGGAAAGGGAGTGATACCATGAGGGCGAGGTGGATTTTAGGAATGATGTTGGCCGGGTTTCTGGCCGCGGGATGTTCCAGCAGCAAGAAGAACCAGGGCGGATTCCGGCCCGTGCCGGTCACGCGCGACGACCTTCAAATCACGGTCTTGGCCACGGGCAATGTCCAGCCCAACAACCAATTGATCGTTTATCCTCCCATTTCGGGCCGCATTGAAAAGATCTATATCAAGGAAGGCGTCAGCGTCCACAAGGGCCAAAAACTCATGGATTTAAGCTCGACGGAAAGGGCCACATTGCTGGATGAAGCGGCCGCCCAAGGCACTTCGGCCCTCTCCTACTGGCAGGCCCTTTACCAGGAAACTCCCCTGCTCTCCCCGGAAAACGGCCAGATCGTCTATCTGCCGACCGTCCAGGGACAGATCGTCAACACCGGAACCGAGTTGATGGTCATGTCGGACCACCTGATTGTGAACACCCAGGTGGACGAAACCGACCTGGCCCAGATCAAGATGAACCAGGACGCCACCATCACCCTCGACGCTTACCCGAACCAGCCCATCGACGGGGTGGTGCGCCGCATTTCCTACCAATCCACCCTGGTCAACAACGTCACCACTTACGAAGTGGACGTCTGGCCTGCCAAGATTCCCGATTTCATGCGGAGCGGCATGACGGCCAATGTGGTGTTCAATGTCAGCGAAAAGGACGACATCCTCCTCATCCCCTCCGAGGCCATCCAGCAGACCCCCGACGGCCAATCCTACGTATTAAAAGCCGGGGCATCCCAGGGCAGCAAGCCCCAAACCATAACGATCCAGACGGGCCTTACCGACGGCAAACAGACCGAGGTAACGGCAGGGCTCAACGAAGGCGACAAGGTTCTCATCAAGACCTTCTCCGCCGGAAAAGTAGCGGCCTCCTCGGCGGGCACCAACCCCTTCATGCCGACCAGCGGCGGAACCCGCGGCACGGGCGGCGGTGGCGGTGGGCGTTAAAAACAGACGGCAACCAGGGCTGCTTCGGGCGGAACCGGTTCCCGGCTCGGGAACCAAGCCCTCGCAATGACACCTAAAGGGTTTTTTCAATGAACGTCATCGAAATCAAGGACCTCCATAAAGTCTATAAAATGGGCGACACCGAGGTGCGCGCCCTCAACGGCGTCGCCTTGAAAATCGAGGCGGGCGAATTCGTCGCCATCATGGGCGCCTCGGGTTCGGGCAAATCCACCATGCTCCAGATCCTGGGCCTTCTCGATTCGCCTACTTCCGGTTCCTACAAGCTCCTGGGGAAGGAGGTTTCGGCCCTGGAAGAAGACGAGTTGGCCGCCATCCGGAGCCAAACCCTCGGTTTTATTTTCCAAATGTTCAACCTCTTGCCCCGTACCTCCTCCCTGGAACAGGTGGGGCTGCCCCTTCTTTACGCCGATTCCGCTTCCTCCCACGGCAGCCCGCAAAAGCTCCTGGAGATGGTGGGCCTGGGCAAGCGCCTGGACCACAGGCCCAACGAACTTTCCGGCGGCCAGCAGCAGCGGGTCGCCATCGCCCGGGCCCTCGTCAACCAGCCCAAGATCATCCTGGCGGACGAACCCACCGGGAACTTGGACTCCAAAAGCTCCGAGGAAATCATCGAATTCCTGGGCAAGATGAACGAAAGCGGGATTACGGTGGTCCTGGTCACCCACGAGCCCGATATTGCCGCCCACGCCCGCCGGATCATCACCATGCGGGATGGAAAGGTTCTCTCGGACAAGTCCAACCCCCGCTCCGGCACCCACGTTCCCGGCGCTTCCAAAACCAAGGAAGTCCTCCAAAGCGCCGTCAAAACCAGCCATGCGGCTTTCAGCCTGCGGCAAACCAAGGAATATTTCCGCCAGGCCTTGAGGGCCCTGCTGGCCAACAAGGTGCGTTCGGGGCTTTCCGTCTTGGGCATCCTGATCGGGGTGGCATCGGTCATCGCCATGATGGCGCTGGGGGCCGGGGCCCAAAAGTCCATGGAACAACGCCTGGCCTCCCTGGGGACCAACCTCTTGATGCTCCGGCCGGGGTCGATCGCCGTCGGGGGCGTCCAACAGGGCCTGGGGGGAACGAGCCGGATCACCCTGCAGGATACGGAGGCCGTCGCCAAGGTGCCGATGGTGAAGAAGGTGGCCCCCGAAATTTCAGGCCGCGTCCAAACCACCTACGCGGACAAGAACTGGAACACTTCCCTGACGGGAACCACCCCCAGTTACGCGGAAATGCGGGCCGCCCAGCCCATTGCGGGCCGCTTCTTCAACGACCAGGACGTCCAAAAACGCAACCGGGTCTGCCTGCTGGGGCTGACCGTCGTCAAGAACCTGTTCGGCGACAATGCCAGCCCGATCGGACAGGACATCAAGATCAACCGTGTCAATTTCCAGGTCATCGGCGTCCTGCCCGTCAAGGGCTCGAACGGCTTCGCGGACCAGGACGACACCATCGTCGTGCCCGTCACCACCGCCATGTACCGCCTCTTCGGGCGGGAATACGTCAATCTGGTGGACATCGAGGCCGACAGCCCCCAGGACACCGGCCCGGCCTCGGACGCGGTCCAGGCCTTCATGATGAAGCTCAAGCACATTCCCAACTTCCCGGGCAGTGAAAACGCCTTCCAGGTCCGCAACATGGCCGACATCCAGGCCACCTTGAGCGCCACCACCCAGATCATGTCCATCCTGTTGTTGGGCGCGGCCGTCATTTCACTGGTCGTCGGCGGCATCGGCATCATGAACATCATGCTGGTTTCGGTGACCGAACGGACCCGCGAGATCGGCCTTCGCAAGGCCATCGGCGCCAGGCGCCTCGACATCCTCTCCCAGTTCCTGATCGAATCGGTGGCGGTGGGCTTGGTGGGCGGGGTAGGGGGCATCTTTTTCGGGGGTGGAATGACCCTTTTGTTCGCCACTTTTTCGGGATGGGCCATGATCATCACCCCCTCCTCGATGATCCTTTCAACCCTGATTTCCGCCGCCGTGGGGGTCGTGGCCGGTCTCTGGCCCGCCATCAAGGCCTCGAAACTCAGCCCCATCATGGCCCTGCGGTACGAATAGGGTCCCGGCCCGGTCCTTTTCCCCTAAAATAAAGGCGGGACTCCACCATGAAAACCGGCCATAGCGAATCCACCGAACTGCTGACGGACACCGAGACCGAACTGGGCAACCCCTGGCAGGTGGTCCTGTTCAACGACGAGGTCCACAGCTTCGACGAGGTGATCCTGCAACTGCAAAGGGCCACCGGTTGTTCCCTGGAGAAGGCCACCGAACTGACCTGGCGGGTCCACAACAACGGCAAAGCGGTCGTCCACATCGGCTCCAAGGAAGATTGCGAAAAAGTGGCCGGGGTTTTGGGCCAGATCCGGCTTTCGACCCAGGTGGAAAGAACGTAAGTTCGGCTATAATGAGTTAAATTTGTCGGATCCGCGGCGCCTTTCCCCGGATCCGTCCTATCAAAGGGGGTTCCCAATGCCTGAAGCCAATATCTCCTTCAACAAGAGGGCCTACCCCCGGGTGCCCGCCCATATTCCCGTTTCGTTCCTGGTGATGAAGGAACACAAGGAACTCAAGGACGTGCGGGAGCTGATCGAAAAAACCAAGACGGTCCAAAGCATCGACGCAAGCCTCGGCGGCATGAAGCTCGAGGGGAACCCGGACTTGGAGAAGGGGGATATCCTGACCATCAAGTTGACCATCCCCACAAAGTCAGCGCCCATTTCGGCTTTCGCCGAGGTCGCCTGGATCAACGCGGGCGGCGTCGGTGTCCGCTTCCTGACCATGCGGGAGGACGACTTGAAAGCCTTGGACCTTTTCCTCCAGAGCATTCCGCCGGCCGAGTGATCCTTTTTCTTCAACTCGCCCGCCTTACCCCTGTAAGATAGGGGCCGTCTTAAAACCGTTTCCATCCAAATCTTCCGGGGTTTTCGGTCCATGAAATATTTCCGGCTGCTGCCTGTTGGGATCCTGGTGATCGCCATGACGCCGGTCGCCTTGTTTTGGATCCTTTCCACCTCATCCCTCAAGAAAAGCATCAAGACGACCGTCGTCAACGATCCCCAGGCCACCCTAACCCAGGGCCTGAACGCCTTGAACGGCTCCTACAACCAGGTGGCCGGCCAAACCCTCATGGCGGCCCTTCGTTTTTCGCTGAAGGATTCCCTGCAAAAATCCCTCTTGGCCCCTGTCGGCGCCCTGCCCTCAGTCATCTCGGTCGGACAGGCCGAATCCAAATCCAACCCCACCCTGCCCCTTTGGATCGTCACGAACAAGGCGGGCAAGGTGCTTTTCGACACCCTGGGTATCCCCAAACCCACCCCTTCCACTCCCGCCGCGGCTTTAAAGAAAGGGGTAAAAGCATCCTCGAATGCCGATATCCACGATTGGCCAGGTATGGACAAGGTCCTTTCGGGCGCAACGAATACCGGCGGCATTCTGGCTTTCCAAGGAAGCTCTTACCTGGCCTCCGCCGTCCCGGTCTTGATCCATTCCAAAACCATCGGCATGGTCCTCGCCGGGGTCAAAATCGACAAGGCCTTCCTCCAAAACCTCAAGTCGGCGTCCGGCAACGAAGTGTCCTTCACTTCCCAAGGCCAGACCCTTTTCACCGGCTCGGGTTCACCCCCTTCCCTTCGCTCCTCCTCCCCGACTACGGTCCAATGGGGCCAAACTTCCTGCCTGACGGGGGCCTTTACCCCGACCGGGCTTGATGGAAAAGCGGCCGAAGCCCGTTTCGTCCTGTTCCAACCCATCAAGCAATCCCTGACCGTCGAGGGAAAACCCGAGAAAAACTTATTGAAGATCGGCCTTTCACTGGTTTTACTCACCCTTCTTTCCACCCTGGCTTTTGTGTGGCTGTTTACCGCCCCCTTTAAACGGCTGTTGGCGGCGGTGGGTGAGATCACCCAGGGCAATTACGACGTGTCCCTTCCCTCCCATCGCCTCGATGAATGGGGCCATATGGCCCGTTCGCTCGAGGAAATGATCGAAAGCCAGCGGGAAAGGGACCGGGTTTCCCTTGTTTTAGGCAAGGTAGTGGACCCCCAGGCCGCCAAGAAGATCCTGGGGGATAAGGACTATTTCGCTTTGAAGGGCGAAAGGCGCGAATGCACCCTCCTGCAGGCGGATTTGAAGGGTTTCAACAGCTTGAGCGAAAACATGGCCCCCGAAGCCCTGGTGGAGGCCCTGAACGAGTATTTCAGCGTCATCAACGAGGTGGTTTTCAAATACGAAGGCATGCTGGACAAGTTCATCGGGGACACGGCCATCGCCGTCTGGGGCGCGCCTTTCACCCATGAGGACAAGGAAGAGCGGGCCGTCAGGACCTCCCTGGAAATCCAGGAAGCATTGAAGGCCTTCAATATCTCCCGGATCAAAAAAGGCTCCCCGCCTTTCACGGTGGGTATCGGCATCCATACCGGCCAAGTGGTTGCGGGTAATTTAGGCTCCAACAAGCGGTTCGACTACAGCATCATCGGCGAGCCCCTGCACGTGGTGAACCGCCTTTGTTCCATGGCCGCGCCCGGCCAAACGGTCGTTTCCGGGGAAACTTATGAGAAAATCCAGTCCTCCGTCAAAGCCAATGCCTTGAACCCCCTTGCGGTCAAGGGGTCGCTGGAACCCTTGAAGACCTTTGAAATAACCCAGTGGATATAGCCTTCTGACGTTTCGATTCGACTTCCATTTCGCCGCGCAAGGATAAGTCCTGCCTTCCCCCAAAGACAAAACGCTCACGCCGCCTTTGCTCCAAAAAAACCTCCTCCATTGGTACGACCGCAACAAGAGGGACCTGCCCTGGCGCCATACCGGCGACCCCTACTCTATTTTTGTCTCAGAAATGATGCTGCAACAAACCCAAGTCAAGACCGTCATTCCCTATTACGAAAGGTTCCTCAAGGAACTGCCCGATTGGAAGGCCTTGGCCAAGGCCAAGGAAGAAAAGGTCCTGAAACTTTGGGAAGGCCTGGGCTATTACCGCCGGGCCCGCAACCTCCAGGCCGCCGCCCAAAAAATCCTGGCGGACCACCAGGGACTCTTGCCCGACAGCATGGAGGAAATCCTCGAAATCCCGGGGGTCGGGCCTTACAGCGCGGGCGCCGTCCTTTCCATTGCTTTCCAGAAGCCCCACCCGGTCGTGGATGGGAACGTCATCCGGGTTTTTTCCCGCCTTTTCCTCCTGCGGGGCAACCTGAAAACCGGCGAGGGCCACAAAAAAGTCTGGGAATTGGCCGAGAACCTGATTTCCCGCCAGCGCCCCGGGGATTTCAACCAGGCGGTCATGGAGTTGGGAGCCACCGTTTGCCTGCCCGAGAATCCCCAATGCCTGTTGTGCCCCCTCCTTTCCGGCTGCCTGGCGGCCCAAAAAGGCCTTCAAGGTGAACTTCCCGAAATGCCCAAGGCGACGCCGGTCCTGGAGGTGCCTATGGCGGCCCTTTATCTGGAGCAAAAAGGCAGGGTTCTGGTCAAGAAAAGGGCCCAGAACGAGCGGTGGTTGAAAGGCATGTGGGAATTCCCCAGTGCCGAGGGAAAAACCTACGAGGAAGCGCTCCAGAAGCTGGAAACCCATTTACGGGTCAAAGCCCATCGCAAGGAATTAAATGAAGTTAAGCACCAAATCACCCACCACAAGATCCGGCTGAAACTCTTCGGGGGAATCACCCCCAAATCCCTCCGGGTCTCCAAAGACCTCAAATGGGTCCCTTTGAAAAAGCTCCGGGACCTGCCCTTCGCCAGCGCCCAGAACAAGCTGCGGGAATGGGTCCTCCAAAAAAGCAGTTAGCAGTTCGCGGTTCGCAGGTGGCAGCAAGGCCTTTGAACGCCTTTACTGCGAACTGCCGACTGTGAGCTGTCAACTGCTTTTAGGCAAACGGCCATCCCGCCGACGCGCCAAAATACTTTGACAAAAAATGTAAAAAGCCTAAGGTGGAGTTATCCTCACTTTTCATTTAAGGTTCGGACAAGGTCCGAAAAAGGAAGTGAGGATGACACAATTTTCAGTTTTGGGCCCTGGGCCCAATTTAAAAGAAAAATTGTGTAAGCCCTGGATCTAAATAAGGGCGGGAGGTGAGAGATGTCCCATAAACCCTTCTTATTCACCCTGTTCTTTGTAGCTCCCCCGGTTGTGGCCTGGTCCCAAACCGCCGAAAACCCCCAAAAACCAAGCAGTTACGTCGTGAAAAAGGGCGACTGTCTTTGGAATATTTCCAAACGAGTCTGGGGAGACCCCCAGAAATGGCCCCTGCTTTTCGCCGCCAATGAAACCCATATCCAGAACCCGAACCTCATTTATCCGGGACAAAAGTTCACGGTTCCCACCACGGTAACGGCGGAAGAACTCCAAAAAGCCATTCGGTTGGCCGAAGAACGGTCGACTTCCCCCGCGGTGGCCGTCCGAAGCGTGGAAGGCTCCAGCCTCAAAACCACTGAAAAGCAAAGGACTTCCCCGGCTTCCCAAGAACCGGCCGCGGTCTCCCCCCAATCGAAGCCGCCCGCGAGTGACACTTCGACCTCGAATGAAGCTGGAAAAACTGCGGTGAATCCTTCCAATGGAACGTCATCCACTGCTCCCCCATCCGGCTCCTCCGGCATCGTGGCCCTGATTCTCGCCATATTGGCCGTTGGAGGCGGGCTATTCTTCTGGCTTCGCAAGCGGAATGCGGCTGGCTCCTTCCAGCAACCCCGGCCTCTTTCGTCTTTCCCCCAGGCTTCGGAGCCGCCGGTCGGTAAGTCAGTAACAGCCCCCCCGCCGATTGCTTCGGCACCCACCACACCGGCAACCCCTCCCCCAGCCCAAACCGCGGGCGCGGCCCCTGCCCCTAAACCGGTTTCTTCGGCTACCCCAGCACCCGTAGCCCCAACGGCCCCGACAACCCGAACCATCCTTCCTTCCCAACCGGCGGGAGCGACCCCCTCCGTCCCTCCGGCAAGCAATACAGGAGGCTTTACTGGCACTACAACCAACATATCCATGTCTCAGCCACCGGTGCCCTCCAAGGCTGAACCTTCGGGTACACCCTCTTCTTCTATGCCTTCCGCAGCTCCTTCGGTTCCGCCGGCTCAAAAGCCGCCTGAAAACCAGCCACCTAGCACCCCTTCCAATCCACCTGCGGGCAATCCTTAAGCCACAATTACCCCCAAAATAAAAAAGCCCGTTCCCCTAGAGGAACGGGCTTTTTTAATAAATCAGTTTTTCGTCATTGCGAGGAAGTCTGTTTTTGACCGACAAGCTTGCGGTAGTTGGCCTGTACTTCAGGCCAACCATCCTTGGCCAATGGCCAAGGACAATCCATAGCATTCCACAAACTGCAGTTTATTTGATCGTTTTGGATTGCTTCGGCACCTCAAACTTCGAGGTTCCTCGCAATGGCATCTTCCAATTCTTATGATTTGAATATCTTGTTGAAGAACTCCTTCATGGCCTTCCAGGAAGCCTTGTCGGCCTTGGCGTCGTATTTCACCCCCGGCATCGTACCCTTGTTGTCCGGATTGGTGAATCCATGGACTGCTCCATCGTATTGGATGACCTTGTAATCCACCTTGGCCTCGTCCATTTCCTTTTCAAAGGCCGGAAGGGACTTGAGCGTGAATTGGTCGGCGCCGCCCTGGCAAACCAGGACCTTGGCCTTGATGTTCTTGGCGTCCGCCGGCGTGGGGTTGTCCAACCCGCCGTGGAAAGAGACAATTCCAGACAGGTCCGCCCCGCTGCGCCCTAATTCCAAAACCGCGCTTCCACCAAAGCAGTAGCCAATGGCCGCCGTCTTGGCGGGGTCGACCATCGGATTGTTTTTAAGCTGGTCCAGCCCAAGATTCGCGCGGCGCCGCAACAGCTTTCGGTCGCCATAAAATTTCGTGGCCTCGGCCTTGCAAGCTTCAGGCGTGTCCAGGCTCACACCCTTTCCATAAATGTCGGCGGCAAAGGCGACATAGCCCAACTGGGCGAGTTGCTCACAGCGGCCTTGCACATAATGGCCAAGCCCGTTCCATTCATGGACTACCAGGATTCCGGGCCTTTTGCCGGTGACGGAATCGTCATAGGCCAGGTAGCCTTCCAAAACCGTGTCGCCGTCCTTGTAGTCGACGGTTTGGGTCACGACCTTTGCCTGGGCTGTGCCCCAAGAAAGGGCCAAAAACACGAAAGCCACCAACCAGTTTTTCATAACAGTCTCCTTTTAAGGATGAATCCGGTCCTTGTTTATCGACAGGGGTATGGACGAAATACAAGGCAGGATTGGACCGGGTGAAATAAAAAAGGCCGTTCCCCCGGGGGAACGGCCTTTGAAGTTGCGGCTTGGACGGCTTAGTACTGGAAGAGCATCTCCCGGTACTTCGGCAGGGGCCAAAGCTCGTCGTCGACGATGGTCTCCAGCCAGTCCGCGATCTCCCGGACCTTCAGCATGCCGGGGATGACCGAATCCTTGAAGGAAGCGGAGATCTGGTGCAGGCTTGACCCGCCATTGGCGCTCTCGATGAGGGCGTCCAGGGCCTCGACAGCCTCATAAAGCTCGCTGGCACCCTTGGCCACCTCGTCCAGCAGGGCGGTTTGGCCCTTCTGCGCTGCCTTGGAAACGGCCTGGGTGACCTGGATCGTCTCAGCCAGCTTGCTTTGGTACTTGATCACCGCCGGAAGGATCTGGTTGCGGGCGATGTCCACCGTGGCGTTGGCCTCGATGTTCGTGACCTTCACGTAACGCTCGTAGATGATCTCTTCGCGGGCGTCATATTCCTTCTCGTTCATGACCTTGTACTTGGCGAACAAGTCCTTGTATTCCTTCTTCGGCATGGCCTTCAAGGCGTCCACCGTGGTCTTCAGGTTCGGCAGGCCCCGCTTGGCGGCCTCGGCGTGCCATTCGGCGCTATAGCCATT
>JAJPJW010000052.1 GCA_021324075.1 Pseudomonadota bacterium | reverse complement strand
GGTCACCACCCATCAACTTCGCTTGATATCCGGAACCATTGCCCTGGCCTGCCTTCCAATAGCTGCGGCTTACCAATGGGTGTTATTGCGCTGGCGGAAATATCAAAGGGCCTTAATCGCATTGGTGGCCTTGTTGTTTTGGGTTTGCGCATTTTATTTGTTCCAAGGCTTGGCCAACCAACCGACGCCCTTTGCCTGCGCCCTCGGCTTTCAAACAAGGGACGACTTCCTAAGTCGTGTTTTACGGCCCGAAGGCTACGTGGCGGTCGCCAACGATCTGAACCAGGTGCTGCGGCCCGATGCCAAAGTCCTCATCATCGGACAGCAGAACGGTTATTACCTGGAGCGGACTTCGGCTTATGATTTCGACTACACCTACCCGGAATTGAAAAAATGGTCGGAAAAATCCCATTCGCCCGAAGAGCTTTATAAGCGGTTCAAGGAAAACGGGGTCACCCATATCCTCTACAATGCGAATGCCATGATGGGGACCGCCATCCGGGTCCATGAACTGGGAGTGGACCGGTATCCTTGGGCGCCCCAAGAGCTTAAAAATTATGAGCAGTTTTTCCTGAAATTCACCCGCAAAATCCCTTTGCCTGTCGGAAACAGCTATGGCTTGTACGAAGTCGGACCCCGGGAAGGCTTTTCCAGCCTGCCCGATTTTCTCCCCGGAACCGAATGGTACTACGTCAAGGCCATTCAGGACGGCATGGGTTTACCCAAGGCTTCCGATATCATCGGGAAATCCATTCCGGAATCCGTGTTTCTGGGGGCCTACCAACGCATCGCAGGCCTTCATCCCGAAATAGGGTTGCCTTGTTTCCAATCGGCTTTCGGCGGGCTGGGAGGAAGCCCTTCCGGCGCCGAGCGGGCCTGGCAAATGGGCCGGGAGGGGTTTGGGCGCAGTGGTGACATGGCGGCATGGGACAGCTTGCAAGGGGATTTTTTCCTGGCCAAAGGGAAAGCGTCCAAGGCGGTTCCGCTTCTGGAGGAAGCCCAGAAGTTAAGCCCTGAAAGGGAGGACGTCGCTAGAAATTTGGCGGTTGCTTACTATAATGGACACCTCTTTCAAAAAGCGGCCGAGGAGGCCGACCGAGCTTCGGCCCTCGCGCCTTTCTCCGACGAATACCGGGAGCTTGCCATCCAATTGCACTCATTGGTAAAGCCGCAGTCATCAGGAATTTAAAATGAAAAGCCGTGAAGAACTGGAACAATTGGAAGACCAGACTCTGGTGGCTTACGCCCAGCGGTCGAACCAAAGCCGGGGCCGTCAATATCCCGAACCCGAACACCCCTATCGAACGGCTTTCCAACGGGACCGCGACCGCGTCATTCACGCCTCGGCCTTCCGCCGCCTCCAATACAAGACCCAAGTGTTCGTCAACCACGAGGGTGACTATTACCGGACCCGCATTACCCACACCATGGAAGTGGCCCAAATCGCCCGGTCGGTCGCCCGGAGCCTGGGTTTAAACCAGGATTTAACCGAAGCCATCGCCCTCGCCCACGACCTGGGCCATACACCCTTCGGCCATTCGGGGGAAAAGGTCCTGAACGAAATCATGAAGAACGACGGCGGGTTTGAGCACAATGCGCAAAGTTACCGCATCGTCACCTATTTGGAGGACCGCTATCCCGATTTCCAGGGCCTCAACCTTTCCTATGAGGTGCTGGAAGGCGTGGACAAACACCGCACGCGTTACGACCGGCCTGGCGGGGATGGGGACCAGTATACGGTTGAGGCCCAAATCGTCGACCTGGCGGATGAAATCGCCTATACCTCCCACGACATCGATGACGGACTTACCTCCAAGCTCCTGGAATTCGACGGATTGGCGGTGGTTCCCCTTTGGAAGAGGAATTTCGACAGGGTCAAAGAGAAATATCCGGATTTGGCCCGTGATAAGGTCAAGTACCAGACCGTAAGGCTCCTCATCAATGAGCAGGTGACGGATTTATTGGAGGAAACGGGCAAACGCATTGAAAAGTTCGGGGTCAAATCCGTCGCGGATGTGCGGCGCTGCGCTGAGGAACTTGCGGCCTTTTCATCCGACTTCCGCCAGGATTTCCTGGAAATGAAGCGTTACCTTTTCCAAAACATGTACCGCCATTCCCATGTGACTCGGATGGAGGGGAAGGCGGCCAAGGTGATCCAGGAACTTTTCAAGATCTATGAGGCCACGCCCGATATCCTGCCGACGAATACGCGGGAGAAGATCAAAAAGAACGCCGAACCGCTCCGCCGCATCATCTGTGATTACATCGCCGGCATGACGGACCGGTTTGCCATTGAGGAACATGAGAAGCTGACCGAGCCCTCCGTCCGGGTCTAAAACCGCCCCGTTTGGGCCGGGTTGACAGGCCCATCCCCAAACATTAAGATGCCTTCCTGGTAAGTCCCCTGAAGCAGAAGCGCTTTTAGCGATTCCGCTTCAGGGGGCTTTTTCATTTTTACCCTCATTATCCAATCCGATCCGGGTAGTGCCCCGGAAGGGAAATGGGGAACTACCTTAACAAAGAAAGGGCGATGGCCATGGAAACCTTCCAGATCATCCAAAACGGCGACGACTACCTCCTGCCGGTCTATAACCGGCAAAAGATCGTCCTCATGCGCGGCCAGGGCGCCCATGTCTATGATTCGGAACGCGTGGTTTACCTCGACTTTTTCTCCGGTATCGCCGTCAATGCCCTAGGGCAGGCCTATCCGGAAGTGGTCAATGCCATCATCGAGGAAGCCAAAAAACTGGGCCACGTCTCCAACGTTTATTACAACGAACCCAACGTGAGGTTGGCCAAGCTCCTGTGCGATATTTCCTTCGCCCAAAAAGTGTTCTTCTGCAATTCGGGCACCGAGGCTGTCGAGGCCGCCATCAAGCTGGCCCGGAAGCATTTTCGGAGGGAGGGGAAGGACAAATTCGAGATCATCAGTTTCTATCATTCCTTCCACGGCAGGACCTATGGGTCCATTTCGGCCACAGGCCAGGTGAAATACCAGGAAGGATTGGAGCCGCTGCTTCCCGGGATTAAATTCGCCACCTTTAATAATATTGAGAGCGTCAAGGGGTTGATCAACGACAAAACGGCCGCCGTTTTGATCGAGCCGGTCCAATGTGAAGGTGGTATCCAGCCCGCCGACCCGAAGTTCGTGAAGGAACTCAGGGAACTGACGCGGGAGAAAGGTGTCCTCCTGATTCTGGACGAGGTCCAGACCGGCATTGGCCGGACGGGCAAGATGTGGGCCTATGAACACTATGGCATCGAACCCGATATGATGGCTTCGGCCAAGGCGCTAGGTGGCGGCCTGCCCATGGGAGCCTTGATGGTGACCAACCAGGTTTCCCACGGGTTCAAGCCGGGTGACCATGCTTCCACCTTCGGAGGAAACCCCATTGTGAGCGCGGCGGCCATTGCCAACATTGAAACGATCATTGGCAAGGATTTGTTGGCGGTTGCCGCCAAAAACGGCACCATCCTCAAACAAAAGCTCGAAGGAGTCGTGAAGGAATTTCCCCAACTGTTCAACGAAGTCCGGGGAATCGGCATGGTCTTGGGCATGGAAATGAGCCGGAAGGCCGCTTCCATGGTTTCCCAATGCGTCAAGCAGGGGTTGCTGGTCGGCTCGGCCCATGAGAATGTCCTCCGGTTCACGCCCCCACTCATCATTAACGAGGCCGACATCGACCAGGCTATTGATAAACTCCGCAAAGCCGCCGCAGAAGAACTCAAGACGGCTTAAGGAGCTCCCCGTGGCCCCCCATCCAAGGCATTTATTGACGTTGGAGGAATTCTCCCCGAAAGAGGTCGAAGGCCTGCTGGTATTGGCTGCAAAGGTCAAGAAGTCGCCCGCCCAATACCAAAAGGCCCTGGCCAGCCAGTCGCTTGCCATGATCTTCGACAAGAGTTCGGCGCGGACCCGGATTTCCTTCGATATCGGCATGAACCAGCTGGGCGGCCACGCCCTTTTCATCAACGGCACCGAAATCCAGATCGGCAAAAGGGAATCAGTCGGCGACACGGCCAAGGTGCTTTCGAGGTATGTCCAGGGCATCATGATCCGTACTTACGCCCATTCCATCGTGGAAGGCCTCGCCGAGAATTCGGCCGTTCCCATTATCAATGGGCTCACCGACAGCCACCATCCCTGCCAGGTTCTGGCCGATTTCCAGACGGTCCGGGAAAATTTCAAGAAGCTGAAGGGCCTTCAATTGGTTTACGTCGGCGACGGCAACAACATGACCCACAGCCTGATGATCATTTCCGCCAAGACGGGAGTGCACTGCCGGGTCGTCTGTCCCGAGGGTTATGAGCCGGATGCCTCCATCCTTAAATCGGCACAAACCGAAGGCAAGAAAACGGGGAGCCGCATCGAAATAACCCATCAGGTCAAGGGTTCAGCGAAGGGTGCGGATGTTGTTTATACCGATGTTTGGGCCAGCATGGGCCAGGAAGCCGAGAAGGAAAAACGGGTCCGGGATTTCCAGGGTTACCAGGTCGATGAAAAGCTGATGGCCGAATGCCCCCAGGCGATCTTCCTCCATTGCCTTCCCGCCCACCGGGGCGAGGAAGTATCGGCGGGTGTCATTGACGGTAAACAATCGAAGGTTTGGGACCAGGCCGAGAACCGCCTGCATGCCCAAAAGGCCGTTTTGATAACTTTAATGGGTAAAAGAGGCAAGTCATGAGACCGCAAGTGAAGAAAGTCGTCCTGGCTTATTCGGGCGGGTTGGACACGTCCATCATCATTCCCTGGCTCAAGGAAAACTACCGTTGCGAGGTAGTGGCTTTCATCTCCGACGTCGGCCAGGGCAAGGAAGTCGGGCCGGCCAAGGCCAAGGCCCTACGCACGGGCGCCATCAAGGCGGTGGTCAAGGACCAGCGGAAGGACTTCCTGGAACACTATTGTTTCCCGGCCCTTCGGGCCCAGGCCAAGTACGAAGGCAGTTATTTGCTGGGAACCTCCCTGGCACGGCCGGTGATTGCGGAAGGGTTGGTGGAGACCGCCTTGAAAGAAGGGGCGGATGCCATCGCCCACGGCGCCACCGGAAAGGGAAACGACCAGGTCCGTTTTGAATTGACGGTGATGTCCCTGGCGCCGCATTTGAAGATCATCGCTCCCTGGCGGGAGTGGAAGATCAAGTCCCGGGAAGACGCCATTGATTACGCTGAAAAACACGGCATTGAGGTTCCCGTCACCAAAAAACGCCCCTATTCCATGGACGGTAACCTTTGGCATTTAAGCCACGAGGGCGGGGAATTGGAAGATCCCTGGAATGCCCCTTCCAAGCATGTCTTTCTCACCACCAAGGACCCCGCCACGGCGCCGAAGAAACCCTTGAATGTCATCGTGAACTTTAAAGGCGGTATTCCGATAGGCCTGAACGGAAAAAAAATGGGTTCGGTGGCCCTGGTTGAGAAGTTGAACAACCTGGCCGCTTCCTATGGAATTGGCCGGATTGATATCGTCGAAAACCGGCTGGTGGGCATGAAGAGCCGGGGTGTTTACGAATCCCCCGGTGCTACGGTGCTTTACGAAGCGCACCGCGCCCTGCAAAGCCTGACCGTGGAGAGGGAGACACTCCATTACAGCCAGGTGCTCTCGGTGAAATACGCCGAGATGATCTATTACGGCCAGTGGTTCTCACCCCTGCGGGACGGCCTGGAAGCCTTTTTTGCGCAGGCCCAAAAGAATGTGACCGGGGATGTCCGGGTTGAACTGAACCCGGGCCGGGTGGTGGCTACGGGCGCAAGGTCGCCCCACTCCCTTTACCAAATCGATTTGGCGACTTTCGGGGAGGATGCGGTTTATAACCAGAAGGATGCCGAGGGGTTCATCCGGCTTTTCGGTTTGCCGATGAAAGTTGTTGGAATGGTGAAGAGGAAGAAAAAATGAAGAAAACCTGGGGCGGGCGATTCAAGAAACCAACCGACCCTCAAGTTGAGGCCTTCACCGAGTCGATCTCCTTCGACCACCGGTTAGCGGCCTTCGATATTGAGGGAAGCCTGGCCCATGTCCAGACCCTGGTCAAAGCCAAACTTTTGAAGCCCCAAGAGGGGAAAAAGCTGGTCGCTGGGCTCCAAAAAGTGCGCAGGATGCTGGAAACCGGTAGTCTTCCTTTGGACTCAAGCCTGGAGGACATCCACACCGCTGTCGAGAAGGCCCTTACGAAAATCGTAGGCCCCTTGGGGGGGAAGCTTCACACGGGCCGGTCCCGGAACGACCAGGTGGCCACTGACCTCCGGCTTTACCTGCGTCACGCCGTCAAGGAAGCGGTGGGGGCCGGTACAAACCTCATCGCCGTTCTGGCCCAATTGGCCCTCCAGGAAAAAGAAACCCTCATGCCGGGCTATACGCATCTCCAGAGGGCCATGCCCATCACCTTGGGCCATCACCTTTCGGCCTATGCTTTTATGTTCACCCGCGACATGGAAAGGTTTCTCACCGCCTGGGACATGGCCAACGCCCTACCACTGGGCTCAGGCGCACTGGCAGGCACCAATCATTCCTTCGACCGGAAATTGACGGCAAAAAAACTGGGGCTTAAATCAGTTCTGGAAAACAGCCTGGACGCGGTTTCGGACCGGGATGTCTATGTGGACTTCCTCGCGGCTGCCGCCGTCACCCAAATGCACCTTTCGCGCCTTTCGGAGGACTTGATCCTCTGGGCCAGCAGTGAGTTCGGTTTTATCGAAATGGATGACGCCTTCGCCACCGGTTCCAGCCTGATGCCCCAAAAGAAGAACCCGGACGTGGCCGAACTGGTAAGGGGCAAGGCGGGCCGGGTTTTCGCCAACTTGTTCGGGCTTTTGACGGTCCTCAAGGGTTTGCCCTTGGCCTACAACCGGGACCTCCAGGAAGACAAACACTTCGTTTTTGATTCGGCGGATACGGTAACGGCTTCGCTGAAAACCATGGCAGGTTTCCTATCCTCGATGAAGTTCCAAAGGGAGAAGATGGGCCGGGCCGCCGACAGGGACTTGACCCTATTGGCTACGGATTTGGCCGATGTCCTAGTGAAAGAAGGAGTCCCGTTCCGGCTGGGCCATGAAATTGTCGGACGGGTCGTCCACTATTGCCTGGAAAAAGGAAAGCGGCTTCAGGACTTGACCGACGCGGAATTGAACAAGTTTTCCGACCTGTTCCCCAAAGGCACGTCCCAACAGCTTTCGGTGGTCCATTCGGTGAATGCCAAACAAACCGTGGGCGGGACTTCGCCCCGGAATGTCGAAAAACAAGTGAAGACCCTGACGATGGAACTGGGGAAGATCAGGAAAAAAGCATCCCAATTGTGAGGAATGACATGAACGGATTTCATCTCAAAAACAACCGCTGGTATTCGGATGGGGTGGCCCTCTCCCAGATCGCCAAAAAGGCGGGCACGCCCTGCTATGTCTACAGCCTTCCGGCCTTCGAGGCCAAGTATATGGAAGTGGACCAGGCCTACCGGTCCGTGCCCCATTTGGTGGCCTATTCCATTAAGACCAACGATAACCTCTCGGTGATTCATGCGCTGGGGAAATTGGGTTCGGGAACGGACGTGGTCTCGGGAGGTGAGCTTTTCAAGGCCCGGAAAGCCGGAATTCCCGGAAATAAGATCATTTTTGCCGGGGTTGCAAAAACCGATGCGGAGATCGCCTACGCACTGAAAGAGAATATCCGCTATTTCAATGTGGAATCCATTCCTGAAATTTCAGCCATTAATAGTGTTGCGAAAAAAATGGGAAAAACCGCACCCATCGCCATTCGGTTCAATCCGAACATCGACGCATTGACGCACCATTTCATTTCCACCGGGAAAAAAGAGAATAAGTTCGGCATTTTCCTCGGTGATCTGGATGAAGTGATGCATACGGTCCGGAAGTCCACTTCAGTCCATTGGACGGGTGTCCATGCCCATATTGGAAGCCAGATGACCCAGACCGGGTCCCTGGCGAAGTCAGCCAGGGTCGTCGAGCAGATCGTCTTGAAACTCCGCCAGGAAGGGTTCCCGATTTATGACGTCAACCTGGGGGGCGGTTATGGGATCGACTACAACGGGGAGAAGCCGCCCAAGGCTTCCCAATATGCCTCTGTGGTGATGCCGGTTATCAAGCGTTTGAAAGCCGGGCTGATCCTGGAGTTAGGCCGGTTTATTTCGGGGAATTCGGGAGTCCTCCTGACCCGGGTCGTTTTCGTCAAAAAAAGCGGTAAAAAGACCTTTTACATTGTGGACGCTGGAATGGGGGATTTGATCCGGCCCGCCCTCTATGAAGCCTACCATCGTATTTCCCGGGCCGAAGGCCCCCAAAAGCCGGTACAAACAGCGGATGTGGTCGGGCCCATTTGCGAATCAACCGACTTTTTTGCCAAAAACCGGAGGCTTCCGGAGGCCAAGCGCGGTGATTTGATGGTCATTTTCTCCGCGGGCGCTTATGGAAGCGTGATGGGGAGCACCTATAACTCCAGGCCGCTTTCACCGGAGGTCGTCACAAGGGGCAGCCGTTTCGCGGTCGCACGCCGGCGGCAAACCCGGGAGGACTTGGTCCGGTTGGAAAAATTCGTTCTCTGACGGTCCGTCGCTCAGAGTTTACTTGCGATAGCCGGTCAAATTCCCTAATATAACTTTCCTACAACCAACACTAACCCCCGCCTGGGGGTTTTGTTATTTTGGGTCAAAGAGGGAAGAATGTTTCGAGGCGCCTATACCGCTCTGGTTACGCCCTTTAAAAATGGGCAGGTCGATTACGCAGCTTTGGAAGGCTTGATTGAAAGCCAGATTTCCAAGGGTATCGACGGCCTTGTGCCCTGTGGCACCACGGGTGAATCGCCAACCCTCAACGAAAAAGAACATGGGGAAGTCATCGCCTTTACGGTGAAAACTGTCCGCAAGAGGGTGCCCATCATCGCCGGAACAGGTTCCAATTCCACGGCGGAAGCCATCCAATTGACCCGACATGCCAAGGAAGCCGGAGCCGACGCCGCGCTTCTCGTCTGCCCTTATTACAACAAGCCGAGCCAAAAAGGGCTTGTCGCCCATTTCACGGCCATTGCCGACGCCGTGGATATCCCCCAAATCCTCTACAACATTCCCGGCCGTTCGGTCGTCAACATGGCTCCCGAGACGATCGCCGAACTGTCGCGCCACCGCAACATCGTGGGCGTGAAGGAAGCCAGCGGCAACCTGGAGCAAATGACCCGGATCAAAGCCCTTTGCGACCCCGATTTTTCACTTGTTTCGGGCGACGACGTCCTGACCCTGCCGATCCTTTCGGTGGGTGGTGTGGGCGTTATTTCGGTGACGTCCCACCTGATCCCCGCCGAAACATCCCGGATCGTCCATGCCTACCTGGAAGGGAAGGCCGAGGAATCCAGGGAACTTTTTATGAAATATTTCGACCTGGTTAAGACCGTCATGGGTGCGGACGTGAATCCGGTGGGTATCAAGACCGCCCTGGCCCTGCGAGGGCAGATCACCGAGGAATTACGTTTGCCCCTGGTACCGGCCTCCGCGGAGGCCAAAGAGGCTATCCGCAAGCAATTGGACCGCCACGGCCTCCTGGCCGCCGCCGGGAAGACCCGATGAGCGTCCGGCTCGCCGTTTCCGGCGCAACCGGCCGGATGGGCCATACCATTCTGGAACTGGCCTCCCGCGACCCCCAATTTGAGATCACCGGCGCCCTGGAAAACGCCTCCCACCCTTCCATCGGCAAGCCCCTCCATGAGGTTTTGCCTTCGGTTTCCAAAGTCCAGGCGCCGGTCGCCCCGGCCTTGTCCCGAATGTCGCCCAAGCCCGATGTGTTGATCGACTTCACCCAACCCCAGGCCACCCTGGGATACCTCCAAGAGGCACAAAACCTGGGTCTTGGCATGGTCATCGGAACAACAGGTTGCAACGAAAAGGAAAAGGAACAAATCCGGGAAGCTTCAAAAAAAATACCGATCATGATGGCCTCCAATATGAGCGTCGGGATGAACCTCCTTTTTGCCTTGGTGGAGGAAGCGGCCGGCAAATTGGGGACGGGTTATGACGTCGAGATCGTGGAAGCCCACCATCATTTCAAGAAAGACGCCCCTTCGGGCTCCGCCCTAAGTCTGGGGGAAGCCGTCGCCCGCGCCTGGAAGGTCAATGTCAAGGACGTGGCGACCCATGGCCGTGAAGGCCTGGTGGGGGAAAGAAAAAGCGGGACCATTGGTTTTCACGCATTGCGGGGTGGTGATATCGTCGGGGACCACACGGTGCTTTTTGCCGGCCCAGGAGAGAGACTGGAGCTGACCCACCGTGCCCATAGCCGGGAAGCCTTTGCCCAAGGCGCCCTGAAAGCCGCCCTTTTCCTTTCGGGCAAAAAAAATGGTTTTTACGACATGTGGGACGTCCTTGGCCTGCGTCCCGCCGGCAGATAACCTTTAGACCCTAAGGCCGCCTTTATGAGAATCGCAAGACTTCTGCACAACAACAAACCCCGCTGGGCAATGCTGTTGGACTCGGTGGACACTTACCGTTGTTTCACCTCCGAGGAGCCTTGGGATGATCCCACCTTGGACTCGAAGTCCAATCCCCTGAAGCCCTTCCAACTCCTGGCACCGGCCCTCCCCACGAAAGTGGTCGCCGTCGGGCTCAACTACCAGGACCACATCCAGGAAATGAAACACGAAGAACACAAGGAACCCGTCCTCTTCCTGAAGCCGCCCTCCTCCTTACTGAGCCCTGAAGGCAAGGTCCTGCATCCGCCTGCCTCCTCCCGGGTGGACTACGAGGCCGAACTGGCCGTCGTTTTGAAAGCCCGTTTGAAGGATGCCACCCCTGAAGAGGCGCTGAAGGCCGTTTGGGGATTTACCTGCTGCAACGACGTGACCGCCCGCGATTTACAGAAGACCGACGGCCAGTGGACCCGGGCCAAGGGCTTCGACAGTTTTTGTCCCCTGGGGCCCTGGTTGGTGACGGATTTCAAGGAAGGGAACCAGCGCATCACCGCCCGCGTGAACGGGGAAGTGAAGCAGGACGCCAAGATTTCCCAGCGGATATGGAACACCGCCCAACTCCTTTCCTTTGCCTCCAAAGTAATGACCCTGGAGCCCCTGGACGTCCTGACGACCGGAACCCCCTCGGGAATCGGGCCGGTCAAACCCGGTGATACGGTGGAAGTCGAAGTGGAAGGGATTGGCATCCTTCGCAATTTGGTTGCGAACCCGAATGGGCGGCCTTGAACCGGCCGCCGAAATAAGGCTTTGAGGGTGGGTTTCTCATGGCGATCGTTTACTTGTCCCTGGGTTCCAACCTTGGCCACCGGGAAAATTACCTGGCGCAGGCGCGCAAGGCCATCGAGAAGTCCTTTGACCTACCCCGGTTCTCGAAGGTTTATGAGACCGAACCCGTGGACTTGGTCGCCCAGCCCTGGTTCCTCAACCAAGTTGCTGAATTCCGGACCGATTTGGCCCCGGAAACTTTGCTAGAATGGGTGCGGGTTTTGGAGACCCAGGCGGGACGCCAGCGGGGAATCCCCAAGGGCCCCCGGACGCTGGATGCGGACATCCTTTTGTACGACGATTGGGTGCTGGACGTGGAGGAACTGGTTTTGCCCCATCCCCGGTTGGAAAAGCGGCGGCATGTGCTGGTGCCACTGGCCGAACTGGCCCCGGACCGCGTCCTGCCGGTGAGCCGGAAAACAGTCCAGGAAGCTTTGGAACAAGTCAGCGATAAGGCACAGGTTAAACCCCATGTTGCATCATAAATACATCGCCGTCGAAGGCCCCATCGGGGTGGGTAAAACCAGCCTGGCCGATATCCTGGCCAAGAAACTGAACGCCCGCTTGGTCCTGGAAGGGGCGGAAGAAAACCCCTTCATCACCGATTTTTACAAGGACATCCAAAAGCACGCCTTCCAGACCCAGATGTTCTTCCTCCTTTCCCGCTTCAAGCAGCAGCAGGACCTGGCCCAAAGCGACCTTTTCCAGCAGGGCATCGTCAGCGATTATGTCTTCGCCAAGGACAGGATTTTCGCCAACCTGACTTTAGGCGACAATGAATTGAAGCTTTATGAACAGATCCACTCCATCCTGGGCGGAAGGATCCTGAAACCCGACTTTGTCATCTACCTGCAGGCTTCCACCGACGTCCTCCTGAAGCGCATTGCCATGCGGGGAAGGAAGTTCGAAAACCAGATCACGGCCGAATACCTGGCCGAATTGAACCAGGCCTACAATTACTATTTCTTCCATTACCAGGAGACGCCCCTCATGGTCGTCAACACCAGTGAGATCGATTTCGTCCACCGCGATGCCGATTTGGACGACCTTTTGACCCACCTGGGCAAGGTGACCCGGGGCACGGTTTACTACCAGCCTGTCAGCGTGAAGAAGTAGTCCCAAGGAAAAGCCCATGGAAAAGCGCATTACTATCCTCGACTTCAAAGCCAAATGCAGCCGCGGGGAAAAACTGGTGGTGGTGACCGCCTACGACCATCCCATGGCCCTGGCGGTGGACGCGGCGGGGGTGGACGCCATCCTGGTGGGGGACAGCCTTTCAACGACAATGCTGGGCCGGCCTGACACGCTTTCGGCCACCATGGACGAGATGATCCACCATACCAAGGCCGTCTCCCGGGCCGTCAAACACGCCCTTGTCATCGGTGACATGCCCTTTCTTTCCTATCAACTGGGTTTGGAAGAGGCCCTGGAGAATGCGGGCGCCTTCCTCACCGAGGGCGGGGCCCAGGCCGTGAAGCTCGAATGGTGCCCCCAGGCGCCGGAAGTCACTTCCTTCCTCTCGGAAAACGGGGTGCCGGTGATGGGGCACGTGGGGTTCACCCCCCAGCACGTCAACCAATTCGGCGGCTACCACCAACAGGGAAAGGACAAGGCCGGCGCGGCCCGATTGACCCAACAAGCCAAGGCCTTGGAAAAGGCCGGGGCCTTTGCCGTCGTCCTGGAATTGGTCC
>JAJPJW010000038.1 GCA_021324075.1 Pseudomonadota bacterium | reverse complement strand
TCCTTGTCGTCCTTTTGAAGAAGGATGGGTTCCTTTTGCGCGGTCAGGGTCGTCCCAAGGTCTTCAATCCGGATTTCCTTGATATCGTCCGCAACGAAATTGGCGAAGACTTTCGGTTTTTTTTCTTCTTCTTTTTTGGCGGGGCCGCGTTCAAAAAAATAAATATACCCGCCGAGAAGGGCCGCCAGGACAAGGTAGACGAGGGTGGTTTTGGCATTCTTCATGCCGGATTTTCCTTGGAAGAATATGGAGAGGGGCGTCGGTATTGAAGCGGTTTCCAGTTTTCAACTGCGGCCGAGAACAAGAAGCGGTTCATAGCGGCGTCACAGCGACCGGCGGCGGTACCAAAGGATGCC
Organism: Pseudomonadota bacterium; assembly: GCA_021324075.1. GTDB lineage: Bacteria > Oederibacteriota > Muellerivitia > Muellerivitales > Muellerivitaceae > JAJPJW01. Next base: position 7,013 of record JAJPJW010000038.1, on the reverse strand, counting down.
CCCCACCAACAGGGTCCCCAAGGGAATGAGGATTACAGTTAGGTAAAACATAACGTTCACGCTCACCACGGTCAGGTTGAGGTATCTAGTCTCATCTTCCTTGGGATGGATGGAAATCTTGTTTTCCTCCTCCGCGGCCCAACTCAAGGCGTTGAGGCCAAGGTCGCCGTTGCCAGGGGCCTGGAGGAACTGGTTGCACAAGAAATTAGAACCGCCAAAAACCACTACCCGGGTCTTTTTGGAACCGTTATCCGGGTTTGGAAGTTCACAGGCGATGGCCATCGGAACCGGCCCTTTGGTGTCACCCGGACCCTGCTTGAGGGTTTTCGCCTTCAAATCCGTCATGCCCCACCCCTTGTCCGTCGTCTGGAGGAAAACGGTCTGGGTGATGTTCTTTAAGGCCGGATCCACTTTTTGGACGCTTCGGGAATAAGGGAGCACCGATTGCAAATGGCTGCTGGATAATTTTTCAACAATGGCATGGTACGAATACTGCGGGACAACGCTGCTAGGGCTTGGATAAGCATAACTGGTCGGATCCACCACTATGTCGTTGCCGAGCTTGACCCCATAATCCTTGAAAACGGATTCCAGGCCCGATTTCACCATGGGGTCGATGAAAAGCACGAATTTCCCGCCCTTGGCCAGGTAATCGGACAAGAGTTTTTCTTCGGAAGGTTGGAACGGTTTTTGGGGGCCCAGGGCGACCACGACGGCTGCGTCATCCGGGATTTTCCCGCCCGTCAACAGGGTGACACTTTTATCTTCATAATTTTGCTTTTCCAAAAGGCTTTTAAATTGGTTGAACCCGTCGGGTTGGGGATCGTTCATGTCCTTTTCGCCATGGCCTTGGGTAAAGTAAAAAACCAAATGGGTGGTATTGGTCATTGCGATGAGGGCCTGGGTAAAGGCGGCCTCACCCTGGAACTTCGGCATGGGTTGGCGACCCTGCATGGCATAGGTGACGTAATCCCGTTGGAGAACGTCCTTCCGGTTGTCACCGCACTGGAAAACAACCGTATTGGCATCGGTAATATTCAACCGGCGGGGCTCGGAGGGATTCTTGACCCCGTCCACGATCCGAAAGTGAAATTTGGAGGAATGCTTTTCATACTCCCCGAGAAGCTGCTGGGCCTTGAGGATTTCAGGGCTGCTGCTGCGCTGGGGAACGGTAAACATGGTGACATCCACATCCTGGGGAAGCTTCTTCAGGGCGTCCAGGGTCTGGTCAGAGAGGGTGAAGATTTTGTTCGAGGTCATGTCAAACCGGACGGGGTGGCGGGATACAACGTAGTTAAAGCCGATGACGATTCCGAACATGGCAATGGAAATAAGGGTCAAATTGGCCCGGACCACCGTGCCCCGTTTTTTGCCGACGGCCTTGACCTCGGCCAGGTTGGCCATAAGGAAAAAAGCCAGGGCGATGAGCCCCAAGATGACCAGCGTGATATTCCACCAATTGGTGGTGTTCAGGATCAAAACGGCTAAAAGTCCGCCGAAAAGCAGCATCAAACCCGCGGATAAAACGTAAACATTGGAGGAGCGGACTTGGTTGAAAAAAGCGGGTAGTTTCATTTGATTAAGTTCTTTTGCTTTCCAGTATTTTCACCGAGAAGAAAAGCCCCAGAAAAATAACGCTCGCAAAATAAAAGACATGGCTCAAGTCGATCACGCCGCTGAAAAAATCCCCCGTATGCTGGAAAACCGAAAGGTATTTCAAGAAATCCCCCATGGGGCCCTGCACGCTATCCCCGGCGGCGCCGATCACCCAAAGCATCAGCAGCATGGCGAAGGCGATAATGGCGGAAATAATCTGGTTTTCAGTGAGGGTGGAAGCCAGCAGGCCGATCGCAAAAAAAGCCATGGCCGCCAGGATATATCCCAGGTAATTGGCCACCAAAGGCGGATAGTCCGGGCTGCCGTTGGCGATGATCAACGCCAGGTAGACAAAAGTGGGCAGGAGTGTCACCAGGAAGAAAGCGCAAACCCCCAGGTACTTCCCGATCACGATTTCCCAAACCGTCAAGGGAGAGGTCTTTAGCAGTTCGGCCGTGCCGCTTTTTTCCTCTTCCGACCAAAGCCGCATGGTGATGGCCGGCGTGATGAAGAGCAGGATAAAAACCATTGTTTGAAAAACGGGTTGCATGCTGGCTTGGTGGGATTCGACCATGATGAGGTAATAGAAATAACCGCTGATGACGAAGAAGGCGAATAAGACCACATAGCCCATGAAAGAAGAAAAATAGTGGATGAGTTCCTTGTTGACCAAGGCCATGAGTTTTCGTGAGTTCATGCCGCTGTTTCCTTCGTGGTCAACTTGAGGAACACGTCCTCCAGGCTCATCCCCAAGGGAGTCAACTGGTAGAGCACCCATTTATTCCGCACGATGCATTGGAAAAGCGCCTCACGGGCGTCATTGGATCCATCGGTGGTCACCTCAAAGCGGCAGACACCCCGGCTGCCGTTCCCGAGGGATTTCAAGGCAGAAACCCCCTCGGTCTTTTCCAGGGCTTTCTCAACTTCGGCAGCCGGACCCTTCACTTCAACTTCCAGTGTTTTTCCCCCGGAAAGCCTTTGGGAAAGGTTTTCAACCGTATCCGCCGCCACAACCCTTCCCCGGTCGATGATAACCACATCATCGCAGGTGGAGGAGACTTCGGGCAGGATATGGGTGGAAAGGATGATGGTCCGCTTGCCGCTGAGGGACTTGATGAGTTTACGGATTTCGAGGATTTGCTTGGGGTCGAGCCCCCGCGTTGGTTCGTCCAAGATTAGGACTTCGGGATCGTGCAGGAGGGCTTGGGCCAGGCCCACCCTTTGCCGATAGCCCAAGGAAAGATGGCCGATAAGCCTACGGGACATATCCTCCAACGACAGCATTTCCAGCACTTCGCCGATCCGGTTGGCCTTTTTGTCCTGAGGTACTTCCTTGATGTCCGAGACGAATTTCAAGTAATTGATGACGGTCATGTCGCCGTAAATGGGGGGGATTTCGGGAAGATAGCCGATCCGCTTGCGGACTTCCTCGGGCTGATCCACAACGTCAAAACCCGCGACAACAGCCTTGCCGGCCGAAGGGGAGAGCGAGGTGGTGAGAATGCGCATGGTCGTGGTTTTTCCAGCGCCATTGGGACCCAAAAGGCCGAGGATAGCCCCTTGGGGCACCGAAAAAGTCACGCGGTCGACTGCGGCGAGCGCGCCATAGGTTTTCACGAGATCCTTGACTTCAATCATGCCGGAAAGCCTTTATAAATCATGATGGATTAAGACGCCATCCAAACAAAACAAGTGCCGTCAAACCCGGAAAATATATACCCAAAAGTCATATTTTTTTTCAAGGGAAAATATTACAGACTTATCCCTGAAGGCCCAGAATTTTGCCAGCGGGAGGGAAACTATACCATAAAAGGCCGGAATCCAAGTCAAGGAAAGCCGGGAAAAATCACGAGTAGCCGGTTCTAGCCCTTGAAGTTTGCGGCTGCGTCCTTGAGCCGCTGGGCCACTCCTTCCAATTGATGGGCGGCAGCCACCATGGATTCCATGGATGCGGTCAGTTCCTCGGTGGAAGCGGAGATTTCCTCCGTAGCCGAAGCATTTTCCTCCGAAACGGCGACGATGTTGGTGATGGCCTCCACCACCTTGCCGGCTTGGTCCGCCTGGTTCTCGAAGGATTTGGAAATTTCCTGGACCTGGACCGCAACCTCGTCCGAAGCGGTCTGGATTTCCTTCAGGGCTTCCCCGGCCTCGCTGACCACCCCCAAACCCTCGGTGACCTTTTCCCCACCCGACCCCATGGTACTTACCACCGCGGAGATTTCTTTCTGGATATCCCGGATCATCACCCCGATCTGGTTGGCGGCTTCCGCCGAGCCGTCGGCAAGCTTCTTGACTTCCTCCGCCACCACGGCGAAACCCCGGCCATATTCCCCGGCTCGGGCCGCCTCGATGGCCGCGTTCAAGGCCAACAGGTTGGTTTGGTCGGCGATATGGGTGATGACATCCACCACCTTGCCGATCGCCTTGGACCGCAGGCCCAGTTCGGTCACTTCCCGCGCCGAGCCTTGCACCACTTCGTGGATCGCGTTCATTTGGGTGACGGTTTTTTGAACCGCCTGCCGCCCCGCCGCCGAAGCATCCTTGGACCGGGCCACCACCCTCTCCGAATTGCTCAACAATTCGGCGGAAGTCTGGATATTCCCCGCCATCTTGTCGATGATATTGAACGCTTCCTGCACTTTCACCGCCTGCTCTTCCGCCCCCTTGGAGATGTTCTGGATGGTCGACGATACTTCCTCGGTGGCGCCATGCATCTGTTGGATGGTCTGGGTCAATTGTCCGGCCAAGTGGAGGGTCTCGTCCGAACTCTTCTTCAATTGGTCCACCGAACTGCGCAGCGAGGTCAGCATGTGGTTGAAATGAAGGGCCAGGTCCCGGAAGTCGCCGTGGTACTTTCCTTGGATCGAGACGTTTAAATCCCCTTGGGATGCGTTTTCCATGGCGTCCAAAAATTCCTCCAGGGGCCGCAATACCATTTTTTGGATGATCCACAGCATGACGGCCGAGACGCCCACGCCCGTGAATAGACAAATAAAATAAAACCAAAAATGGCTTGCCGCTTGCAAAGGGGCGATAAAGGGGAATATTAGGCTGACCAGCGCCCCCAAAACGGTCACACCCACATAAAGGGAAACCTGGGAACTTTTGTGTTTGGATTTGGTACCGTTCATAGCAAATTCCCCTGGGTTCCGGCTGGCGGCGCAATGCCCAAGTGCCGGTAAGCTTGGACCGTGGCCTTACGGCCGCTGGAAGTCCTCTGTAAAAAACCGATCTGGACCAGGAACGGTTCGTAAACGTCTTCCACCGTTTCAGCTTCCTCCCCTACCGCCATGGACAGGGTTTCGATCCCCACGGGCCCTCCCGAAAACTTCTCCACGATACAGGAAAGAATACGGCGATCCATCTGGTCCAAGCCCATTTGATCCACTTCCAAGAGCTTCAAGGCCGAATCGGCCACATCCGTGTCGACAATCCCTCTGTGTTTGACTTCAGCGAAGTCCCGGACCCGCTTCAAAAGGCGGTTGGCCAGCCGCGGGGTTCCCCGGGACCTACGGGCGATTTCACCGGCCCCATCCACCGAAATATTGACTTTCAACACCTGGGCCGAACGTGTCACGATGGCCGTCAATTCCTCAGGTGTATAGAATTCCAGGCGGAAGGCCAGGCCGAATCGGTCCCTCATGGGGGCGCTTACCTTTCCAGCCCGGGTCGTAGCCCCCACCAGGGTAAGGGCGGCATGCTCAGGCGGATGGCACGGGCCGTAGGGCCTTTCCCGATCATGATATCCAACTCGAAATCTTCCATGGCGGGATAAAGCACTTCCTCCACTATCCTTGGCAACCGGTGGATTTCATCGATGAATAAAAGGTCGTGCGGCTGGAGGTTGGTTAAAAGGGCGGCCAAATCCCCCGCCCTTTCAATGACAGGTCCGGAGGTGGTCTTGATATTGACCCCCATCTCCTTGGCGATAATGCTGGCCAGGGTGGTCTTGCCCAATCCCGGCGGTCCGGAGAGCAGCAAGTGTTCCAGGGATTCCTTGCGTTTCTGCGCAGCCTGCAACGTGATGGAAAGGGATTCTTTCAGGGCCGTTTGGCCCACGTAATCGGCTAAATAGCGGGGCCGGAGGGTTTGTTCCTCATCCTCCCCCGTTTTCTCGGGGTTCAAAACGCGCAGTTCTTCCGGCGGCTCGTTGACGGGCGGGGTAGGCACTGTCGTTTTGGGACGGGGCATGGCGGTATTTTACAGGGAAATCCGTCAAAAGGTGAAAAGGTAAAAAGCTCAAATCGACCGCCCGCAAGGAGTTTTGTCTTGGGCTTTCAGGCCTTTTTACTTTTTTACCTTTGCCTTGGTTTCCGGCGTCCCGGGCTTGGAGAGATAAACGACCTCGCATTCCGGCAAGGCGTTTAAAAATACCCTCCCCCACCTTTCACTGGTTACCCGGGGGTCGAGGATCGTGACCGTTCCAACGTCCGTGGAAGTACGGATCAATCGGCCGAATCCTTGTTTGAGCCGCAGGACGGCTTCCGGCAGGCTTTCCACCTGGAAAGGCTCCAAACCCTGCTCTTTTAACCGGGCGTGCCGGGCCTCCACCAGGGGTCCCTCCGGCACTTGGAAAGGCAGCTTGGTGATGATGAGGTTTGAAAGGGCTTCTCCCGGAACGTCCACTCCTTCCCAAAAGCTGTTGACGCCGAAGAGCACGGAGTTGATGTCCTCCCTAAAAACCCTTAAAAGCCTTGTCCGGTCCCACCCCTCCTCACCCTGGACCAGGAGGGTGATGCCCATCTCATCGAGTTCCGGCCTTACGGCCTCGGCCACTTGCCGGAGCATTTTGAAGCTGGTAAAAAGAACGAAAGCTTTGCCGTGCGAGTGCTTCAAGGAGGCCTTGGTGTAATCAATCACCGCCTTGGTATATCCAGCCTCTTCGCGGCGGGGATGGGGCATGGACCGGGGCAAGAAAAGGGTCACTTGCTTTTTGTAATTGAAGGGGGACCCAACCAGAAGGGCTTTGACCCGGTTGGATTCCTCAAACTCATCCAAGCCCAGGGCATGTTTGAAATAGCTGAAATCCCGTCCCACCGAAAGGGTGGCGCTTGTGAAAACGACGGATTTTGTTGCGGAAAGCAGGTTCTCACGGATAAGCCCCGAAGCGTCGAGGGGAATGGCCTTGATGGCCGAAGCCTTGATTTCGCCCCGCCGCAAGGCCGACCCGTCCGGTTCCACAACATAGCAGGCTTCTTCTCCCCAACCCCTTTCGAGGATGTAGGAAAGCCGCTTGACCAGGGCCCGGCACTCCTCCCTCGTTCCCTTGGCTTCCATCTGTAATTCTTCCGAAGGCGCCGATTCTTCGGCAGCCTCCAAAAGAGCTTCGATTTTCTGGAGGGGTCTCCCGAGCTTTTCGATGGACGGCAGTTCCTCCGGCAAGGGATAGGCCCGGTTCGTTGCCGTGACGGGCAAGG
>JAJPJW010000060.1 GCA_021324075.1 Pseudomonadota bacterium | reverse complement strand
CGTTGCGGTGCCGGTGACCGTGAAAGACCTACCCGAAACGGTTCCGGCTTACGGCATCGTGGCGGGAGGGGACCTGGAGGTGAACGTCGAAAAAGAGGATGCACCGCAGGTAATTCCGGGCCAGAAAGCCATGGCCCTGGTGGGTGCCGGCCAGAACACTGTAGAATGCCGCGTGGTGAACATCCTGCCCGACGCCAACCTGGCCACGGGCATGGCCATTGCCTGGCTGAGACCCCTGGCCAAGACGGTTCTGCCGGGAGGCGACTTCGTTTCGGCCCAGATCATCCTGAGGGTCAAGCGCCGCGTGCCCACCGCACCGGAGCAGGCGGTTTTCATCAGGGATGGGAAAACCCTTGTCATCGTCAAACGGGAGGAAAAAGGGGATAAGGGTCTCGAGCTCCATTATGAACCGACAACAGTAGTAACGGGCATCGTTTCAGGCAACGACGTTGAAATCCTCTCCGGCCTAGAACCCAAGGACGAGGTGATCCTACAGGGCGGTATCGGCTACCTTTATCCCGATTTCCAATCCCAGGCGGGGGATTGACCATGTTCCATCGCTTCTTTTCTTATGTCTTCAAGTCCTCCGCCATGGTTTGGTTGCTGACGGTTTTTTTCCTGGTGCTGGGCGGGCTTATGTACCGGGAGATGACGGTGGATCTTTTCCCCCCTCTGAATTTCCCGACCCTGAACATCATCACGGAGATTCCCAGTTTTTCTTCCCTGGAAATGGAGCGGCAGGTCACCCTGCCCATTGAAAGCGCGGTGGGGGGCGTGCTGGGCGTGACGAGGGTCCGCTCTACCTCGGCCACCGGCATCGCCGAGATCACCGTGGATTTCCGTTGGGGGCAGGACATGCTAGCCGCCCGCCAGCTCATCCAGGAGGCCCTGGCCAGCATCCAAGCCCAGCTTCCCCCGCAGGCCCAGCCTTCCATCGAAACCCTCAGCGCCACCCTTTCCATGGTCGAGGGTTACAGCTTCCAGGGGGGCGGCGACCTGGTGAAGCTCCGGGACTTGGCTGTTTATGGATTGCAACCCCGGCTCCAGCGAATCCCCGGCGTCTATAAGGTCATCGTTATGGGCGGAAAGGTGCTTGAATACGCGGTGCGCGTCAATCCCTTCCGCATGATCCAATACGACATCACCCTGGACAACATGAGGGACGCCCTTATACAAAACAACGTTCTGTCCAACCCGGGCGTGGTGAATCATGGGGACCAGGAATTGGTACTGCATACCAACGCCCAGTTTGAGAACGCCGACCAGATCGCCAACGTGGTCTTGGCAGTCAAGAATGGAACGCCGGTGAGGCTCAAGGACGTTGCCGCCGTCACCCAGACTTACCAGTACGAAAGGGGCGACAGTTCCTGCGATGGATCGCCAGCGGTCCTTATCAACATCTACAAGCAGCCCAACTACGACACGGGGTCGGTGGCGGACGCGGTAGCGGCCCAGATGAAGGATTTCCAGGTCGGCCTTCCGGAAGGCTACCGCCTGCAAAACTACTACGACCAGGCCCAATTGGTCAGGGATTCGATTGGCAGTGTCACCGAAAGTGTCTGGGTGGGCGGCTTGTTCGTGATCCTGGTCATCGCCTTCTTCCTGTGGCATATCCGGTCTACTTTGGTTGCGGCGGTCAGTATCCCTGTTTCGGTGGCCCTCACCCTCTCTTGTATGCGGGTCTTCAACATCGGAATCAATGTCATGTCCTTAGGGGGCCTGGCCATCGGCACTAGTATCATCGTGGACAATACCATCGTAGTTCTTGAGAACATCTTCCGATGGCTGGCCACCCCTCACTTGAGGGGGAAAAAAAGCGTGGGAGAAGTAGTTTTTGAGGCCACTCGGGAGGTTATCCGCCCCGTGGTGGTTTCCACGCTCACCAACATCGCAATCTTCGCACCCATGGTATTGGTGGAGGGTTTCGCGGGACGGCTTTTCGAACCCGTCAGCGTGACGGTGACCCTGGCCCTCCTGGCGTCCCTTTTGGTGGCGGTGACCGTGGTGCCTTTGCTGGTGGACCGCTGGCTGGGGGGAAAACTGAAGGGGCACGGCAAGGGGCAGGGCTTCCTGGCAGGATATGAAAGGCCCCTTCGGTTCGCCCTGCACCACCCCAAGGCGATTCTCCTGGCCGCAGTAGGCCTGGTGGCTGCGGCTATCCTTGTCTATCCACGGTTAAGCCAGGACTTCCTTCCCGACCTGGACGAAGGCGCCGTCCTCGTCAGCGTGACCATGCCGCCAGGTACTTCTCTTGTCGAATCAAAGAGGCTCAGCTCCAAAGTCGAGAACTGGCTTCTTTCGGTTCCCGGGGTGGTCACCGTGGCGCGGCGAACGGGCCACGCGGCCGGGGCCGAGGACACGGATAACTTGAACCACAGCGACGTCATCATGAAACTTCTTCCCAAAAACAAACGACCTATGGACCTGGACGATTTCCTGGACCGACTCCAGGAATTGACCGGCAAACTGGCCGGGGCTCATTTTGACTATCTCATGCCCCTCAAGGACAAGATCGGCGACGCCTTGGGCGGGGTTCCGGCGGACCTAGGAATCGATTTTTACGGGGAAGACACCGCAAAACTCCATGACTACACTTCCCAACTGTTGGAAAAAATGAAATCCATCAAGGGCTTGGCCAACATCAAGCCGCCGTCGGACCTGCCGGTGCCTTCACTGGAAATCAAAATGGACCGCAAAAAGGCCGGCGACCTTGGAATCTCCGAATCGTCCCTGAACGATGTCCTGCAGGCCTACTCCAACACCGGCCTGACGGTCACCAGCATCCGGCAGCTCCAGAAGGAGATCGATGTGAACCTTTATTTCGGGGTCCCGGGCCACGATTTGGATTGGGAGGAGGCTTCGGGCCTTCCCTTGCGCAACGTGACGGGCTCCACCGTGCCTCTGGAGGAGGTTGCTGGCCTGGAATACGGGCAGGTTCCCAGCGAGATCAACCACGACCACATGGCCCGGAAGCTGACCGTGTCCACTGACATCCAGGGCCGCAACGCCCAGGACGTGGCGGGGGAAATCCAGAAGGCCATCCTGGACCTGAACCTAGCGCCGGGTTATTCCTGGGGTTTTTCGGGCAAGTATGCCACCGGCCAAAGCGCCATCCGCAATATGTTGGGCGTGTTGGCCTTGGCTGTTTTCATCGTTGCCTTCATCCTTTGGGTGGAGTTTAAATCCCCCGTCGAGGTCGCGTTGATCCTGCTGACCGTTCCCCTGGCGGTGGTGGGTGCGATCTTCAGCTTGCTGCTGTTCCACCAGAGCGTGAATGTCTCTTCCATGATCGGAATGGTGCTCTTGGTGGGGATCGTGGTAAGGAACGGCATCATCCTTCTCGACTACATGAATGTCCAATTGAGGGAAGGAAAAACGGTTGAGACGGCCATCGAAACCGCCGCCCTCAGGAGGGTTCGGCCCATCCTCATGACCGCTTCGGTCATGGTATTGGGGCTTTTGCCCCTGGCCACGGGTTGGGGAACGGGCTCGGAGCTTTTGCATCCCCTGGCCATCGCGGTGATTGGAGGCATCCTTACCTCCACGGCTTTGACCTTGGTGGTGCTGCCGGCCGCCATCAAATTGATGGGCCCCTTTATCCGCAAACGTTAATCCTTTTTTACTTTCCCGGTCCTTTTTGTCCCCTTTCCTCCGTAACAAGATGGGCCTGGCTTTCGTCTAAACTCCAGCGGTAAGATTTAATCATCCCATTCTTGGGGAAAAGACGATGAAGAAAAAACCCGGCTTTTTAATCCTGTTGTTCCTGTCCGCCTTCTTTCCCCTGGCCTGTTCTTATTCCAATGCCCCTTATGGGCCGGGTTACGGCACCCCTTCCCATCCGCCTTCCACCCCCGTGGCCAATCCCACTTATGCCGTGCCCACGCCGCCTTATAAGACCTCCTGGGGCACCGCCGGAGGGCCCAATGCCCTGGCCTTTGGCATGGGAACAACCCTTTTCGTGGCCGAAGGGGACGGCTCGGTGGCCATGGTGGAGGTTTTCGATTCCTCCAATCCTTCCGCGCCCCTTTCCCAGTGGACCTCCTACGGATCCCAGCCTTTCAGCTGGCCGGGAGGGATTGCGGCCAATACCGTCAGCGGCAACGTTTATGTGAGCGACAACGCCAATAATGCGGTTTATGAATTCACTTCGGCGGGGGCAACGGTGGCTTCCTGGACGGGTTACGGCGGCCAGCCCTTCAACGCCCCGGAAGGCCTCGGCTTGGATGCCGCAGGAAACATTTATCTGGCCGATACAGGCAATAACGAAATAGATGAATTCAGCCCCAGCGGCAGCCCCCTCCACCAATGGAACGCGGGTGGGGGCGTGAATTTCTTGCAGCCCAGCGCAGTTTCCCTGGATGCCTCGGGCAACGTTTACGTGGCGGATGCGGGCAATGAAAGGGTTTTGAAATTTTCATCCGGGGGGGTGACTTTCTTGAACTCCTGGACCACCGTCAATTATGCGGACGTGTTCGGAATCGCAGTGGACGGCAGCGGCAACGTCTATGCCGCCGATTACGGCGATGGGACCCCTTCTAACGGCAACGGCTTGATGGAGGAATATAATCCGGCCGGGAAAGTCATGGCGGTCTGGGGTAGTGCGGCGGGCACCCAAGCCTTCGGCCCCGACAATGTGGCCCTATCGGGCGCCGATATTTTCGCAGCCGATTGGAACAACAACCTCATCCAAGTCTTCGGGCCCTGACAAAATTTTTACCACGAAGGTCACCAAACCCACCAAGAAAGACTCAAAAAAAGAATGTATCCGCCTGATTTTAAGCGTCTTGTTTTCTCGTTTTTCTTGGTGTCCTTGGTGAGCTTGGTGGTCCAACCAGTTTTTGTTTTTGGTGTTTTGTTTAAAGCCCTTGAGGTTATAATCCTTCCCATGACCCCCAAAGCTTCCTTGGCCCAAAAAGCCCTTCTTTTTTTTCTCGTCCTCAACCTGGCGGGTTTTGCCTGTCCCCTGTTCATTCCCAAGGCCCACGCCCTTTACTGGGAGGATGAGAGCGACGAGAATAACAATCCCGACGAGGTCAAGCGCCGGCCCGACCATTTCAGCCTTTTCGACTGGGTGGGGGACCTGGACAAGGACGCCAAGAAGAAAACCTACCAGCAAATGGACAACCATGACCGCGGCCCCGACGTCAACAACGGGACGCGGACCGTCGAATTGGTGGCTTCGGGCGTCGTGGGGCTGGGCCTGGGGCTTTTCCTGGCCAATGAGTTCAGCAGTTCCAACAGCAACGTTTCCTCCAATATGTTCATCGGCGGGGCGGTGGGGTTGGGAGTCGGCATCGGCGTGGGGGCCCTGATCATGCCCGGGGACTACAACGTGGACCAGGTGACCCAGGCGGATTTTCTCAAGCAAAGGGAAGCCTTCCTGCAGGACCCGGTGAGGCTCCAGGTCGCCAAGGCTTTTACGCCTTCCCAAGTGGCCTTTTCGCTCCAATTTTAAGTTCCTCCTCACAATGAATTCCGACGACCCCAGTTTTGAAATTTTTTTCGCCTCGTTTTGCTTTCCAATCCCGTTCTGAGAGGTTGCCTTGGCCAGCTATATCCGCGTGAAACTTAAACCTAAGGAAGAGGACCGGCTTTTGGCCGGCCACCCCTGGGTCTACTCCAATGAGATCGACAAGTTCCCCAAAAGCCTCTCGCCCGGTGCGCTCGTGGAGGTGGTCACCTCCAAGGGCCAGCCCGTGGGGCGCGGCGTGGCCAGCCCTTCCTCGAAGATCCTGGTGCGCCTGCTGACCCGGGGTTTCGAGCGGGAAGTGGATGATTCCCTTATCTTCGGCCGCGTCAAGGAAGCCCTTCGGATCCGTGAGGGATTGAAAGACAAGTACCGGACCGACGGCCTGCGCCTTTTGTTCGGCGAAGGGGACGGGCTGCCCGGCGTCATCGCCGACGCCTTTGGGGAGGGCCAGGCGGTCCTTTCCTGCTTCAGCGCCGGCCTCAAACCCTTCTTCCCCGTGGTCGTGAAGGCCCTGCAAGAGGGCGGTTACCGCCATGTCTACGAAAAGAGCGTGGGCGAAGTTTGCCAAAAGGAAGGAATGGCCGAATTCCAGGGTTGGCTCACGGAACCCGGGACCCTTCCCATGGTTTTCAACGAGGGCAAGGCCAAGTTCCGGTCTGCGCCGGACCAGGGACAGAAGACGGGCTTCTACCTGGACTTCCGGGAGGGACGCCGCCGGGTTTCGGAGCTGGGCCGGGGCAAGGCCCTCCTGGACGCCTTTTGTTATACGGGGGCCGCTTCCATCCAGGCCGTTCTGGACGGAGCAAAAGAGGTCCTGGCCATGGATTCCTCCCAAGGCGCCCTCGATGAAGCTTTGGAGAACGCCCGGTTGAACGGGGTGGAAGGGAAGATCCACTTCGAGAAGGGCGACAGTTTCCACGCCTTCAAGGGACTCAAAAAAGGCGGCCGCATGTTCGACGGCATCCTGCTGGACCCGCCGCCCCTGGCCAAGAGCGTCCACGACCTGCCGGCGGGCCGCACGGCCCTCAAAAGGATGCTGGGCCATTCCCTGGACATGCTCAACCCCGGCGGTTTCCTGGTGGTGGCCACCTGCTCCCACCATTTTCCCTGGGGCGTACTGGAAGGCCTCACAAGGGAGGCGGTGGAGGAATCGGGCCGCTCCTTCCGGCTTGTGGAACGCCTCACCCAACCCCAGGACCATCCCATCAACGTCTCGATACCCGAGACCGAATACCTAAGGGTTTTGGTTTTGAGCGAAGTTTCTTATTAGTCCTTCGACGGCTAAAATGATCTAGAACCAAGGAGAAAACGAAGCCATGAAAATTTTGGTAACGGGTGCGGCGGGGTTCATCGGTTCCCGCGTGGTGGCCAGGCTACTGGCCGAGGGCCATGAGGTCATGGGCGTGGACAGCTTTGACATCTACTATTCCCGCAGCCAAAAAGAGAAAAACCTCATGCCGGTCCTGCTCCACCCCAAGTTCAAGCTGGTGGAGGACAACCTGGCGGAGATGGCCCTGGTCAAGGTGGTCAAGGGAACCGAAGCCATCGTGCACCTGGCCGCCCAACCGGGGGTCCGGGGTTCCTGGGGGTCTTCCTTCCACCGCTACGTCACCAACAACATCCAGGTCACCCAGAAGCTGTTGGAGGAATCCAAGGCCAACAAACTCAAGCGCTTTGTTTACGCTTCCTCCTCCTCGGTTTACGGGGATATCGCCCCGCCCGAAGGCCAGGACGTGGCCGTCCTGAACGAGGAAACGGCGTGCAAGCCCCGCAGCCCCTACGGGGTCACCAAGCTGGCCGCGGAAAGCCTGGTGCAGCTCTACCACCAGGAATACAAGATGCCGACCGTCTCCCTGAGGTTCTTCTCGGTTTACGGGCCGGGCCAAAGGCCCGACATGGCCTTCAACCGGTTCTGCCACAGCATCCTGCACGACGCGGCCCTGACCATCTATGGCGACGGCAAGCAGGTTCGCGACTTCACTTATGTGGACGACGTGGTGGAGGTGGTTGCCGCCTCCGTCACCTCCGATGCGGCAGTGGGGGAAGTGGTCAACCTGGGCGGGGGATCGCCCTGCACCTTGATGGAAGCCATCACGATGCTGGAAGAAATCAGCGGAAAGACCTGCGCCAAGACCTTCCTGGAGCGCCAGAAGGGCGACGTCTTCTCCACCCGGGCCGACATCACCAAGCTCGAGCGCATCTTCGGGGCCAAGCCCAAAACCGCCTTGAGGGACGGCCTGGTGAAGCAATGGGAATGGATGCAGAAGTTCGTCCATGCCGAGGACGAAGAGCAGGCCATCAAGGCCCAGGTCCAGCCCATCACGGGCGTGGACGAAGCGGTGCTGGCCGAGGCCAAGGCGGATGAAAAGGCCACCCGGAAGGCCGCCCGCAAGGCGGAAAAGGCAACCAAGACCAAAACCACTGAAAGCAACAACTGAAATTAGCCACAGATTCATGGGATGAATGGGATGGCTAGAATCAAAGGCGAAAAGTCCTAAGGTTTCGATGTTATCTCATGTATCCCATGCATCTGTGGCAAAATGGTTTTGAGGTATTTGTCCATGGCCCAGCGCGTCAAGGTCGCCCATATCATCACCCGCCTGGAACTGGGCGGCGCCCAGCAGAACACCCTCTATTGCTGCGAACACCATGACCGCAAAAAATATGACGTAATCCTTATTACGGGCGTTGGCGGCTACCTGGACGAACAAGCCAGGAAGATTCCCGGTTGTAAAACCTATTTTCTCCCCGAACTCAAACACCCCATCCGACCTTGGTGGGACTGGAAGGCCCTGGGGCGCCTGACCCAGATCCTCAGGGATGAAAAGGTGGACCTGGTCCACACCCACAGTTCCAAGGCCGGCATCCTGGGCCGTTGGGCGGCGAAAAAAGCGGGGGTGCCCCGCGTCCTCCACACGGTCCATGGTTGGGGTTTCCACCCTGGCCAGTTTTTCCCGATCCGTTGGGCTTACCAGGCGCTGGAGCGCTGGGCCGCCCGTTTTACGGATGTGCTCATCACCGTCAGCGATGAAAACCTGCTGGCGGGCTTGGCGGCGGGGATCGGCCGGCCGGAGCAATACCGAATCATCCACAGCGGCATCGATCCCCGACAATACCGCCTGTCGTTTTTGCAGGCCCGCCGCGCCCGGACGAAACTGCAAACCAAGGGCCTGCCCTGCGTCCTGGTGCTTGCCAATTTCAAACAACAGAAATCCCCCCTGGACGTCATTGAGGTGGCGGATGCCCTGCGAAGCAAGGTGCCTTACGCCCTTTTCCTTTGGGCGGGGGACGGCCCCTTGTTCGGAGAGGTGGAGCGGCAGATCAAGGCCCGCGGCTTGGAGAGGCATTTCATCCTGCTGGGTTGGCGCGAGGACATCGCCCAACTGCTGGCGGCCTGCGACGCCCTTCTTTTGACTTCCATTCATGAGGGCCTTCCCCGGGTGGTCCTCCAGGCCATGGCGGCGGAAAAGCCGGTGGTGGCCACGGCAGTCTCGGGTACGCCCGAGGCGGTCAAACACGGGGTGACCGGGTTCCTGCACCAACCCCATAACACGGCGGCCATGGCGGAAAGCCTCGCCAAGATCCTCACCGAACCCAAGTTGGGGAAGAAAATGGGGAAGGCGGGTCGGGAACTTCTCAAAGGTTCGTTTCTTATCGATGAAATGCTCCGCCAGATCGAGAAGACTTACGAAAAAGCCTTAGTTAAACCTTCAAAAGACCGGTAAAAAATCCGTCTGGATTTTTCGGAAGCGAGAAGGGAAGCGGTAGAATAACGGGGCATCCTCAAAATCCCCTTAAAGGCCCTTCCTTGAAAAAGCGTCACGTTTCGGCGGTCGTCTCCATTCTTTTCCTGGCGGTCGCGGGTCTCCATGCCCAAAACGCCGTGACTGTCACTACCAACTCGGGGGACGAAAGCGTGGGCTCCCTTGGTTGGGCCGTCACCACCTTGAACGCCGCCGGGGATGGCTCCATCACATTTAACGCCCCGGGCAATTCCATCACCTTGACCCAGCCCTTGGCCGTGTTCACCACCAATGTCACCCTCCAGGGACCTGGCAACACCCTGATCGGCCAGGACAACAGCCAATCCCAATTCCTCTTCCAACAGGGCCTCAACCAGCAGGAAAACCTCACTTTTCAAAACAACGGAGCCTACGTCACGGGATTTGATGTGGCCGTCACCGCCTCCAATTGGACCATGGGGACCTACAACGTCACTACCCTCAATGGAACCAACGCCAGCACGATCACTGCATCGGGCGGTGTCAATGTCAACGGTGCCAACGGCGGCAATGCCTCTGTGGCGGTGGGAACCTGGCTTACAGGTATATCCAATAATATCCGTGGCGGGATCGGTGGCGGCGTCACCGACGTCAATGGGTCAAATGATATGGGGGGGGCGGGTGGCACGGCTTCGGTTATCGGGTCTTCGGTCGTTTTGGACGGTTTCAATGAATTCCAAGTGGTTGGCGGTCATGGCGGCGGCGTTACGGATTT
The DNA here is from genome assembly GCA_021324075.1 of Pseudomonadota bacterium. Taxonomy (GTDB): domain Bacteria; phylum Oederibacteriota; class Muellerivitia; order Muellerivitales; family Muellerivitaceae; genus JAJPJW01. Next base: position 94,942 of record JAJPJW010000060.1, on the reverse strand, counting down.
AGGGACGGGTGCCAATACCGGGGGTAACGGCGGATCGGCTTTGGTTTCTTTGGGCTCCCTCTTTGTCACGACTGGCGGCGATGTCGGGGTCGCGGGGGGGACGGGTGGAGGCGGTGTTACCGGCGGAAACGGCGGCGGGGCCGACCTCATGGCGGCTTCGGTCAGCTTATACCAGCAACTCTCCGTCCAGGGTGGGACAGGCGCTACCGGAGTGACAGTGGGGGGCAACGGCGGCAATGGGTTCGTTTCCATAGGGTCTTATTTCGGGGCGACCGGCTCCAATTTCCAGCTCAACGGGGGTAACGGGGGTGGCGGCAACTCGGGCTCGGGAGGCGCGGGCGGCAGTGCCTTCATGACAGGGGGAAATGCGGTCCTCACCGTGGTGGGCCCCAACACAACTTCCTTCGGGGTAACGGGCGGTATCGGCGGAGCGGGAACTTCGGGTGGCGATGGGGGAAGCGCGGGCGTTTCCCTCGGAGGCCTCAACATCGGTTCGGGTATCGTCTTCAAACTTTTGGGTGGAAGCGGCGGCCAAGCAAATGATGGCGCCGCGCCGGGCAATGGGGGCAATGGCGGCAATACTTCCATGACATTGGGGAATTTTTCCATCGGCGTTTCCACCAACTTAAACTTATCCGGCGGGAGCGGAGGCGCAGGGGGGGCTTGCACCCTCGCTGGAGGCCAGGGAGGCAATGGCGGGGCTGGCGGTGCGCTGGCTGTGACTTTCGGAATTCTCAATTTGGGTTCAGGATCAAATCTCAACCTGATTGGCGGCGCGGGCGGGACTGGGGGCGGGGTTTCTTCGGGCGGGACGGGTGGTGCGGGCGGAAGTGGGGGAAACGTCTCGTTATCCATCGGTGCCGTAACCATGGCATCCGGCAATAACCTTTTTGTCCAAGGCGGATCTGGGGGAAGCGGGGCAATTGCGGCCACCAGCGGTCCCGACGGGGCCGCAGGACAGGCCTCCGCTTCCATCGGGGACCTGGAAGGGACCGGTACGGTGGCCATGGCCGGCAACGCGGTACTTCAAGTGGGACAAGGCAATTATTCCGGGAGCCTGAACGGCTCCGAGATTTTTGAAAAGACAGGGTCGGGAGCCCTGACCCTGTCGGGCGCGAACAACTATTCGGGCGGAACCTCAGTGGCAGGCGGAACCTTGTACGTGGATACTTCCGGCTCCCTCGGCACCCAGGGGGTGTTGGTGGGCTCCGGGGCCCTTTTGGATTACATCCATTCCTCCACCGCCACCAACGTGGTCACGGTGACGGGCGGCACCTTGATGTTCCAGGACAGTTCTTCCGCCGCTTTGGCCACGGTCCTGCTCCAGAGCGGAGCCGCGGCTTATTTCACGGGGTCGGCCACGGGCGGCATCGCGGCCTTCGCCGATTCGGCGGGGACAACCTTGGACATCAGCGGGTCTACTACCGGCGTGACCATCGGTTCCCTCGCAGGCGCCGGCCTTGTCACGATAGGGGCCAACAACCTAGGCGTGGGCACCAATAGCGCCTCCACAACTTTTTCAGGCACCATTACCGGAACAGGATCTTTCATCAAAGTCGGAGGCGGGACTCTGGCCCTGTCGGGCGTAGACTCCTACTCGGGCGGAACCAATATCACTGCCGGCGCCCTGGCAGTGGGTAATAACCTGGCCTTGGGCACGGGGTCGGTGGCGGTCAACGGCGGAACCCTCTCCGCGGCCGGAGCACCCCTTACTTTCCAAATTGGCGGCAATTACCTGCAAGGCCCCGGTGGGACCCTTCAAATGGGCCTGGGCGGGGCCGGGGCTTCTTCCCAGGACCGTATCAACGTCACGAGTTTGGGAACGGCCAGCCTGAACGGCACTTTGAACTTAACTTCTTATGGGACCCTCAGCGCCTTGCCGGTTGGCGGCACTCTTACACTCCTCACCGCATCCTCGGTTTCGGGCACGTTCCAGCAAGTGGAGGAAAATTACAGCGGCATCCGGCTTCTTCCCCTCTACCTGCCGGCGGCGCTGGAACTGGAATCCATCCTGCCCTCTTTCCAGGCTTTGGGAACAACCCCCAACCAAAGGGCCTTGGGAACGGATTTAGACGCACTGTCTTCAATCCCCAAATGAACGGGCTCATGTCCTCCATCGGGGTGCTGTCGAATGCCGACATGCAGGCGGCTTACGCCCAATTGTCACCGGAGGATTTCACCGCCCTTTACCAGTCGGCTTTCGAAGGGGCCCAGGCCCGCGCGGCCTTGGTGGACCAGAGACTCTCCCAGCTGATGACCGACGTGGACAGCACGGCCTGGCTGCCGGGATTCTCCAGCACCGGCACGCCCTGGTTCGCGGCCAATCTCCCGGCCGCAAAGGAAGCGGCCATGGCGCCCCAAAAGGCCGGCCCCTGGGGCGGTTTTATTTCCGGCAATGGCGGGTTCTTTAACGTCTCCGCCGATTCCAATGCGGCGGGCTACAAGGTAACGACTTTCGGTTTGACCGGGGCCGGTGCGGATGTCCGCCTTTCCCGGGAAGCGGTGGCCGGGCTTTTGGTGGGCTATGGGCACACGGACGTGACCCTGGGCACGGGCGGCACGCTCTCAGCCGACGGGGGCCAAGCGGGACTTTACGGGCTGTTTTACTCCGACGGCTTTTATGCAACCGCCCTGGCCGAAGGCGGGCTCAACAACTACACCACCCAGAGACAGGGCTATGGCGGCATTGCCAAGGGTTCCACCCAGGGCATGCAGTATGACGGGGCCGCGGAGCTGGGTTACCAGTTCAAGTCGGGACAGGTGAAGATCGGCCCCATGGCTTCAGCCCAATACAGCTCGGTCAGCCTGAATCGTTTCACCGAACAGGGATCCCAGGCGCCTTTGACCGTTCCCGCCCAAACCGCCGATTCACTGATGAGCCGTTTGGGAATCCGGGCCCAAAGCCAATGGTCTTTGGGCAGGGGTTCTTCCTTGAACCCCTCCCTTCAATTGGCTTGGGAACATGAAACCAATTTTAGCGGCGGCAACTTCCAGGCCGGGTTCGGGACGGGAGACAGCTTTACGGTTGCGGGGCCGCAAATCGGCCAGGATGGAATAATGGCCGGGGCAGGGGTGGAAATCAGCTGGGCGAAGAGCTTAACCTTGGCCCTGAATTACCAAGGCGAATTCGGGCGGACGAACCTGAACTCCAACCAATTCGGCGCGGGGATGAGGATCGGTTTTTAGCAGTATTTGAAAAAAACAAAGGGGCTGAAATCCCATGAATGTGAAACAAGTATTCCGTGTCTCCGTCCGGTCGGTTGTTTTCTTCCTCGCCTTGCTCCCGCTTCCCCTGTGCGCCCAAAACGCCGTGACGGTCCTTTACAGCACTCCGGACCTGAGCAACGGTTCCTTCGCCTGGGCGGTCACCACCTTGAACGCCTCGGGCGCGGCCGGGGCCATTACCTTCGCCAATCCCACCGGCCCCCAGCTTACGGTGACGGTTCCAGCCATTACCCAAAGCGTCACCTTTGAGGGCGGCGGCCTGTTCCTCACCGGCCAAAATAACGCCGAGGCCCAGCTGCTTTTCCAGCAGTCCTTCATCCAAAACAACACTTTCTCCCTGACCAACAACGGGGCCTTTAGCGCGGGGTTGGATGCCTCGGTGACGGCGGCGTCCTGGTCCACGGGCCTCGCCGTCAATGCCACCCTCCAAGGAGGGAATGGCGCCGGGGTCAACACCGTTGGGGGATCGGGGGCCACGGGGCAAAACGGCGGAAACGCCGCAGTGACCGCAGGAACCTGGACCCTGGGCAATACGACCCAGGTTTTAGGGGGGAACGGCGGCAGTGTGACCGACACGGGCGGCAGCGGCGACCTGGGCGGGGTGGGTGGTTCGGCCTTCGTCACGACAGGCAGCCTCATCGAAGCCGACAATGTCCTCCAGATTTCAGGGGGCCTGGGGGGGAGCGTGACCGATTTGGGGTCCACCACCTCCAGCCGGGGTGGGGATGGGGGGGCGGTTTTGGTGCAATCGAGCCTTGTTTCCATCGGCAATTTCACGACCGTCACCTTGAGTGGCGGAACGGGCGGCGCCGGTGTAACCGGGGGCAACGGCGGCGGCGCCACCCTGGCGGCCGGCTCGGTTTCGGTGGTTTCCGGGTTGAACGTCCACGCAGGCGATGGCGGCGCGGGGGTCTCCGTGGGCGGGTCGGGCGGCGATGCCTCCCTCACCTTCGGCCAATTGACCCAGTCGGCCGTCAGCCGCTACACCTTCGTTACCGGCGGTAATGGGGTGGCGGGGGGCTCCACCGGTGGAAACGGGGGGAATGCTTCCGTGGACGGGAACAGCGTGAGCCTGACCAACAACTCGGGTTTCCAGGTCACCGGCGGCAACGGCGGGAGCGGCGCGGTGGCGGGAGGGGCAGGGGGGACGGCCTCCGTTTCCCTCACGTCCTTGTCCGGGACCTCCAATGCCTTCGTCACCCTGTCCGGCGGCAATGGCGGTGCAGGCGGCGCGGGAAGCACGGCGGGGGCGGGAGGCCTGGGAGGTGGTACCAACCTGAACCTGGGGACGCTTTCGGTCAGCGGTTCCAACCAGGTGATTTTGGGCGGCGGCGCAGGCGGAGCCGGAGGGAATAACACGGGTTTGGGCGCCGGCGGCACGGGCGGCTCGGCGGGAAGCCTGTCGGTCACCTTGGGGACGCTTACTCTGACCACCGGGTCGGGATTGACCCTGGCGGGGAATACGGGGGGGAACGGCGGAAATTCCACTGGCGGCGTGGGTGGGGCAGGGGGCAATGGAGGAAGCTCCGACCTGGCTATTGGTTCAGTGACGCTTTCGGCGGGCAATTTCCTCATCGTTACCGGTGGAACCGGCGGTACGGGGGGGACGGGTGCCACATCGGGCGTCAATGGGGCCGAAGGAACAGCCTATGTCACCATCGGGGACCTGGAAGGCGGGGGAGCAGTGAGCCTTTCCGGAACCGGCGCCCAGCTTTTACTTTCCACGGGGACCTTTTTTGGGACGATCGAGGGGAATGCGGCCCTGGAAAAAACGGGTTCGGGAGCCCTGACCCTGCAGGGGGCTAATACCTATTCGGGGAACACTTATGTGACCAACGGCACCCTGGCGGTGGATACGGGCGCGACCCCCGGCACGGGGACCATCACCAACCTGGCTGTCCTGGATTACATCCATAGTGCAACAGCACAGAACACCCTGATCAACGACCACATCGTCAACTTCATGAACAACTCCACCGGGGGAAGCGCCCAGATCGTCAACAACGTCGGCGCCTTCGTGGATTTCAGCCCTAACAACGCCTCTACGGTGGCGGGCGGGGCCATGACGGTTGGGTCCATTGCGGGGGCGGGGACCTACGAACTGGGCCAGGTGGACCTGATAACCGGGGGCAATAATTTAAGCACGACCGTGACGGGCCTTGTCACCGATGGCGGTGGCAGTGGAGGGACCGGGGCGTCCTTGACCAAGGTGGGGACGGGAACCCTGACGCTTTTAACCAATAACGCTTATTCGGGGGGGACCAACATTGATGGCGGTACCCTGGCGGTAGGCAATGGCAACTCTCTTGGCCCAACGGGTTCAGTGGCAGTGAACGGTGGCGTATTGTCCACGGCCGGATTGCCTTTAACTTTCGCGGTGGGGGGGAATTACACCCAAGGTTCGAATGGTACCCTTCGGATCGGTTTGGGAGGGGCGGGTGCGTCTTCCCAAGACAAAGTGATCGTCACTGGTTCCGCCAGCCTGAATGGAACCCTGGATGTTTCTTCTTATGGCAGTTTGAGTGCCTTTCCCGTCGGCAGCACCGCTGTTGTGATGCTGGGCCCCTCCTTTTCTGGAACATTCCAGCAAGTTAATGAAAACATCAACGGGTTCCGTCTTTTGCCCATTTATGCAACAGATGGACTGGGATTGGAATCCATCAACCCTTCGTTCCAGAGTTCGGGGACCACACCCAACCAGCAGACCATTGGGGCGGACTTGGACAGGATTGTTTTCAACCCTAAGTTTGAATTTTTGATGAATTCACTGGGAACCCTCTCCAATACGGCCCTCCAAACGGCCTACAGCCAATTATCACCGGAGGATTTCACGGCGGCTTACCAGGCCGGTTTCGAGGGGGCCCTGGCCCGCACGGCCCTGGTGGACCAGAGACTTTCCCAGTTTATGGCGGATGCGGACAACACGGCCTGGCTGCCGGGATTCTCCAACGCCGGCACGGCCCGTTTCGCGGGAAACCTGCCCGCGGCCAAGGAAGCGGCCATGACGCCGCATCCGGCCAGCCCCTGGGGCGGGTTTATTTCGGGCGACGGCGGTTTTTTCAACGTGACGGGCGATTCCAACGCGGCCGGCTACAAGGTTTCCACCTTCGGTTTGACGGGAGCGGGGGCTGATGTCCGGTTATCGAGGGAAATGGCGGCTGGTTTGATGGTGGGATATGCGCGTACGGACGTGACCCTGGGAACGGGGGGGACCTTGACCGCCGATGGGGGACAGTTGGGACTTTACGGATTGTTTTATTCCGAGGGCTTTTATGCCGGCGCCCTGGCCGAAGGCGGGATCAACTCCTATAGCACCCAAAGGCTGGCCTATGGCGGTACGGCCACCGGTTCCACCCAGGGTTCCCAATGGGATGGTGCCTTGGAACTGGGTTACCAATTCAAGGCCGGGCAGGTCAAAATCGGCCCCCTGGTTTCGGCGCAATACAGCTCGGTGGGCATGAACGGCTTTACCGAACAGGGTTCCCAGGCACCCCTCACCGTACCCAATCAATCGGAGAATTCCCTCTTGAGCCGTTTGGGAATTCGGGCGGGCAGCCAATGGTCCTTAGGTCACGATGCGGCCTTGATCCCTTCGCTCCAACTCGCCTGGGAACATGAATATAACAACCAAGGGGGCAGTTACCAGGCCGGGTTCGGGACGGGGGACAGCTTCACGGTGGCCGGACCGCAGGTCGGCCAGGATGGGTTGGCGGCCGGGGCCGGCCTGGGCCTTACATTCGCCAAGAGTTCGTCAGTCTTCCTGGATTACCAAGGCGAATTTGGCCGGACCAATTTAAATTCCAGCCAATTAGGCGGGGGAGTACGGGTCGGGTTTTGAGTTTTCTTGGGGCTAAAAGAAAGTAGAATAGCCCCATGAAGACCGCCCCTAAAAGCACCGAGGCCTCGTTCCCCACCGACGTCCCCGGGCGGCTGGTGGGCGTCCTCTTCCTCGCCCTTATCCCTCTGGTCACCCTCGTCCCCTATGCGGGCGTGTCCATTTCACTGACCCAGAACCTGGTTTTACGGTGGGTTTCGGCGGCCGTTTTCCTCATTTGCCTGGGCGTCTTCCTGCAGCCTTCGGGCAAAATCCGTTCCCTGAGGGTGGATTTCCCGAACCTCCTCCTTCTTTTGCTTTCGGCCTGGGTACTGCTCTCCGTCAAGAATTCAAAGGAAGCCTTCGTCAGTTTTTATTCCTTCCGCGGGTTCCTGGCCCTGGTGCTCTGGTGGTTTTCCTTGAGGATGGCCTGGCAAAAATGGCCCGGCCTTTACCCCGCTTTCGAGAAAACCTTCCGCTGGACGGCTTATTTCGTCGCGGCCTGGCTTTGCTTTTACATGGCGGGGAGGTTCCTGGGCATCCCCTTCTTCCTGGCCTTCATCGAGCGCAAAGGATCCTTCCTCAACGAAAATATCGGCGCCGGATTCCTTGGGATGGGGCTTCTTTGGATGATCCTCCGGAAATTGCACGGACAGGCCGCGTCCGGCTGGGGCTTGGCGCTTCTTTTCGTCGCCTGGGCCATCACCCAAAGCCGGGGGGCCTTCGTGGCCATGGTGGTTGTCATCCTCCTTTACCTGCTTTTGCACATGAAGGAATTCGAGGAGAAGATGTCAGCCTGGAAAACCAGCCAATGGGTCCTGTTCGGCGCGGCGGTTTTAGTGGTTTTGGCCTGCAGTTCCTACACCATCCGCAAGCTTTTCGACGCCCTGGAAGTGGACCCCCGGGCCTTGAACCGGTGGGAGCTTTGGAAAAGCGGCTTCGACATGGCCATGACCCAGCCCCTGCTGGGCTTCGGGCCGGGTACCTTCGCGGATGTTTTCCCCTCCTACCAGCCGGCGGCCTTCTGGAACGCCTTCGTGCCCGCGGTGCACAACGAATACCTCCAGACCACCATCGAATGCGGTTTCCCGGCGCTTTTGCTGACCCTCCTTTTCCTCTGGTATGTCCTGAGGGAGACGGGCCAAAGGGTTTTGCAGACCCCCACCTTCAAGCAAGTCCCGCCGGAAGACATGGTTTCCGAATACGCCTTTTACCTGGTGATCCTGGAAGCGCTCCACAATTTCGTGGATTTCACCTTCCATGAATGGTGCCACCGGCTGGTACTCCTGGGCTTCGTCACCTTCGCCCTTTCCCGAAGGAGGGTGGCGGGGGACGTGGAAGTCTCGCTGGACCTCTCCCGCAGGGCCTACCTGACGGGCGCCGGGGTGCTGGGGGTTTTCATCGTCTGGGCGCTGGGCTTGGGCGGCTACAAGGATTTTGTGGCGAAGATCTACAACTTCAACGCCAACCTGGCCTACCAGCAGCAGGAACTGGATTCGGCCGAATTTTTCAGCAACAAGAGCCTTTCCATGCGCAGCGATTTCATGGAACCCTGGGACCTCCTGGGGGCCGTCGCGGACGTGCATGGGGAGCGGAGCGCCTCCTCCCCGGAGAAAAGGAAATACTTCGAGACGGCGGAACAGTATTACCAAAAGGCCAGCCAGGCCTCGCCCTATTCGCTGGCCCCCCTGGAGAACCGGGTGCACCTTATGATGGTCCAGCGGCGCTTGGACGAAGCTTTGGACCTCCAAAAAGAACTGGTCGAGAAGGCGCCCCAAAACCCGCAAGTCTACGTGGACCAGAGCGACATCCTGTTGGCCATGGGCCGGATCCAGGAAGCGATCATTTCCGCCCAAAAGGCCATCGACTTGGATTACGCCTATGTGCCGGGCTACCTGCGAAAGGCCCGTGCCATGGAAGCCCTCGGCAAAAACCAGGATGCCATCCAGGTTTATAAGGCGATCGAGGACATCCTGAAGAAAATCGACAAAGCGGGCCTGGCGGACAAAATCCAGCAACTGGATTCCTATATCCAGAACCTCCAGGGCTGATCCTTAAGAATGACTCCTGTCCGTAAACCGAAAGCCGCCGGCGGGGAATGGCGGGTTCCCACCCTTCTCTTCCTGGGCCTGGCCACTTTGAACGCCTGTTTTATTTCCCCCTTTATTGGCTGGTATGACTCAGGCGAGATGGTGGGGGCTACCGCCTGCCTGGGGATTTCCCATCCCTCGGGACAGGTATTGTTCCACCTTTTGGGCAAGGTTTTCTTGCTGCTGCCCTGGGGCTCACCCGCCTGGAGGCTGGGGCTGATGTCGGCGGTTTGTTCCGCCCTCGCTTCGGCCTTGTTCTGGGTTTTAGGCGGCCGATTGGCGGCCCAAATGGGTGAAAGGGGGGAGGCCCTTTCGGCCAACAACAAGCTTTGGCTGGTCCTTTTGACCCTGGCCTGGAGTTTGAGCCAACCCTGGTGGGTTTATTCCCTGACACCCCTGGTTTACGCCCTCCACCTTTTACTGGGGTTCCTGGTGCTTTGGGCCCTGGGCCTTCAGAAACCCGGGAAATGGTTTTTGGCTTTCTTCATCCTGGGAGTCGCCACTGTTTTCAGGCCCACCCAGTTTTTCGCACTGCCTTTCGTCGGCGCTTTCTTTTTATGGGACTTGTGGAAGGGCCGGAAACCCGCCTTAAAGACCCTGCTTCTTTCCGGCATTTGTTTCGGGCTGGGAAGGAGCACCCTTCTTTACCTGCCTTTGCGGTCGGCGCTGCACCCCGACATCGCTTTCGGGGACCTGACCCACCCCATGGCCCTTTTGCGGCACGTACTGGCCCTGAAGTTTTCCAACTCGGTGGGGGCCAACTCCTTTTCCAACATGCTCCACGTGGCCGGGATGATGGCGGGACGTTTCTGGACGGACTTGACCCCCTTCGGCCTCTTCCTTTTGGTTTGGGGACTGGGTTTGGTTTATTGGAAAAAGGAAAAGGTCCCTGTCTTTCTTTGGGTGGCATTGGGTTGGGGCCTGGTGGAGGGGCTTTTTGTCTTTACCATCCCCTTTCCGGCCTTCGAACCCCACCAGGTGCTTTTGGGATGGGCCTATGGCGGGTTGGTGGCGGGCCTTCCGCTGGCGGTTGTAGGCCAATTTTTCCGGAAAGGCCTCTCCCGGTCGGCCGTCATGAATATCCTGCTGGCGGCCTTTGTCCTGGCCCAGCTTTCCTCCGCCGGCCACCTCTGGGAGCGGAAAAAGGAGAGGGGGGCGGAGGATTACGCGCGGAACCTTTTAACCATCATGAGCCCCGATGCTTTCTACATGCCCACGGAGGAGAACGAATATTTTCCCGTGGTGGGCTACCAGCAATCCTTCGGGTTTCGCAAGGATGTGGAAGTCCTGGAGCCGGGGAATGACCCTCAGACGGTCGGGCCCCGCATCCAGGAAGCCTTGACCAAAGGACGGCCCCTTTATGTGACCCGCAAATGGGACTTGCCGCCCGGCTGGAGCTACCGGGTTTGGGGCCCCCTCCTCCAGGTGGTTCCGCAGGGAATCGTAGGGGAAAGCTTCCCGGCGCCGAAAGCCAGGCTCGTGGCGGCCTGGGGGGGGCTGGAACTTGCCGGTGTTGAAGTCGATCCCTCCGCAGTCAAGGCAGGTGGGATTTTACAAGTGACCTACCATTGGACCCGGCTTAAAGCCGGCGCCCAGGACAGTTCGGACATGGTGGTTGCGCTTTTCATCGACCCCCGCGGCAACTACTGGACCCGGGACGGGGTTTTCTGGCTCCACGACATCCACGAATTGCCCGCAGGAAAGCCCGCCGCCATGAAATTGGGGAGGCCCTATGAGGACCGCCGCATCCTCTTTATCCCCTCGGATTTTCCACCGGGGAACTACGCCTTGGTCGTAGGGCTCCAAAAACAGGAGCCGGTCGGGAAAGGACAGGAATCCTTCGGCCGCGAGTTTTACGAACGGAACAGCGCCCAAAACCTGGATAAGTTCATGGGCCGGGGGGAAAAAGGGGCGATGGTCCAGTTCTCCTCCGAAGCGGGGGAAGCCTGGAAAGGCTCCCTCTGGCCGGTCACCCAAAGCGAGTATCCCATCGCCGATCCGCGGTTCGTGCCCGTGGCGAAAGTACAAATTCAGGCTCCCAACTGATGTTTTGAATGCCCGGGGTTCGGTTGCCTTTTGTCTTCACGGTGCTTAGAATACGCCTTCCTTGAATCCATCCAAAACGGGGTAAACCATGGCCGATCCGACCAAACGCCAATTCGTCAGCTTCGCTTTCTACAAGATTTCCGATGACTTCCGCAAACTGCCCGCGTCCGAACGCGAGGCCGCCAAGAAGTCCTTTGTCGAGGCCGCCGAGGGCTTCAAGAAGGACGGCATCCTGCTTTCCTATTCCACCGTGGGGTTCAAGGCGGGAGTGGACCTCATGCTTTGGGCCATCAGCTACGACCTGGACGCCATCCAGAGGCTGGGTTCGGCGGTCCTGAAATCCGCCCTGGGGCCCCACCTCTCCCAGCCCGCCGCCTATCTTTCCATGACCAAGCGCAGCACCTATATCGACAAGCACCAGCACGTGGGGGGGGCGGAGGAGTCCCGCACCAACATCTACCCCGGCCGGTTCAAGTACATCTTCATCTATCCCTTCGTAAAGACCCGCGAATGGTACCTGCTTTCCAAGGAAGCCCGCCAGAAGGTCATGGACGAGCATATCCGGGTGGGCAACCTCTACCCCTCGGTTAAGCTGAACACCACCTATTCCTTCGGCCTGGACGACCAGGATTTTGTGGTGGCTTTCGAGACCGACACCCCCCAGGACTTCCTGGACCTGGTCATGGCCCTGCGGGAAACCGAAGGCTCCAAATACACCGTCCGGGACACTCCCATTTACACCTGCCGCATCATGGAACTGAAGGAAGCCCTGGATTTGGTGGGCTGACAGTAACCTTTTCCGCGCCGAAAACCGTAGTGCACCGGAGGGTCTTTGAAAGCGAGCCCGTCACAATGGCAGTCCTGGGCCCAGATGATGAAACGGGTCCAGGAAGGGGATGAGGAAACCTACCGCACCCTCCTGAACGAGGTCGGGCCCCTCCTCTACTCCTACGTCCGGCGCAGGGTGTTCAACAAGTCCCTGGTGGACGACGTCTACCAGGAGGTCCTTTTCACCCTGCACCGCGCCCGGCACAGCTACATGACCGACCGGCCTTTCGCCCCCTGGCTTTTCACCCTGGCCCACAACGCCTTCCTGGATGCCATTGGAAAGAACCGGAAATTCGCCGAGAGGGAGGTTCCGGTGGAATTCCTGCCCGAGGCGGCCCCCGGGGAGGAGAGGGACGACAGCCTGGGCGACGAGCTTCAAAAAGCCCTCACGAAGCTCCCGGAAAGCCTGCGCCGGCCGGTGACGATGATGAAAATCGAGGGGCTGACGGTGGAGGAATCGGCGAAACAGTTGGGGATTTCAGAGACGGCGCTCAAGGTGCGGGCCCACCGGGGCTATGCCCGGCTTAAAAAGATTTTATTGGAGAGTCGCGAGAAAAAATGAAGCCGAAGAAACAAGGAACTAAAACCAAAAAAGGCTTCCCGGCAGCCCATGAAGGGGCCGTGGAACAGATGGTCCAGGGTTTAAGGCCCGTGAAAGCCCCCATGCCCATAGGGGCCCAGTGGTTCTGCTGGGCCGCCGCGATGGCGTTGCTGACCTGGTTTTGCCTGTCCCGTATTTCCCTCAGGGATGATTTCCAAAGTGACCTATCCTCCCTGGCCTATGATTTGCTGGTGGCATTCGTCTTTGTGGGCGCCGCCTTGGCGGCCTGGGGCGCCATTGAGGCCAGCATCCCGGCGGGTGAATCCAAGGGGAAATGGAAAGTCCGGGGGGCTTTTCTCCTATACGGGTCGGCCTTCCTCCTGTTTGTCCTCTTCCTTCCCTGGGACATGGTGAACTACCCCCATCATGACCTCCATTTATCCTGCTTCATGACAAGCCTGATGGTGGGTGTTGTGGCCTGGATCGGCCTGGGTTTGATCCTGCGCCATAATGCACCTTTGAAACCGCTCAAGGTGGGGCTTTGGGCGGGGATATCTTCCTTCTTGTTGGGACTGGGCGTCTGTACCTTGCACTGCGGTAGCCACAATTTTGCCCATGTCTGCCTGGAGCATTTCCTCCCCGTCCTGGCTTATTCGGGGCTGGTCGGCTTGCTGGGATACCGCTGGCTTTGTGCTTGGAAACAAAAACCACTTTCCAAATAATTTTTTTCTTTCCCACCCTTTTGTACGCTTAAAGCCTTATGCGATCTTTTGAAAAACCGCCGATTTGCTTTATCGATAAAATTAAGAAGCCAATGGTTGGACTTACGGGGAAAATCCAAGATTTTCCAACGGAAATTTACCCGAAAACCTCAAAATAAAAGAATCGGTGGTAGATTTAGGACTTAGAAAGTCAGACCCTATTTGAATGATTCGGATATTTTTCCAATGAAGATCGGCATATATAAACGGCGCGTTTTTAGAAAAACGATTTCGTTTTTTCAAAAGGCCGCATTTTTAAGCCCTGGCGTGGAAAGCCTCTGCTTTCTCTGCTGTTTGTTCTTGCTTGCCCGTCCTTCGGATTCATTAGGCCAAACGGTGACCCCGACGGTTACCATTACCGTTACCTCCGTCAACACAAGTACCCCCTCCTCGACCTCCACTCGAACTCCGACGAAAACACCGACCGATACCCATTCCCCCACGATGACATTCACGCCGACGAATACCCGCACGATCACCAATACGCCCACTACGACGGACACCAAAACACCCACCGGAACAGCCACCAACACCCACACTCCCACCGTCACTCTCACGCCTACGAAGACCCACACGATTACTAATACTCCCACCACAACCGACACTAAAACACCCACAGGAACGGCCACTAACACCCATACCCCCACGGTGACACCCACACCAACGAAGACCCACACGATCACCAATACGCCCACCACAACCGACACCAAAACACCCACTGGAACAGCCACCAACACCCACTCTCCCACCGTTACTCTCACGCCCACGAATACTCACACGATCACGAATACTCCCACCGTAACAGACACAAAGACGGCGACAGGAACGGCCACCAACACCCACACTCCCACCGTCACTCTCACACCTACGAACACTCACACGATCACGAATACTCCCACCATAACAGACACAAAGACGGCGACAGGAACGGCCACTAACACCCATACCCCCACGGTGACACCCACACCAACGAAGACCCACACGATCACCAATACACCCACTACGACGGACACAAAAACACCCACTGGAACAGCCACCAATACCCATACTCCCACCATTACTCTAACGCCCACAAATACTCACACGATTACCAATACCCCTACCGTGACAGACACAAAGACGGTGACAGGAACGGCTACTAACACTCATACCCCCACGGTGACACCTACACCGACGAATACCCACACGATCACCAATACACCTACTACGACAGACACCAAAACACCCACAGGGACGCCTGCGAATACCCATACCTCCACGGTGACACCTACATCGACGAATACCCACACGATCACCAATACACCCACCGTGACGGATACAAGGACGGCAACAAGTACGGCGACCAACACTCATGCGTCCACCGCCACGGCTACCATTACGAACACCCGGACCGTGACTAACACGCCAACCGTGACCGATACCAAGACGGCGACCGGAACGGCCACTAACACTCATACCTTAACGGTGACGCCCACGCCGACGAATACCCATACGATCACCAATACGCCCACCGTAACGGATACAAGGACGGCAACAGGTACGGCGACCAATACTCACACTCCTACCGTGACATCTACGCCGACAGCGACAGATACCAAGACCCCCACCGGAACGGCGGCCAACACTCATACACCTACTACCACACCTACCACTACGAATACCCGGACGGTTACCGACACGCCGACCGTGACGCTAGCCGGGGGAACGGCAACCTCGACCCCCTCGGCCACGGCCACCGGTACTTTTACCCCTTTCCCCAGCGTGACCTGCTGCCTGCCGACCCTTACGCCTACCGGCAGCCCAACGCCTTCACCGACGCCCTTCGATACGGCCGCCGCTACCGAGACCGCCCTGGCCCAACAGTCCCTTACACCCACTCCCAGTCTCACCCCCGTCCTTACCGGCAGCCCGACTTCCTCACCAACGCCCTTTGATACGGCCGCCGCCACCGAAACCGCCTTGGCCCAACAGTCCCTTACGCCCACGACCACCGACACGGTGACTGACACCCCGACGGATAGTCCGACCGGAACCATCACGCCGGTGGGAGGCGTGGCCCCGCCGATCGTCATTTCCCCCAACATCCTCGGACCTTCGCAGTCCACCGCGTCGATCATTGTCAACCCGACGCAATCCGGTACTGCTTCCGTTAATATCTATAATGTGGCGGGCGAAAAGGTAGGGAGTTTGGGTTCCAATCCTGGAACCTCGGCTTTGGCTGTGAAAAGGCCGGGAACGGGAACGGAAAGCCAGAAGTTCTTGTGGAATGGAACCAATTCAACGGGTCAAAAAGTCTCAAGCGGGATTTATATCGTGGTCGTTCAAGTCGGCGGGCAAATTTACACTTCGAAAATCGCGGTGATGCGTTGACAGGGGTATAACCCCCCCGGCTCTCAGTTCTTTTCAATCCTCTTGTAACGCATGGCGGACCAATCCCCATCGATGGCCACCAGGGAAACTCCCAGGAAGCCCAATTTTTCCATCAGGGCATGGCCAGTGTCCCGGTTGATGTCGGCCTTATATTTCTTTGAAGTTCCCTTGGGATAGGCCATCCAAAAAATCCCTTTTTCCGACAAAGCTTTTGCGGCGGTGGCGGCGATCTTTTGGGCGTCGGCCAGCGAATAGGCAAAGGCCAGGATGAAGTCGTAAGACCCCTTCGATTGGGTGTGCGCCTTACCGCCAAAGGCGCCAGATGTTTTCTTAAACTCACCTGGAGAAGCAATCACCAAAACGGGGTTTTGACCCTTGAACAAAAGTTTTTTCAAAACAGGGTTCATCGAGACTCCAAGGAGGCTTACAGCTTGTAGAGCTGGTACCGCATGCCCTGCCACTTGGCCCGGTTGCCGGTCAATTGCCCCTGGATGGTGGCGGGAAGCATGCTTTTGTCCGTCAGGACAAAATTAACCGGCAGGAAATATCCCGGCATGGAAGTTGTCAGCCAAAGCTTGTCGTTGAAAACAGGGGTTTTCAGCCGCTCCCCCAGGCGTTTGCGCTTGGCGGAGTCCGACCATTGGTCACAGACATATTCCACCATGGCGTGTCCGACGCCTTTGCCCCGGAAGACGGGGTCCACCGTCAGGCCGATCAACTCGGCGCAGTCGTTGTGGAGGGAAATGCCCACAGTGCTGGAAGATAAGCCTTGGACCTCGGCAATCCACCAGCAGGTCCGGTTGGCATTTTCCACCGGAAGGCGGTTGGCCAGGAGCGAATGGGTGATGCCGGGCATGTCGTGGGGCCTGGCCTCCCGCAGGATCATCGGGTTGTCCAGGGCCCAGAGAGAAGCCGCAGTCAGGCCGCCCCGGTAGATGAGCCCGCCATTGCCTGTTTCCTTGAGCTTGAGGGCCATGGCCTGCAGGTGTTCCCGCCCGGCCCAGGCCGTGTCCTTCACTTCCTTTAAATCGGTGGGTTTGAGCTTCGTATCCTGGGTGGTGGCGTAGAAGACGTAGGAATCCCAGGTGCAGACCTCGCCTTTATGGCTGATGTCCAGGGTGATGTGGAGCAGGAAGCGCTTGAGGTCGATATGCAGGCCCGTTTCCTCCATGGCTTCCCGGGCGGCCCCGGTGGCCAGGTCCTCGCCGGGTTTGACGCCGCCCGAAGGCGACCGGAAGATGCCGGGAGGATAGCTGTGCTTGCTCATGAGGGCGAAACGGCCGTCCGTTCCTTCAATGAGCATGGTGACGTCATGGGTGCGCTTTTGCTGGATGCTTTTTTGGACCAGGTTCCAGCCTTGTTCGTCGAATTCCTGGGTCATCCATTGGTGATAGGGATATCCAAAGCGGGCGCGGATCGAGGATAATTGAGGCCGTAGGTGCAAGGAAATGCTCCAATAGGAAATGACGAGGCCTTCAAGACATCGTCATTTTAGCCGCGTCACGCCTTTAAGAAAACAAATAAGGGACAATAAAATATGTTTCACCCTAAACCGGAAAAGCCGGAAATAACTGGGGAATCATCCTCGGCGGTTTACTGGCGTAACTACGGTAATAAGACCCGGTCCTTAGATCCGAAAAAAAATCCGGCGTTCTTCAAATTTTTTTTCGGTCGAAGGGCTAAAGCGGGAATGTTCCTCATGGTTTGCGGACTGGCCTCATCGGTTTTTGCCGGTCCTGCCGAATGGGTAAATCCTTTCATCGGAACCGCGCATGGCGGCAACACCTTTCCGGGCGCCTTGGTGCCCTGGGGGATGGTATCGGTCTCTCCCCATAACGACCTCAAAGCTCCTTCCGGTTATGCCTACGGCAATCCGGACCTCTACGGCTTCGGCCACCTGCATTTGAGCGGCACGGGATGCCCGGATCTGGGCGGCGTGGTGCTGATGCCCACGACGGGAAAACCCGTTCCCGACATTGAAAAGTGGAAATCGGCTTACGATTCGGAAAAGGCCGTGCCGGGCTACTATTCGGTCCACCTCAAGACCTACGACATCTTGGCCGAGATGACGGCCACCACCCACGCGGGGATGAGCCGCTATTCCTTTCCCTCGGAAAAAGGTGAGGCCAACATCCTCATCGACCCGGGCCACCGCCTGACCGCCGACCCCGTCACCCTGAAGTCCCCCAGCTTCGAGTCCTCCGTGAAAATCGTCTCCAATACCGAAGTGGAGGGCACTGTCGAAAGCGGGGATTTTTGCAGTCCTTTCGCCGGCAATCGGGAGACGGCTTATTTCGTCGTCCAATTCAGCAAGCCCGCGGTCCATGCGGGGACCTGGAAAGAGGGCGCCCTCAAGGACGACCCGAATGAGAGGGGCAGGGACATTGGGGCCTTTTTCAGCTTTTCCACGGCGGGCCAGGAACCCTTGATCGCCAAGGTGGGGGTCTCCTATGTCAGCATCGAAAATGCCCGGTTGAACCTCCAAACCGAAATGCCGGGGTGGGATTTTGAGGCTGTCCGGGATTCGGCCCGCCAGTCCTGGGACGACGCCCTCTCGCGCATGGAAATCAAAGGTGGAACCGGCGTCCAAAGGACCCTTTTTTACACGGCCCTTTACCACGCCCTGATCCATCCCAGCGTTTTTTCGGACGTGAACGGGCAGTACCAGGGCATGGGGCACAAGGGTGTGATGACCACGGCCGGCTATACCCGGTACCACGTTTTTTCCCTTTGGGACACCTACCGTAACCTGCACCCCTTCCTGGGGCTGTTTTACCCCGACCGGGACCTGGACATGACCAAGTCCCTGGTCGAAATGTCGAAAGAAAGCGGATGGCTGCCCAAGTGGGAGCTGGCGGGCAATGAAACGAGCGTCATGGTGGGCTGCCCCTCGGTGCCCGTCATCCTGGACACCTACCGGCAGGGCCTGAAGGATTTCGACACGGAATCGGCCTATGACGCCATGGTGAAGAGCCTCAACCCCAAGGACAACAAGATTTACGGGGGGCTGAAATCCCTGCTCCAATACGGCTATATCCCCAAGGACGACGACAGCGGGGATTGGCTCTGGGGATCGGTTTCCACCAGCCTGGAATATTCCTATGATTTCTGGTGCCTGGCCCAGATGGCGAAGGATTTGAAGAAAAAGGACGATTACGAAAAATACATCCATCTCTCAGGGGTGTACCGGAATTTTTACGACCCCACCACGGGTTTCTTGAGGGCCAAGAACCGGGACGGCTCCTTCATGACGCCCTTTGACCCCCTGGTCACCTGCTGCGACCAAAGCTGGCCGGACAACGGCGGACCCGGTTACGTGGAAGGGAGTGCCTGGCAATACCTTTTCTTTGCGCCCCAGGACATGGACGGATTGGTGATGTTGCTGGGCGGGGACGATGCCTTCGTCAAGCGCCTGCAGGAATGCTTCGACGGGGCACATTACGACGCCACCAACGAACCGGACATCGCCTGGCCCTATCTTTTCGACTATGTCCCCTCCGAGGCTTGGCGGACCCAAAGGCAGGTCAGGGCCGTCATGGAAAAATATTACAAGGACAGTCCGGACGGGATTCCCGGAAACGACGATTGCGGCGTCATGTCGGCCTGGTACCTTTTCTCGGCCCTGGGTTTTTATCCCGTCTGTCCCGGCAGCAATACCTACCAGATTGGAAGCCCCCTGTTCAAAGAGGTGGACGTCCATTTGAACCAGATGGTCTATCCGGGCGGCCTGCTGACCCTCAAAACCATCAATAATTCAGATAAGAACGCCTATATCCAGTCCATCCAAGTGGAAGGCGTCGATTATAAGAAGAAGTTCCTCACCCATGACATGCTGGTTTATGGCAAGACCATCGCCTTCAAAATGGGCAGCGAGCCAAGGAGATAAAGGAGGGGGCTCCCCGCCTTTTTTAGGCGGGGAGCCTGAGGGACGAGACGGGTACTAAAAGATAACCTGGGTTTGGAGGATTACCTTGCCGCTGGTGGGTTGGGTGGGATCGGCCGAAACATATCCCGCGCCTTCTCCAACGGCTTCCAAGGTCATCCGCAGGGCGCCGACAGTGCGGGGATACCAGTTGATCCCGCCGCCCATCCGGCCGGAAGAAGAGGCGGGTGTCAGGTGATTTTCCACGTATTCATACAAGAGAAAAGGCTGGATGCTGTCCCCCAGCCAAATGTCGGCCTGGGCATTGATGCCCACAACTTCATTGGTTGAAAGGTCCGTATTATCCCTTGAGATGAATTCAGCCTCTGCGTCCCAGGTCTTGGCGTCGCCTTTCCACTTGAGGAAAGCCCCGAACCAGTTTTTAACCAACGCAAGCGTCTGGAAGCCGTAGTAGTAGGACCCGCCCACGGAAAAATTGGAGCCAATGGGTATTTCCAGGCGCCCGACATAATCCTGGTTGGAGTTCAAGACACCCAGGGGCGTGGCGCCGGTGGCCAGGGCCGCGGTGAACAGATTGGGACCCTGCCCCTTGATCGCTGCCAGGTCGAACCGGAAATCCTTGCCCTTATAGGTGGCCATCAAACCCGAATCCCAGAAGTTTTTCTGGGCGAAAGTCCCGTTGTTGATGGTGGAATATTCCACGGACAGCAATTGGGCCGGGTTGTACATGCGGTTCAGGCCGAAGGGGGTCTTGAACTGGCCTACGGTCAGGGCAAACTCACCGGGGTCGGCCGCACCCAGGAAAACCTGGTTGAAATCCAAGCGGGCGTAGCCGTCCAACAAGACGAAACCGCCGGCGAATTCGGGCAGCGCGACCAGGTGAAGGCCACTCAATGGATCGGCCTGGAAGTTAAGGCGCAAATGGCGCAGGTAGTCCCCGGCCAGGTTGTAATTGGTGCCCGGTGCTGTGCTGGGTGAGTTGCCAGCGTCCAACCAGGCCTGTAAGAACCCGTTCACCTTAACCGGCGAAGCCGTGAGAACCGCGGTAGGAGAGGGCGATGGAGCAGCCGCTGGATCATCCGCGAAGGCTTTGCCAACACCGACTGACACCCCGATGGCCAGGAAGCCGGCCAGGATTCCCCGAGTGGGCCAATTTTTCTTCATATGAATATCCTTTCTTTTTTACATGGATTTAACACGCATATTACAGTTTTCCCCCAAGGGGGTACGACCCAAATCGAAGGCCGATTTAGCAGGGAATTTCCGCGTCTTTTCGGGCGAAAAACCACCAGGTGATGGCAAGGCAGGTGGCATAGAAAGCCAGGAAGGTGTAGAGGGCCAAAAGGGGGCTTCCGGTCAGGGCGATGGAAGTGCCGTAGCTTTTCGGCACGAAAAAGGCCCCATAGGCCGCGAAAGCCGCGACAAAAGCGATGATGGAGGAGGATTCCTTGTTGGATTCCTTGAGGGCTTCGTTATAGGCCGCCGAGCCCTCCTTGACTCCTTTGAATTCCCGGAGCTTTTGCGTCCGGAAAATGACCGGGATCATGCGGAAGGTCGAGCCGTTGCCGATGCCCGCGCAGAAAAAAAGGACAAGGAAGGCCGTAAAGAACCCCGCGAAGGCCCCTGGATCGGCCTTATGGGCCAGGAAATAGATGACTCCCAGCAGGGCAAGGGACATGGCCAGGAAATTCCAGAAGGTCACCTTGGCGCCGCCGATTTTGTCCGCCAGCCAGCCACCCACAGGACGGATCAAGGAACCCACCAGTGGACCCAGGAACGCGTATTGAAGAGGGTTGATCCCGGGAAATTGGGATTTGATGAGCAGGGGGAAGCCGGCCGAATAACCGATGAAGGACCCGAAGGTGCCCAGGTAGAGCCAGCTCATGGTCCAGTTGTGCTTGTTCTTAAGGACGGGCAACTGGCTTGAAAGGGAGGTCTTGGCCACTTTGAGGTTGTTCATAAAGAACCAGGAAGTGAAAAGGGAAAGCAGGATAAAGGGTATCCAGATGAGGGCCGCATTTTGAAGCCAGAGGGTTTTGGCGACGCCGTTGACCGTGGCGGTTTCGGGATTGCCGCCGAAGCCCCCGAAGACCGCACCGGTAATGACGATAGGTACCAGGAACTGCACAACCGAAACGCCGATGTTACCGCCCGCGGCGTTGAGCCCCAATGCCAGGCCCTTTTTCTTCTGGGGGTAGAAAAACTGGATATTGGCCATGCTGGAGGCGAAGTTGCCCCCTCCGAAACCCGTCAGGAAGGCCAGGGTGACGAAGACCGAAAAGGGCGTCGCGGGGTTTTGCACGGCCAGGGCCAGGCCCGTGGAGGGGATGAGCAACAAGGCGGCGCTCATGAGGGTGAAGTTCCGGCCGCCAAAGATGGAAACGGCGAGGCCGTAGGGAAGGCGGAGGGTCGCCCCCGAGAGGCCCGGCAGGGCCGCCAGCCAGAAGAGCTGGTTCACGTTGAAGTTGAAGCCGATATTGGGCAGCTGGGCCGCCACCGCGCTCCAGACCTGCCAGACCGAAAAGCCGAGGAATTCCACGAAGATGGAAAAGGCCAGGTTGCGGGCGGCGATTTTTTTGCCGGTTTTCTCCCAGAAGCCCTCATCCTCCGGTTCCCAGTGTTCAATGGTGTAAGGGTCGGCGGATTGCCCGGCGCCCCGGGAAAGGGGAATGGTTTTTTCTTCGATCATGGAAGGCATAAATTCCTCCGTGAAACTTGGGTCCGATTTGATAGGTGTAAGAGCAAAAGACATGCCAGGCCATTCCCGCGATAATTTGAGTCCCTCCGTTCAAAATTGTTGCAACAGGATCAACTCTTTCCAACTAAATGAGGAGGTCGACAGTCAAAGGCAAAAGCTTGAAAGGATTTCAGCCCGGCAAGGAATAAATGATTTCGCATAAGACGGGAAAGAGCAGGGCGAAGTCCGGAGCGAGGGGGAATTTTTAAAGTATTTTCAGGAGGCGGGTGCCGGAAGGCTTGAAAGACCCAGGAATTCCTGGACCGCCTGCTGGACCAGGGCATCGTCGGCATTTTCCCGGCAGAATTTATAAAGTGAAAAGCGCTCCATGTCGTCCAACTTGATCCATTCGGGCCAAAAAAGGGGAAGGTTGAGGTCCCGCATCTTTTGGGCCACTTCGGAGGGCAGGCGGCTCAAGTCCTCCCAGCCTTTCTTTTCGGACGGTACACCGTTAGTTTCAGACGGCGACGGGAACCCCTCGCGCCGGAGGACATAGGTGAGATAGGCGCCGTAACATTCCTTTTCCCCCTTGCTGCGGATGGGCAGGTGGCAGAAAACCCAGCGCTCGGCCAGATCCAACCGGTTCCAAAGCCCCGGGGGCAGATGGAGTCCCATGGTTTCCAACTTAAAACGGGTGGAAATGGGGACCTGGTCCAGCTTTGGATAGAGGGGTTCTTCGAATTTGAATTGCCGGAACATTTTTTAAATCCTTTTTGTTCACAGTTGGCAGTTCGCGGTTCGCAGTAGGGCTTTTAGGCAGTTGCTGTGAACCGCCGACTGTGGACTGTCATTAGAGCAGTTTTTCACCGGTACGGATGGTGATGGCTTCGTCCACTTCGGTCACGAAGATCTTCCCGTCGCCCGGGTTGCCGGTGCGGGCGCCCACCTTGAGCGCGTCCATGGCCCGGGGGAATTCCTCATCCTCCACCACCAGCATGAACATGGTCTTGGCCAGCTCATCGTATTTGGCCGACCCCACCTGGATCCCCTTTTGCTTGCCGCGGCCCAAAACGTCCATCTTGGTCAGGGCGGTGAACCCGGATTTTTCAAGGTTCTTCACCACATCCGATTCCTTTTCGGGCCTCACAATCGCTCGGATCATCTTCATGACATCCCCCTCAATTTAAAATTTAAAATGTAGAATGAACAATGATGGTGGCTTTCCCCTGGAAAGCTCCATCCATTATTCATTTTTCATTGTGCACTCCTCATTCGCTTCATCCGCCCGGCACCACGCGCAGGCCGTCCATGGGCGAGGCGCTGACCCGGTTGTAGGTCGTGGGGCTCAGGCCCCTTTCCACCAACTGGGCATCCAGCCGTTTGACCACCTCGGGGATGGTCACCCTCTTCAGGAATCCTTGGAAGGACTCGCCCTCCGCCTTGTCCCGCTTAAAAACCGTAAACAGGGCGTCGGTTACCGGCACCACCATTTCGTCGGCGATGGCCTTTTTCGCCATGATGCCGATCTGGGCCTCCGAGCCCAACCGCCCTCCCAGCCAAAGTTGGTAAGCAAACCTTTGGTCTTCCCCCACCTTCACCATGCCGCCCGAATAGCCGATGTCCGCGCCCTGGTGCTGGGTGCAGCTGTTGGGACAGCCGGAAATGTTGATCTTGATGGGTTTGAAATCGGGATCGCCCAGGGCCTGGCGTTCCCGCAGGTATTGCAGCAGGCTTCCCGCGGCCCCCTGGGAACTGGTGATCGCCAGGGCGCAAAAACTGGTGCCGGGGCAGGACTGGATGTCGATGATGGATTTGACGCTGCCGGAAAGCAGGCCCATTTTTTCGGCCAGGGACCAAAGCTCAGGAACCTTGGCCCCGGGCACCCACTGCAACTCCAGGTTCTGTTCCTTCGTGATGACCACCCGGCCGTGGTTGCCCGTGCGGGCCCATTGGCCCAGGCGCCGGAAATGGGCATGATGGATCTCCCCCAAGGACACGAAGAGGGGGACACGGTAGAAACCCCTCTGCCGCTGGCCCTCCACGCCTTCGGGAAGGGTTTCCAATACCGAACCATCCTCGGGTTCGAACTCCACCCAAGGCTCGGGAATGAAATTTTTGGGAAGGTCTTTGTCCGGTTTGCGCATCTCGGGAAGGGTTTTGCGGAACTCTTCGCGGAATTTTTCCAGTCCCCAGCCTTCCACGAGGAATTTCAAACGCCCCTTGGCGGGTGAGGACCGGTCCCCATGGGTCAGGTAAAGATGGGCCACTGTTTTCAGGGCCGGCAGGCCGTCTTCCAGGGGGAGGAATTCCTCCAGGAGCCAGCTCAACCGGGGGGTGACCCCCATGCTGCCGCCGACGTGCAGTGAAAAACCGGTCTCCCCGGCCGCGTTTTTGACGGCGGAAAGGCCGATGTCGTTCACCAGGGCGTGGTTTTCACAGGACGTACAGCCCGCCAGGGAAACGTTGAGGCGCTTGGGCAGGCGGTGGTTGTAATAGTCGGACTGCTTGACCACCATGCGGGCAACGGCCTCCGCCCAGGGCCGGATATCAATGAGTTCGGAGGCGCAGGTGCCCGCGCAGGGGCTGGCGATGATGTTGCGGAAGGTGTGCCCGCAGGAGGAACGGGTGGTGATGCCCACTTCGGCGAGCTGCCGGAGGATTTCGGGCACGTTTTCGATCTTAACCGAGTGCAATTCGATGTTCTGCCGGGTAGAAAGGTGCACATAGCCGCTGGCATAGGTTTGGGCCAGGTCGGCCACCCGCTCCATCTGGTCGGGGTTCAGGCGGCCGCCTGTCACCCGGAAGCGCATCATGAAGAAGCCTTCGTGCCTTTGGGCGCAAACGCCGTGCATCTTCAGGCGGTAATGGTCGTCCTTGGGGATGGACTTGTAGCCTTCCCGGGCGAACTTCTCCAGGTCCACCATCAAGCCTTCCCGTTTTACCTTTTCAATGTCGATTCCAACAGCCATGGTCCCTCCCGATGGGTCCGGATTTAGTTCAACGCGTATTCTTCGCTTTCATTGGTGCGGATGCGCACCGAATCGGTCACCGAGCAGATGAAGATCTTGCCGTCCCCGATCTCGCCCGTCCGGTTGGATTTCATCAGGGCTTCCACCACCGCGTCCACCTTGGAATCCTCCACCACGATGGTCACCATCCACTTGGGCAGGAAGCTGATCCCCTTGCTTTCCTCCCCGTCGGCGGTATAACGCAGGCCCCGCTGTTTGCCCCGCCCGTAAACCCGCTGGCGGGTGAAACCGACGACGCCTATCTCCTCGAGCTTCACGAGGGTTTCCGCCCATTTGCCCGGGCGGATAATGGCGGTGATTTCCTTGATCATGGGTTTTCCTCTTCCTGTGTGAGATTGGCCGCGCAAACTTTCAGCTCCGGCATGCGGCTGACCGGGTCCAGGGCTTCCTGGGTCAAAAGATTCACTGATTCCTCCCCGCCCCAATGGAAGGGGACGAAAAGGGTGGATTCCTCCTGCTCGGCGCTGGCCTTCCAGGACAGGCGGACTTCGCCCCTCCGGGTCGTCAATTTCACCTTATGCCCGGCTTTCAGGCCCAAACGCCGGGACAATTTTTCGCTGACCTCGACAAAGGGTTCGGGTACGGCGGACCTTAAGGCCTCGATACGGCGGGTTTGGTTGCCGGAAAGATAATGTTCCAAAACCCGGCCGGTCGTCAGGCGGTAGGGAAAGTCGGCGTCGGGCTCCTCGGCGCTTTCGCGGTATTCCACCAGCTTCATCCGGGCCTTCCCATCGGGATGGAAGAAGGAGGATTCGAAAAGCCGGAAGGTGCCGGCGTGGTTGGGGTCGGGACAGGGCCAGAAAAGGCCCCGGTTGCGCTCCAGCTTGCTGTAGTTCATGCCGCTGTAATCGGCGCGGGAACCGGCGGTGACACTGGCCAGTTCATTGAAGACGGCCTCCGTGTTGGGATAGGAAAAATATTGGCCGGCGCCCAAGCGTCCGGCCAAATCCACGATGACTTTCCAGTCGGACCTGGCCTCGCCCGGCGGTTTAACCCCGGAACGGCGCAGGACACAACGTCCCTCGATATTGGTCATGGTCCCGTCCTCCTCGGCGAAGAGGGTGGCGGGGAAGACCACGTTGGCGGTCTGGCAGGTTTCGGAGAAGAAAAAGTCCGAAACCGCAAGGAAGGAAAGGTTGGAAAGGGCGTTTTTCATCCGCCGTCCATTGGGGGCCGAGACGGCAGGATTGGACCCCACCACCCACATGGCCCTGACCGTCCCCGCGTCGGCGGCCTGGAGGATTTCCTGGGCGGACAAACCCTTTTGCGGCAGGTCTTTTTCGTCGATACCCCAGGCTTGGGCCACCCGGGCCCGGTCCTGGGGGTTCTCAATGGAACGGTAGCCGGGGAGCTGGTCGGCTTTTTGGCCGTGTTCCCGGCCGCCCTGGCCGTTGCCCTGGCCCGTCAAAGTTCCGAAGCCGCCCCCGACCTTGCCGACCTGCCCCAGGGCCAGGGCCAGGTTGATAAAGGATTGCACGGTTTCCACGCCCTTGCTGTGCTGTTCGGCACCGCGGCCGGTGAGGATCAGGGAGGGCTTGAACCGGATGAGCCAGCGGGCGGCCTGGCGGATAAGGAGGTCCGGAACGCCGGTTATTTTCTCGCCCCATGCGGCGTTGAAGCCACGGGCGAAAGCCAGCACGGGTTCGAAGCCCCCAACCCTCTGGTTCAGGTATTTCTCGTCCACCCCCCCTTCGGCAATGACCTCGCTTAAAAGGGCCAGGGCCAAGGCCGAGTCCGTGCCGGGCTTGGGCATGAGTTTCAAGTCCGCGATGTCGGAAGTCCTGGAATTGCGCGGGTCGGCCACGATCAACCGGGCGCCCAGCTTTTGGGCCCTTTTCAGGAAGACCTGGATGGGCGGCAGGCATTCGGCCACGTTGGCGCCCACCAAGAGGATGCAACGGGACTCGAAGATATCGGCCAGGGGGAAGTTGAGACCCCGGTCCACGCCGAAGGATGCGTTTTGGGCCGCGGCGGCCGAGGACATGCAATAACGGCCGTTGTAGTCGATGTTGCGGGTCTTCAAGGCCACCCGGGCGAATTTGCCGAGCAAATAAACGGTTTCGTTGGTCAGGGCGCCGCCCCCGAAGACAGCCGCCGAATCGGCTCCATGGGCCTTTTGGGTTTCCTGGAGGCGGCGGGCGGTGAAATCCAGGGCTTCGTCCCAATCCACTTCCCGGAAGGTGCCCTCCTTGCTTTCGCGCAGCAAGGGCCGGATGAGCCGGTCCGAATGATGGATTTGTTGGTGGGCGGTCTGGCCCTTGACGCAGGAAAGGCCCCGGTTGGTGGGGAAGTCCCGGCGGCCCCAGACCTTCACGACCCGGTTTTGGGCGGTATCCACTTTCATCTTGAGGGCGCATTGCAACGCGCAGTAACTGCAGTGGGTATTAAAGCGGCTGAGGCCGGGTTCCCAACCCGAGACCGCCGGTTGCATGGAAAGTGTCATGGAAATCCTCTTGAACTTCCCCTGACGTTAAAGCAAGAGATGTACCAGGAGGTTTTTTAGAAAAATCCGGGCTGGAAACGCTTTTGGAGGGTTGCCAAGCGAGGCGACAAGGGAAAATCGACCGAATTTCTTCCGAACAATGAGGTTGGAAAGTCTCAGGAGTGAAACACTGCTACCAAAATGTAGAAACGAAAAGGTCCGGTTGAGACTAATCTGTGAGAGAGGGGCCCTTTATTTATGGGAATTTAACACAAGGCCTTGGGCGGGTTCATCAAAAGGGCCGGGTCATGGGAATCGCCCGGCCCTTCGTCCATCAGCCTCATTTGCCGGCCGGAGCAACAGTTCAAACCTTATAGCTTCCCACGATGTCCGAGACCGACTTGGCCACTTCCTGCAGCGCTTTCACCGCCTCCATGGTGGACTCCAGCCGCTTCACCGTCTCCTCCATCATGGTGTTCTGGTCCTTCACGGCGGTAAAGACCTGGCTGATGCCGATGTTCTGCTGGTTGACCGCGTTGGCGATTTGCTTGACCGAGGCCGAGTTGTCCTTGATCACGCCCACCAGGGCCCGGAGGTTTTCACCGGAAGACTTGACCTGCACCAGCCCGTCCTCCATGCGCCTCGAGCCGCTTTCGGTGATCTGGGCCAGTTTGTCGATGGCTTCGCTGATGTTGTCCAGGATTTCCTTCACCCGGCCCGTGGACTGCAGGGACTGGTCCGCCAGGCGGCGGATTTCCCGGGCCACCAGGCCGAAACCCTTGCCGTGTTCGCCCGAGCGCACGGCCTCGATGGCGGCGTTCAAGGCCAGCATGTTGGACTGGTCGGCCAGGTCCTTGACGGTGTCCGTGATGCCCCCGATCTGCCGGGTGCGGTCGGTCAGGTCGCCGATCTTCCCCGAGATCTCCAAAACCTGGTGGCGGATGTCGGTCAAGCCCTTGAGGCTCTGTTCCACCGAAGCCTCCCCCGTATGGCCGATCTCATCGGCCTTTTCGGCCAGTTGGAGGATCTCGGAGGCCTTTTGGGCGGCCATTTGGGAGGTCTGCTTGATCTCCTGGGCGGTCACCTGGGTTTCCTGCAGGGCGGCGGCCTGCGCCGTCACGCTCTTGTTTTGTTCCTCGGCCGCCTTCTGCAGGCCGGAGAGGGCCTGGGAAAGTTTTTGCACTGAACCCTGAAGGCCCAAAGGAATTTCCCGGAGTTTTTCCACCATGAGGGAGAAGTTCCCCGCCAGGCGGCCCACTTCGTCCTGGGACACAACCACGATCTTTTGGGACAGGTCCCCTTCCTTCACGATCTTTTCGGTGGCGACACTTAAGGCCAGGATGGGGTTGATGATCCTTTGGGTGACCGCCCAAAGGGCCGCGATGCCCAAGAGGAGGATCAACGCCACCGTCCAAAAAGAAATCCAGGCGTTGGCCCTCACCTGGGCTTTTTCCAGGTTCAGGTCCATCCCGATATGGGCCGTTCCCATAATTCCCGCCAAAATCGGCGTGGCGATGTCCAGGGCATCGATATTCATATAGTCCACGGTCTTGACCTGGCTATCGGAAGTCCCGGGCGCCGGTTTATTCACTTCCTGGAGGCCCTCCGGGAAGCTGGGGGAAAAGGTATGGACCAGCACCTTGTTTTGGGCGTCGGTCACGTAAACATAGGCCACCCCAGCGGTCTGGCGATACTCGTCGATGTGGCTCTGGATGGTGGAGATGTCCTGGGTCGCCATGGACTGCTGGGCGTTGGCCGCCAAGGCGTGGCACAGCGCCGTCCCCTTGGATTGAAGCTCTCCATGCAGAACCTTTTGGATGCGTGAGGAGGATTGGAAGTTCAGAACCAACCCCGTCAGGAGGGTGATCAGAATGGTGGGGGCCAGGATCTTGTTCCTTAATCCCCAGCCCCCCAGCCGATCGGACCATTTCCCAAGGAATTCGGTGATGGGCGTCTTGCCCTGGTAGAGGTCGTCCACCTTATTTCACCAATCCCTTCCAATCCTTCAAAGAGGTCCACTGCCCATTTTCCACGGTGGTGAAGAAAACCTTGTTGGAAGCCTGGTGGTTGGACTTCGAGAAAGAAAGCGGAACGCCCCCCACGTTGAGGGACTTGCTGGACTCCGCCGCCTTGATAAACGAAGCCCGGGTCAGGTTCGCCGGGGTTTTTTTGAGGATCTCCACGAAGGCTTTGGCGTCCAAATAGCCTTCCAGGGCGCCGAAACTGTACTGCGCGGGCTTGTAATTCGGGTCCTGGAGTTCAGCCGGAAGTTGGGGGTTGTCCTTGTCCACCGCTTCCCGGTATTCGGCCACCAGGGGGACCGAGGTGTCGGTCCAGGGCGGGACCACCTGGGAATTGACCAAATGGGCCGTCATGTCCTTGCCAGAGGTTTTTCCCTCTTCCCCCAACTTCTTCAGAAGCTGGTCGGCCCCCACGAAGGAAAGGTTGGCGATGGGAACGTCCCATCCCGCATTGCGGGCGTCGCGGATGAAGGCGGCGCACTGGGTATAGGCCCCGACCGCGATGACCGCCTGGCAGCCGGAGGCCTTGAGGGCACCCATGGCCGGCGCCATGCTGGTTTCGTAGGGCACGTTGCGCTGGTAGGTGGTTTCGGCGGTCAGGGTCAGGCCCTCGGATTTCAAGGCCCGCACCACGCCGTCCTCCCCCGAGCGGCCATAGGCGTCGTCCTG
The DNA here is from genome assembly GCA_021324075.1 of Pseudomonadota bacterium. Taxonomy (GTDB): domain Bacteria; phylum Oederibacteriota; class Muellerivitia; order Muellerivitales; family Muellerivitaceae; genus JAJPJW01. Next base: position 64,566 of record JAJPJW010000060.1, on the reverse strand, counting down.
GATGAAGACGCCGATTTTTTTCAGGCCCAGCTTGGTGAGGTTCTTGACCAGGGCCGCCGTTTCCTGCCGGTAGGAAGCCCGGATGTTGAAGACAAACTTGTCGTTGGGCGCCTCGCGCTGGGGTTGGGCGCCGGAAAAGGCGGAAAAAAGAAAGAGCCCGTCCCCGGAGAACTGCTGGATGGCGGGAAGGGCCTTCACCAGGGTGGGGGTGCCAACGTAATCGAAGAGGCCAAAGACCTTTTCCTGGGTGACCAGTTTCACCGTGTTGGGCAGGGTGACGTCGCCTTCATAGCCGTCGTCGAGGGCCGCGACCCGGATCTTGCGCCCGTTCACGCCGCCCTCGGCGTTGACCTTGTCGAAACAGGCCTGGGCTCCGCGCCAAACCTCGGTCCCTAAGCCTGCCGCCGGCCCCTTGAAGGCGGCCGATTGGCCCAGGACGATTTCGTCGGCGGTCACGCCCGTTTCGGCCCGGGCGGACAACCCCAGGGCCAGGAAGGTGATGATTCCCAAGATGGATTTCCAAAAGCGGCTTTTCATAAAACTCTCCTTCGTTTTTAAAGGTAACCTGTTTCAAAACAACTTACCAAAAAGTCCCCCTTCGGAAAAAGCCTAAAAAGAACAGGACGAATAAACAACAATTTCAATTTACCTGGCCTTCATCTCGGCCAGGGTCATTTCCAAGGCCGCCGACTTAAGCTGGTTGGCTTCCAACAGGCCCTCCACTTCCACCTGGCGCCGGGCGTTCTCCCGCATGGTCCTCATGCCATTCACGCAGGACCAAACCAGGATGACGTCCTCGAAGACCACCCAGAAGGCGTGTTCCAGGAAGCGCCACCACTCGGGATTGACGATGCCGTAAACCGATTCGGGATAGAGGATGCCCCGGAGCAGGTGGTCGGCCACCACCACCAGGGTGGCATTCACCAGGATCTTCCAGTCGAAATAAAAGGCCAGGAAAGCCAGGGAGACGAAGACGTGGAAATGGGTCTCGATATGGCCCCCGGTCAGGTGGATGAGGAGCGCCGACCAGAGCATCTGGGAAAAAGCGATGACGTGCCGGGTGCCCACCCAGCCCGGCCTGAACTTGGCCAGGAGAATAGGAAAGAGGCTGATGCCGCCGCCCATCAGCACGGCCAGGTAAAGATGGATGTGGAACACCTTTTCTTTGCCTTCCCAGCCATAGGGCGAGTAGAGGGCCGCCACCAGGATGGCGAAGACCCATTGGGCCGCCATGAGGACCATGAACATCCGGTCCACTTTCTGGTAGTGGGCCTGCTTTTCTTTTTGGTAGAGCTCCTGGGCCTTCTGCTCCTGCTGCGGGGTCCATTCAGAGACGGTCGGATTTGCCATTGGTTTCTCCTTTAGTTTGTTGGGTTGAATCGCCCGCTTTTTCCAAGGGGCAGGCCTTCGCATTGAGCGGACATCCAAACACGAGGCTGCTGTTTTTGTCGGCTTTTCCCGTCCTGACCAGGGAGAGGATCCTCTCCACCCCGGGGTTGTCTCCGATGTGCCCCCGGCCCTCGGTGATGCCGCCGTTGAACATCACCCGGCCACGTCCGTCGTAAAGAATGGCTTCCCCCGAGGTTTTGGCCCCGAAAAGGGCGGCCTTCTGGCCGTCCAGGTCGATGACCACCTGCGTATTGGGAATGCGCCTGGCGCTGGAGAGAACATCGGTGTTTTCCCATCCGGCCGGGAACTCGTGGGGCCGCATGACCAGCACATAGGCTTTCACCTGGCCCTTCAAGGCCAGCATCAGTTCATTGAGCTCCGCCACCGTGGCCCGGGTGCAGGGACAGTGGGGGTGGACGGCCACCACCAGGGTTTTCCCCGAGGGGTTGAAGGCCAGCCCCGCGGTTTGAGGCCAGAGGGGTCCGACCTCCCCCGCTTCACCTGCGGTGGAGGCGTAATGGAGGAGCACTACGCTTCCCCCCACGCAGGCCCCCAGCCAGAGGAGGCCCGCCAGGATCAAAATCCAACGTTGGAACATAACCTGCTCCTCTCCTAAGCCTTCAAGGCTTCCAGGGCCGAAACGCTTGCCCCGTTCTTGTAAAACTTGAAGTACCCCTTGACCAAGAGGTCCACCCTCTTAGCGATGGGGAAGGCCCGGAATTCCGCCGGTGTCAGTTCCTTCACCGGCTCCCCCGGCATTTCCAGCACCACCTTGTCGAATCTTTCTTCCGCCATGTTTCCTCCTTTACCTCAAACCTTGTACCGGTCCATCATTTCCGAAAGACGCACGGAGGCGTCCTTCAATACCCTGACCGTCTCGCCCGTTGCCTCCACATGCTTCACCGCCTCGGACATCATCCGGGTCTGGTCGGTGACTGCCCCGAAGATCTGGGTGATGCCCACGTTCTGCTGTTCCACCGCGGCCGCGATCTGCCGCACCGAGGCCGAGTTTTCCCTGGCCATCCCGGCCAGGCCCCGCAGGTTCTCGCCCGAATGGCGCACCAGCTCCAGGTCCCCTTCCATGCGCTTGGAGCCGGAGCGGGTGATCTGCTCCACCTTGCCGGTGGCGTCCTGGATGTTGTCCAGGATCTCCTTTACCCGGCCCGTGGCCTGGATGGACTGGTCGGCCAGCCGGCGGATTTCCCTCGCCACCAACCCGAATCCTTTGCCGTGTTCACCCGAGCGGACGGCCTCGATGGCCGCGTTGAGGGCCAGCATGTTGGATTGGTCGGCCAGGTCCTTGACCGTGTTGGTGATGCCGCCGATCTGCTTGGTACGGCCGGTCAAGTCGCTGATCTTTTCAGCGATTTCAACGACCTGCTGGCGGATGGCCATCAGCCCCTGGAGGCTTTGCTCCACTGAACTTTCGCCCAGGCGCCCCAGCTCATCGGCCCTTTCCGCCCCTTGGAGGATTTCCCCCGCCTTTTGGGCCGCCATCTGGGAGGTCTGCTTGATTTCCTGGGCGGTCACCTGGGTTTGTTGGAGGGCGGTAGCCTGCACTGTCACGGATTGGTTCTGGGCGTTGGAGAGGGTTTCCAGCTCCCGCACGGTTTCGTTCAGGGTGATGACCGTGACCGCCAGGTCCTGGACCATCTTTTTTTGCGCCTCCAGTATTTCGTTGAAATAGCCGGCCATCTGGCCCACCTCATCCTGGGATTGGATGCGGATCTCCTGGGTCAGGTCGCCCTCACTGGCGATTTTCCGCGCCGCCTGCGCCAGATCCCTTATGGGCCGGAGGGTGCGGCTTATGAGAAACCAAAAGATTCCCACGCCCGCCAATAGCACGACTAGAACCGTCCCCACGGCTGAGAGCGTTGTTTGATGGAGCTGTTCACGAACCGCCCCCAGGTCCATGCCCACATGGACGCTCCCCGGGATGTCGGAGAGGGGTGTGCTGATGTCCAACATGGATTTCCCATTAAGGATGAATTGGGTTTTTTTAGGAGCGAACACCTCGAATTTCTGTTCGATGATCGGCTGGATCTCGGAAGGGATTTTGCCGTAATCGAAGGTATCGGCGATCATCCGGTTGTTCTCGCCCAAAACAAAGACGTAGGAGAGTTTGTAGGAATCCCGGTAAGTCAGCAGATATCCGCGGGCCATCCCGGGTTTTGCCTCGATCACATTGAACCTGACGTTGTCCAGCAAGAAGCTGCAATGCAGCAAGCCCTGGGTGGCTTGATTCTGGAAAATGACCGACCGGATTTGGACCGCCATTTGGAAAGTCAGCAGGGCGCCGGTGAGGACGATGATGAGGACCGCGGGAATCAGCACCTTGTTTCGCAGGCCCCAAAAGGTTTTTTTTCGCCCCGCCATCGCCTTTTCTAGTTCTTTTGACCCCATAGTTTTCCTTTCATATAGAACCCTTACTTGAGACTATCCACGCCCAACCGGCAAAGCCGCTCAATGGCCCCGGCGATGGCGGCCGGAACCAAGCTTTGCTGCACCGCGCCCAGGTCCCGGGCGAACTTCGGCATGCCGTAAACTACGCAGGAGGCCTCGTCCTGGGCCAGGGTCACGCCGCCCACCTTCCTTAATTCCAACAAGCCCCGCCCCGCGTCTTCCCCCATGCCGGTCAGGACCGCGCCTCCCGCCTTCAGCCCGTAGGTTTGGGCCAGGGAAAGAAAAAGCCGGTCGCCCGAGGGGCAAAAACCGCCGGTGGAACGCGGGGTTTTCAGGAGCCCCCCTCCCACTTCCAGGTGGCAGCCGTCGGGGGCCAGGTAGACCCGTCCCGGCAGGAGTTTCTGTCCCTCCTGCGCGATCTCCACCGGAATCTTGGAAACCTGTCCCAGCCACTTGCGGAACCCGCCGGTAAAACCTTCCGTCATGTGCTGGGCGATCAGAAGGGGAATGGGCAATCCGGCCGGCAGTTTTTCGAGGATCTCCGCCAGGACGGGAGGGCCGCCGGTCGAGGCCGCCAGGGCAAAAACCTCGATGGGGGCCGCCAGCTTGCCCAAGGAAAGGGGGGCGGAGGGGGCGGAAGCCCCGGAAAGACTCAAGGGCATTTCGGCCACCCGGGCCACCAGATCAGAGAGTTTTTTTCCCCAGGCACCCAAGTCGACGGGAGCGCCAGCCTGGGGCTTGCCGAAGAGCTCCAGGGCCCCGGCCTGGATGGCGTTGAAGGAAAGGTTCATCTCGGCGTCTTCGGAGTGGGAGCTGACCACCACGATGCGGCAAGGGCAGTCGGCCATGATCCGCCGCGTGGCCTCCAGCCCGTCCAGGCGCGGCATCTGCACGTCCATGCTGATGACGTCCGGCTTGAGGAACCGGGCCATCTGAAGGACTTCCTCCCCGTCCCGGGCCGTGCCGATGACCTCCAACCTCAGGTCCTGGGAAAGGAACATCGTCAGGGCCCTCCGCATGGTGGGGGAGTCGTCCGCCAATAAGACCCGTATTTCCTTTTTCATGGCTTTTTTCCTTTGGGTTTCATGACCTTGTCGACCTCGGCCAAAAGCCGTCCCGAACTGCAGTCCTTCTTGCTGAGGAAAGCATCCGCCCCGGCCTCCCAATAGTCCGGCAGGTCCTTTTCCCCGTCCCGCGCTGAAACCAGGATGACAGGGATGGGGCGGGTGCGGGGGTTGGCCTTGACGGCCCGGGTGAAATCCAGGCCGTCCATATCCTCCATGCCGATGTCGCACAGGACCACGTCGTAGGTGGAGGTCTCCAGCAGTTCCAGCCCCTGCCGGGCCGAGGCCGCGCTATGGACCAGGTAACCGGCCGATTCGAGCATGTTGCGGTGCATGGCCCGGGCTGTGAGGGAATCGTCCACCACCAGGGCCTTGAGCCTGTCCTGGAAGGGGTCCCTGGTCTCTTCCGCGCGTGCCAGCCAGCCGGCCTTGAGGATGAGCATCAGTTCGCCGCTGGGAAGAAGGCTGGCGCCCTGGAAGGCCGGGACGCCCGCGAATTCCGGGGGCAGGGGATGGAGCACCAGGTTTTCGTCCCCGAGGATCTCATCCACGAAGAGGGCCAGCTCCCGGCCCTCGAAGGGCATCAAGAGAAGGGGCTGGCCCGCCGCCGGTTTTTTCGGCAGGCGGATGCGCAGCAGCCCCCCCAGGTCCCTTACGGGCACAGAGCGTCCCTCGAAGTCCAATTCCCAGTTTTCCCGGGAGATGCGCAGGGCCTCGGGGTGGACCCGGACGATATTTTGGACCGACAGGAGGGGCAGGCCGAAGCTCTGGGCCCCGACGCGCACCGACAGGATGGGCGAGGAGCCCAGTTCAATAGGGAGGGTCAGGATGAAACGGGTGCCCTGGCCCGGCTTGCTTTGGATCTCCACCGTGCCTTTCAGGGACTGGACCTGGGTCTTCACCGCGTCCAACCCCACGCCGCGGCCGGAAATGCTGGTGACCTCCTCCTTGGTGGAGAAGCCCGAGTGGAAAAGGAGCTGCCGGAGCTGCGATTCATTGAAGGCGGCCAGTTCTTCCTTCGAAAAAAGGCCCCGCTTGACCGCTTCCTTCCGGATCTTTTCGGGGTCGATCCCGCGGCCGTCGTCGGAGACTTCCAGGAACAGCAGGTTCCCCTGCTGTTCGGCCCGGATCACCAGGGCGCCTTCCTTGTGCTTGCCCGAGGCGTCGCGCTGTTCGGGGCTTTCCAAACCGTGGTCCACGGCGTTGCGGACCAGGTGCACCAGGGGGCCTTTGAGGCCCTCCAGGATGCGGCGGTCCAGGAGGATTTCGCCGCCCACTACCGACAGGGCGGCCTGTTTGCCGAAGCGCCGGCAGAGGTCCCGGACCTGGCGGTGGAGGGGCTGGGCGATGGTATTAAAGGAAAGCATGCCGATGTCCTTAAGCTGTTCCTCCAGCGAATCCACCAGGTTGCCCGTCTCCTCAGCGTTGAAGATCATGGCGTGTTGGAGCTGGAAGAGGAGGGCCTCCAAGGCCACCGGGTCCAGGAGCCATTTCTTGTCCTGCAGGCCGGAGGAAAGCCGCCGGCTCTGGTCGGTCAGGCGCAGCTGCAGTTCCCGCAGGCGTTCCACTTCGTTCATCATGCGGATGACCTGCCGGGCGTTCACCCGCCAGCCGTTTTCGCCCAGGTCCAGGGACTCCACGGTTTCTTCCTGGGCGGCGGGAGGGGCTTCCCGGCTATCGGCCGCCTTTTCCGGGGCCTTTTCCCCCGGCGCGGCCTTGGCCGCCTCGATTTCGGCCATCAAGGCCCCCCATTCGGCAGGATCGGGCGGGGGAGGGGCCGCCTGGGCTACGTGCAGGCGGACCCGGTCCAGGACCACGTCGATGCCCTTCAAGAGCAGGTCCGCCGAATCCGCGGGAAGGACGGCCGAACCGTTTTTGAAGGGAACGACCACGTCCTCCAGGCGATGGGAAAGGTCGGAAACTTCGGAGAGGCCGCAAGTGGCCGAACTGCCCTTGAGGGTGTGCAGGTCCCGGCAGATCTTTTGGTAGATGGCCCCGTAGCCCGCCGAATCCAAGCCGCCTTTTTCGGCGGCCAGGAGGTTTTGGGTGATAGAGTCCACCAAGTCCTTGGCCTCGGATTCGAAGCCGGCGACCAGGTCCCTCATAAAGGAATCATTGTCCATGGCTTCTCCCGGCAAGGGTTTGGGACAGCAATTTGGAAATCTCAATCAAATGAAGGGGCTCTTGGCCCGGCCTTTGGATGGAAAGGACCGCCGCCCCTTCCCCCCTGCGCCGGGCTTCCACCACCGTTTCCTGGGGCAGGCTGGAGGTGCGGGGGATTTCCTCGCAGTCCACCGCCGCGGGCCGGTCCCCCTCCAGCCGCAGGATGAGCATGACCGAAGGATCCCGGTGCCAGCCGGCGGAGCCCACCAGGGCCGCGAGGCTCATCACGGAGAGGAGCTGGCGCTGGAACCGGACGATGCCGGCCAAGTGGGGGTCGCAAAGGGGGACGGGGGTCACCAGGCGCAGGGGCTGGCAGGCCACCAGGGTTTCCAGGGGGAGGGCATAGGCTTTTCCGCCCAGGGGAAATTCGGCGGCCCAGAAAAGATCCCGGGCCTCTTCCTCGGGCTTTTCCCGAAGGCGCGCGGCGCGGGTCAAAAGCAGCTTGGCGGCGGCATCCATCAAGGGATCCTGGGGCCGGGGGTCGGTCATCGCTCATCCTTTCGCGCCAGGAAGGCCTGGGCGGAGACGCGGTAAAAACCGGCCGTGAGCGACTGGGGGCCGGGGATGGTCCGGGACTTGGACTTTCCCTTTAGCTTTTTCAGCAGTTCCCGCATCAATTCTTCGGCGGCAGCCTTTTTCTTGCGGCGGACGTTCCAAAGGGCGATTTCGTAAAGGCCGGGGAGGTAGTCGGGAAATTCCCGGCGGAGGCAGCCCAAAAGCCGCCCGGCTTCGGTCTCCTCTTCCTTTTCCACGGCTTCCAAGGCCCGGAGGTGGAGGGCGATCGCGAGGCTTTTCCCCAAGGTTATTTCACTCACCGGATTTTCTTTTTTGAACGGGAGGGAAGCCGATTTCGTAACCGTGTGCGCCTTCGCAGCGGGGGAGGGCTTTTCGGGCAGAGGGACATTGGGCGCAGGGCTTTTTTGATAGATCGACAGTTCGGCCGGGCCATAGGGTTTGAAACCCGGGGGCGCAAAAGGGATGTCGGCGGGCCCCAGGAAAAGCAGGCCTTCCGGTACCAGGGCCTGGGCGAGGTTTTCCAGCACTTGCCGGGCCGCCTCCGGGGTGAAATAAACCAGGACGTTGCGGCAGAAAACCACATCGAAGGGCCCTTCCCCCGCGGGCAGGGGATCCAAGAGGTTGTGTTTCATGAAGCGGGCGGCTTCCTTGAATTCCTTTGCGACCTTTAATACCTGTCCTTCAACGGCCTCAAATAGGGGGTACATTTCACCGGCCCCACGGAGGGACCAGGTTGGATAGTCCCCTTTTTGGGCTGTTTCCAACTGTTTTTGGGCCAGGTCCGTTCCCAGGATGCCGGGATTTTTCACTCCGCCCGCCATTAGGCAGGCGACCAGGGAATAGGTTTCCTCGCCCGTGGCGCAACCCGCGCTCCAAGCCCTGAGAGGACAACCGGAGAAGGATGGCAGGACTTTTTCTTCCAGGAATCGCAAATGTTCGGGTTCCCGGAAAAAATAGGTTTCCCCCACGGTGACCGCTTCGGCCAATTGAGAGATAAAAGTGGGGGACCCGGCGGAGATGTCCTTGGCCAGTTCTTCCCAGGAGGCCGCAGAAGCCCTCTCTTGGACCATCTTTTCAATGGCTCCGACCCGGAGGGCATCGCGGCGGAACCCGGTCACCTGGCAGGCCAGGTCCATGAGGGAATCCTTCAATGGCTCCAGGACGGGGTTGAGGTTATTCAAAGTCCGCCCCCCTTGCCGGAAGGTTCAGCCGCCCAGTGTCGGAGGGATTCCCCCAGTTCGAAGGTGCGGGGGGCGGAAAAGAGGGTTTCCACATCCACCACGGGCAGGAGGCCGCGGCTGCTTTCCACGCGTGAAAGGATCGACGGGGTTTTCCCCTTCCCGGGGGCGATGGAATGGATCTGCTCCGGAAGGAGTTCTTCGGGGTCCCAAACGCCGTCCACGCTCACGGCCAGCTTTTTTTCGCCCTGGAGGAAAAGGACCTTGCGGTCCACCAAGGGCCTCCGGTTTTTCACACCAAAGGCGGGGGCGAGGTCCAGGACTTCGACCGGTTCGCCGAAATAATCCACGTCCTGGGAGCGGTGGGGGTCGGGGGATTGCTTGGCCCGGGTGGCCGGCTGGGAATGGACGGCCACCACGGGCTTCAAGGAGAGTCCCAATTCATAAGGGCCCACTTCCACGAAGAGGAAGGCGGAACTTTTGCGGCGCAATTTTTCCTGGGCCGCCTCGAGCATCAGGGCCACCCGGCTTTTGAGGTCCTCGGCCAGGATCGGCTTGATCAAGAAACTTTCGGCGCCGCTGCGCAGGCAGGCTTCGGCCCGATCCTTCTCGGAGGACACCACCAGGATGGGGATATAGGAATAGGCCGGGTCGGCCTTGATGATCTTGAGCGCTTCGTCCCCGTCCAGGCGGGGCATGGAGAGGTCCAGCAACACACCGTCAGGACTGAGCTGCCGGATTTTCTCGAGGGCTTCCACGCCGTCGCTGGCGGTGGAAAAGCGGTAAAGGCCCGCCAGGACCGCTTTCTCGAAATTCAAGATGGCTTCGCTATCATCCACGAGCAGGAGATGGGGAAGGCTCATTGGAAGTCCCTTGCGATTTCGTTAAACGTTAAATTGATTAAGACAAAAAAAATTAGTTTGAAGCGGTTTTTTGGGTTAAAAGCGACTGGATGGTTTTAACAATGGCCCCCGGTTCGGCGGGTTTGGCGATGATACGGACCGTCGGCACCGACCCCAGTTCGTTCTGCATTTCATGGGTCACCATGCCCGACAAAATGATGATGGGTTTTTTGTTGAGCAAGGCGTTTCCATGGAGCGTTTTAATAAAGCTCATCCCATCCACCCCCGGCATCTGCATATCAGTGACGATCAAATCCATTTTTTGGCCGCTCAACTCGTGCATGGCGGTTCGGCCGTCCTCGGCCTCGAAGACTTCGCTGCCCGGAAACCCCTGTTCAATAATTTTCCTGACGAACTTCCGGATGGTAGGCGAGTCGTCCACGACCAGGAATTTACTGGACTTGGCCGACGGCGCCGGAGCGACCGAAGCCGGCATCGCCGCTGCGGGTTCCATTTGCAGGCAGGCTTGGATGGATTTTATCAGTTCTCCCCGCCGCAATTTTGAGAAAACATCCTTGGCACCCAGTTTCTTCCACGATTCGGCCAAATCCCGTGCAAAATTTTCAGTGTAAAAAAAAACAGGGTTTTTTTGGGGCTTCAACTGGCCCAGTAGTTTTTCGGGTTCCTGGCCACCGAAGTGGCTGTCACTGACGATGACGTTCCAATTTTGGGAAAGATGTCGGTTGAGTTCGGCTGGGGAATTGACGAATTCGATATGGCACCCGGTTGATTCCAACCGGACGGGAAGATGATCCCAATAAGCGGGATCGTTTGTTAAGAAAAGTAACCGTGACGTCATAGGCCACCTCCTGTATCAGACCTGAGAAACTTGGAAGCTTCTCAGGTGTATCAAAAAAGTTACAACCAGGTTAAAGCAAAAACCCAAAGATTGAATACCCTTCCTACGAATCCAATTCTATCCCCTTTTACTTAAAATACCATTGATTTCGCGTTTAACTTGCGCTGCCTAAAAAAATGTACAAAAAAATTTGTGGAGTAAACCAAACACAAATTTGTTGAACCGGAATTTCTTTCGAAATATCAACCGGATTTCAAAACCCTAAAAACGGACCGGAGTTTTTAGTCTGAAAAATTATTTTTGGGCAGGCCTGTTTGGACTTTTGAAAAAGATCGCCGGCTCGCCTCAAACCAGCGCCTCCTCCCGCTCGCGGACTTTTGGCAGGCAGAGAGTGAAGCAGGTTCCTTTGCCCTTTTCGGAGCGGACGGCGATTTCGCCTTTTTGCATTTCCATGAAGCTCTTAGCGATGAAGAGGCCCAGGCCCGCCCCCGCGCGGCCGCTTTCAGGCCCCAGCGTGCTCTGCTTCATGAACAACCGGCGTTGCATTTCCGGCCCCATGCCGATGCCCGAATCCTCCACCTCGATCAGGATATCCTCTTCTTCCTCCTGGATGGAGAGTTGCAGGAACCCTTTGTCGGTACACTTCAAGGCGTTGTTGATCAGATTCCGCAGGACCTCCACGGTCTTGTCCCGGTCGGCGTTAACCCACAGGTCCGAATCCAGCCCGTTGAGCTGCAGGGAAAGGCCTTTTTGCCGGATGGGGGCGATGTAGTCCCTTATCGCCGACTGGATGACCTCCGCCGCCGGAACAGGCTTGATGTCCATGGAGATGACCCCCCGCTCGATCTTGGAGACGTTCAGGAGGTCGGAAATAAGCCTGAAGTTGTTCATTCCTATCTCCCGCATGTCCTCCAGGTATTCCCTCTGGCGCTGCTTCAAGTCGCCCGCCAGGCCCTCGAGCATGTTCTCGATATAACCGTTGATCTCGCCGACGGGGGTCTTGAGCTGGTGGGATACGACGGAAATCAGGTCCGCCTTCATCTCGTCCACGCGCTTGACCTCGTCGATGTTTTCCACGATGGCCAGCATGTAGCGGGGCTTGCCGTCCTGGCCCAGGTTGACGGAAGCACTGACCTTGCACCAGATCCTCTCGCCGGAACGGGTGACATACCTTTTTTCCATGTGATAGTGGGGGATCAAGCCCTCAAAAAGCTTTTCGATCAGGCTCTGCTCGGGCTGGGCATCCTCCGGATCGACCCGGGATTGGAAATTTCCGCCGATCAGGTCTTTCTTACGGAAGTCCAGCATGTGGCAGAAGGCGTAATTGACGTTGACCAATTTGAAGTCCCGGTCGACGAGGATCATGCCGACGGGTCCCTCCTCGAAAAGATTGCGGAACATTTCCTCCCGTTCCTGGAGCAGGCCCTCGGCCTTGCGTTGTTCCGAGATGTCCCGGAGGATTTTCGTGTGAAATACCTCCTTGCCAATGCGGGCAGTCGTCGAGGTGACTTCCATCTGGAATTCCCCTCCGTCCGCCCGCCGCCCCGTCATTTCCAGGCGGGGGGTGTTCCGTTCCATGGCTTCGCCGAGGCTCTCCCGGTAAAGCCGGTAAAGCCTTTCCGGCAGGAGGGAAATGAAGGGTTTGCCGAGGATAGCCGGGGACCGGTATCCGAAGATCTTCTCCGCCCCCTGGTTAAAGTACCGGATGACGCCTTCGCCGTCGCATAACACGATCCCGTCGAGGGCCGTTTCCATCACGGCCTGGAACCGTTTTTCCTTCCGGTCGGTCTCCCTTTCGGCAGCCCACCGGCGCCAGGAATGGACGAAGACCATGAAACCGGCCAGGAGGCAGATCAGGGCCATGGCCGTGGAGCAGATGGCGATGATTTCCCTGTTCCTGTGGCCGGCCGCGGCGTCCTCCTCCCGGCGGATCTTGATCTTCCAGGATTCCAAGCGGGCCAGTTCCACGAAAGAGTCCCGGATGGCCGTTTCAAGGGCTTTGTGGACGGGGCTTTGGAATTCCGCCGCCGCCTCCTTCCAATGGCCCCTTTGGGTCTTTTCAATACCATCCTGCAGGATGGCCTTCTCATCCCCCAGTTGGCCCTGCAGGCGGTAGAGGCTTTCGGCGGGAACAAGCCCCCCATCATTCAACTGGTTGAAATCCAGGGATCCTTGAAAGGAATCCTCCAATTCTTTCCCGATGTTCTTGAAACGGTTGGGAGACCTTTTCAACAGGTATTTGGCGTAGTCTTCCTCCCCCAGGTCGAAAGCCAATTGGGCTTTTTGGATGCTCTGGACGGTCTCGTGGGTCCGGTTCATCCACTGGACCCCTCTTTCCATGGTTTGGATTCCGAAAAAGCCGGAGGAGCCCAGGATGACCGTTCCCGCCAAGAGGAAGGACCAGTTTAATTTTGTCCAGGAAAAGGCCTGCATCGGTTTCATATTCTTCTCTCCTCAATGGGGACGCTTTGCGCCCCCGTTCACTGAATTCAGTCCTTATGCCACCTTTAAAAAGGTCAGTTGGAGGCTTTGGCCGAGGCTTTGGAAATAAAACTGGCCCAGGTAGTCCTCCGGGGGAAATTGGGGTCCCCGGCCCGGGCCCGAGACGAAGGGAATGGAAAGCAAATGGTACTTGGTGAGCATGCCCTTGACGTTTCCGCCGAGGATATTGACGATTTCCTTCAGACAGTCCTGGATCTGGCCGTTGTCCATCTGCTCGGGTTTGTCCTCGTACATGGCCGCGGTGGTCCACCGGGCCAGCGATTCGGGGCATTTGAGGATGATGGTGATGTTTTCATGGCCCACGATGCGGACCCAGGCGAAGTAGGAATCGGAAAAGGGCGCCGCTTCGGGTTGAACTGATCCATGGATTTCCATGCCCAGGAACTTTCCCCAGATGTCGTTCACCAGATTTTCGACGCTCTCCAATTGCAATTCGGTATCTTGCATGTCAGGCCCCCTTCAATTGGAAATGGCCGATTTTTTCAGCCAAAGCCTGCGGCGTGACGGGTTTGGTCAGGTAACCATCCGCCCCGGCCTCGGCGATCCGGTCGATGCCGTCCGCCTGGGTCTCACTGGTGACCATCATGAGTTTGACCTCCTCGTTGCCCGCCTGGGAACGCACCGCGCGGACAAACTCATAACCGTCCATGACCGGCATGTTCCAATCCACCAGGACCAGCCCCATCTTTTCGTCCTGTTTCATCAGCTCCAGGGCCGACAGGCCGTTGTCCGCCTCAAAAACCTCAAACCCCAGGTCCCTGAGGACCTTCTTGAGGAAGATCCGCATGGTTTTTGAATCGTCGATAACGAGAGCTCGCATTGTTGCCTCCTTGAATGAGCTACCGGCTTTTTGTCGGCAAAAGGCCCAACGAACCGATAAACTTGTCTTGATAAAGGGCAAAGCATGTGCCAAAAATAAACCCTGATTTCCGTTGAATTTGGTGCTTTTTTTTGGTTTGTTTGGGCCATGTTTACGTCGTGGGAAATTTTTACCCAGGTCTTTGGGAAGAAATGGATCGAAAACTTGGGAAGGGACGGCGGTAAGGCCGGCACTTAAGGAAGGGATTCATGCCCGGAACCATAAAAACGAGTTTAACCAGGTCCTGGCTCCGCTGGGTGCCTTTTGGCCTGGGCCAGGTGAAGCCCAAGCACTTCCGCGACATGGCCCGGGTATTTTGGGATAACCGGGACAACCTGTCCTACGCCTGGAAGGTCCTGACCCGCGGCGTTTGCGACGGCTGCGCCCTGGGCGTAGCGGGCCTGCACGACTGGACCGTCGACGGGATCCACCTGTGCATGACACGCCTGAACCTGCTTCGGATGAACACCGCACCGGAGTTGGACTCCAATCTCTTGGGGGATGTGGAGGCGCTAAAAAGCCTGCGCAACGACCGATTGAGGCGCCTGGGCCGCCTTCCTTTTCCCTTCCTCCGGCAAAAGGGGGATAAGGGGTTCCACCGCATTACCTGGGAGGAGGCCTTGGAGCGCATCGGTAAGCGCTTGCGGGCCGCCGGGCCGGACCGCATGGCCTTTTTCGTGACTTCCCGGGGCGTCACCAACGAAACCTACTACGCGGCCCAGAAGGCCGCCCGCTTCCTGGGCACCAACAACGTGGACAACTCGGCCCGGCTCTGCCATTCGCCTTCCACCGCCGCCATGAAGTCCGCCCTGGGCGTGGCCGCGACCACCTGCAGCTACAAGGATTTTTACAAGGCCGACCTCATCGTCTTTTTCGGCGCCAATCCCGCCAACGACCAGCCGGTCACCATGAAGTACCTTCACGAAGCCAAGAAGAACGGGGCCAAAGTGGCGCTGGTGAATCCCTACCTGGAGCCTGGCATGGACCGCTATTGGGTGCCTTCCGCCTTTTCCAGCGCCGTCTTCGGCACCGACGTCACCGATTATTGGTATCCCGTGTCCCAGGGAGGCGACATTGCCTTCCTTTACGGGGTCCTGAAGGTTTTGTGCGAGAACAATTGGGTGAATCCCAACTTCCTCCGGGACCATACCCTGGGTTTTGAGGACTTGAAGGAAAAGGCCAGGGGGTTGCCTTGGGAGATGCTGGAAAAGCAGTCGGGCCTGCCCGAATCCTCCATGCGGCAGTTCGCCGAGTTGTTGCACCGCTCGCCCCGGGGCATCTTCGTCTGGAGCATGGGCATCACCCAGCATGTCTTCGGCGCGGATGCCGTATCGATGATCGTGAATGTGGGGTTGACCCAGTCCTACGTCGGGCGGGAAGGCGCCGGGCTCATGCCCATCCGGGGCCATTCGTCCGTGCAGTCGGGCGCCGAGATGGGGGCCTACTCCACGGTCTTTCCGGGCGGCAAGCCCATCACACCCGAGAACGCCAGGCACCTTTCAGAACAATACGGTTTTCCCATCGCCGAAAAACCGGGCCTTTCCACGGTGGACATGGTGGAAGCGGCGGCCAGGGGCGAACTGGATGTCCTTTACTGCATGGGCGGAAATTTCCTCTCGACCCTGCCGGACCCGGCCTATGTGCGCCAGGCCCTGGCCAAGGTTCCCTTGAGGGTCCACCAGGACATCATCCTGACGGACCAGATGTTGGTGGAAGGGGAAGAGGTGATCCTGCTTCCGGCCCAGACCCGTTATGAACAAGAGGGGGGCGGCACGGAGACTTCCACCGAGCGACGGGTCATGTTCAGCCCCCAGATCGAGCGGCAGGTGGGGGAAGCCCGGGCCGAATGGAAGATCCTGCTCCAGGTGGCGGCGGCCGCTTATCCCGAAAAGGCCGGCTTGTTGAAATGCGGGACATCCCAGGAAATCCGCGAGGAGATCGCCAAGGTTGTCCCTCTATATGAGGGCATCCAAAAATTGGCCAAAACCGGAGATGCCTTTCAATATGGCGGACCCCACCTCTGCGAGGGCGGACGGTTCCAGACTCCCGACCAGAAGGCCCGGCTGAAGGCTGTGGCCCTTCCCGATATGACGCGGAAGCCCGGCGAATTCGAGCTTTCCACCCGCCGGGGCAAACAGTTCAATTCCCTTATCTATGCCGAAATCGACCCGCTGAATAACGCGCCCCGGGACGCGGTTTTGATGAACGGCGAGGACGCGGGGGAGCTTCATTTAAAGCAGGGGGACAAGGTGGAACTGGTAAACGGCCAGGGCCGCCTCACCTGCCGGGTGCATTTGGCGCCCCTGGCCCCGGGCAACCTGCAGGTGCATTGGCCCGAGGGCAATATCCTCATTCCCCGGGGATTGGTGGACGCGGGAGGCGGCGTGCCCGATTACAACGCCCGGGTGGTGATAGAAATTCCGCAGCAAGTAAAGATGCATTGATGGCCCCCGGGACCTATGACCGAACATAGTTATATCTTCAACGATGCGAAGGACCGGTCGGAGTATGAACGGCTGCGGTCCATTGAGGAATTGTTCGATCCCCGTACCCGGAAACGTTTGGAGTCTTTAGGGTCCTTGGCCGCGAAATCGGTTCTTGAAGTAGGGGCGGGGGCAGGCGGGTTGTTGCCCTGGATGCTGGAAAAAACTGGTTCCCGCGGCGGGGTGACGGGGGTGGACCTGGATACCCGTTTCCTCGACCGGCTCCAACACCGGAATTTGAAAGTCCTGAAGGGCGATTGGGCGAAGATGGAGCTGGAAGCAGGGGCTTACGACCTCATCCATGAGCGTTATGTGCTGATGCATAACCCGGGCTTCCGGGAGATGCTGGACAGGATGATGGCGTCCCTCAGGCCCGGGGGATGGCTTTTGGCCGAGGACGCGGATTTTTCAGCGGCCCGGTGGGAAGGGCCGGAAGGACCGGGGTTGAAAAGCTTCGACGCCCTCCGGGAAGCCGTCCGCCGGTTGTTCGAACAAAAACATAATGACTACGCCTTCGGCTCAAAGCTGGGCGGATACCTAGCCCAGGCCGGATTCGCGGATGTCCGGGAGGACGTTTTTGCTCCCTTGGAATCCGGCGGGCAAGGGACCGCGGAAGTGATGCGGCAATCCACCTTGCAGCTTTGGAACCAGTACCTCCAAACGGGGGCGGTCACGGAAGCGGACCTGCGGACCTATGTGGAAATGGCCGGAAACCCTGGAGTGAAGGCTGTCTTTTACTCCACGGTTTCGGTTTGGGCGCAAAAACCCCTTTAAACCGATCTTT
Organism: Pseudomonadota bacterium; assembly: GCA_021324075.1. Classification (GTDB taxonomy): domain Bacteria; phylum Oederibacteriota; class Muellerivitia; order Muellerivitales; family Muellerivitaceae; genus JAJPJW01. Next base: position 47,524 of record JAJPJW010000060.1, on the reverse strand, counting down.
GATCTTGGATGGTCCTACGATGAAAACGAGTTCGGCGGTTAAAATCCAAAAATGGGCCAAGGGCTCCAAAAGAATTCTTCTCGACCAAGTTGTCACCGAGGAACCCCTCGAAATCCGGGTCAACGGCAAAAGCGTTTCCGTCACCATGCGCACCCCTGGCCATGACAGGGAACTGGCCGCCGGCTTTCTTTACACCGAAGGTATCGTTCACTCCCCCAAGGACCTTAGTGAAATCGTGGGGTGCCAGAACCCCAAGAGTGAATTGGACGAAAATACCATCAATGTCTTTTTGAAGCCTGGTGCGGCCTTCGACCCTTCGAAACTGACCCGCCATTTCTACACTTCCTCCAGCTGTGGGGTCTGCGGTAAGGCCAGCCTTAAGGCGGTCCGGCACAATTTCAAACCCGTCAAATCCAAATTCAAGATATCCAAGAAGGTCCTTTATGCCCTGCCGGATAAACTTCGGAAGGCCCAGGAAACTTTTGAAAAGACCGGCGGCCTTCATGCCAGCGCCTTGTTTGACTCGAAGGGGAAACTGGTGGTGCTCCGGGAGGATGTGGGCCGCCACAATGCCTTGGATAAGGTGGTGGGTTGGGGGCTTTTGAACAAGAAGCTGCCCTTTAAGGACCTTTGTCTTCTCGTCAGCGGCCGGGTTTCTTTCGAGATCATGCAAAAGGCCTTGGCTGCGGGCATCCCCCTGGTGGCCGCCATTGGCGCGCCCAGCAGCCTGGCGGTTTCCATTGCCGAGGAGAACGGCCAAACCTTGGTGGGGTTTTTAAGTGAAAAAAGAATGAATGTTTATTAAGACAAAACTCATAAAATATTTGCATCAAAGAAAAACTTTTAAGGATTCCAAATGAGCTTTATGGTTCCGAGGGTTTTAAAAAATAGATTTACTGAAGTTATGATTGAACATGGAATTGACCCAAAACTTATTGAATTCAGACTGAATTCAAGCATGAATTCGATTTTGGGTGAAATTGAATGTGCAACTTGGTTCTTTATTGAAAATCCTCAAGTGCATTTTTCTTTTTGCAAAACGGTTTTTGGTATGGGGATGGATGCTGTTTGGGCCGTAGAAATTTGGCCGAGTGGGTCTAGTACTGAAAACGTTGAAGGGCAGGTTGAGGTTGATGATGAATTGATAAATGAATTTGGATCTTGGCTTGAGGAATCCAAAGCGGAATTGTCGGTGCCGGACTTATTTGAGAATTTCCAGCGAGGTCGAACTTCCGCCATCCCATTAGCGACCGAACCGCTTAGTTCTGAACAGAAAATGAAATTGATAGAAAATCTTCAAGGTGTTCAGGCTAAATTAATTCAAGCCGCCACCGCGGAAATGAAATCTCATATTGATGAACAGTTTGTTTATCTGAAGGGAGCCATCCAACGATCTCAAAATGTCAGAGACAGCTATAATTTGATTACAGGAGTGCTTTTTCCAATTGTTTTGGCACTAGGTCAACCCGAATTGCAAAATGGATTTTATGCACTGATTTCAAACATATTTCGGCTGTTTCTCCCGGGTCATTAAAAGACCAATTTTTCCGTAAAATGTGAAGTCTTGTTATCGTTTAAGTTTTATATCGAGTGTCTGAATCTAAAAATTCCTTCAGGGCGGGCCCCAGGTTGACGTGGTCGTGTTTGCCTTGGGAAAGCTTGAACAACACAAAGCGTTGCAGATCGTCCAGCCTTTTCCATTCTTCCAATCCGATCGTTAATCCCAACTGTGAAATTTTAGCCGCGATATCAGCGGGAATTAGATTGGGATTTCCCCATTGGGCCTTTTCCGACTCCAATTGCGTCGGTTCCAGGAACTTGGCGGGTTCACCCAGTTTTTGAAGCAGGGAAACCAATAATTCCCTGTAACGGGCCGCTTCCGGGCCCTCGGCGTCCATCTGGCAAAGTTTCGCCCGTTCCTCTTCGGAAAAGAGGTTCCAGCTTTTGAGGGAAAGCTTGACGCCGGCCAAGTCCAGCTTGTAACGGGTGGAAAAGGGGATGCAACGGAGCTTGTCGTAAAAATCCTGCTCGAATTTAAATTTTCTGAACATCGGAACCTCGATCTAACCACAGAGTACACGGAGGACACAGAGTACGGCAAAAACGATGATTCATTCTTAACGATTTTAACTCTGTGTACTCCGTGAACTCTGTGGTTCAAGATTTTGTAGTTGTTTCAATTCTTCGGGAGTGTTGAAGCTTCTTAGACACCTCAACTCTGGGTCCCAAGAGCGCAGGGTGCCTTCTTCGACCTTCATTATTTTCAGCCCGCCTTCATTCAAGAAATGCTGGAAGCTATTCCAAGTGGAAGCCTCCAGGGATTTCAAGCTATGGCGGTTCCAGAGCGCGCAGAGGGGCTGCCAACGGTCTTCCCTGTAGGGCACCGCGGCGTCCAATAACACCGACTTTTCCCGTAAAAGCCAGAATTCCCTGAGGGTTTTCTCATTTATATAGGGCATATCAACACCCGTTAGGAAAACCCAAGGCTTGGAAGCTTGGGAGAGCGCCGCGGCCAGGCCCGCCAAGGGCCCGGGGAAGTTGGGAGCATCGGCCGCGAACCAGCCCAGGGACTTGGCATCGGGCGGAATTTGGTCCTTTGCTTTGCCGACGAAAAGGACTTCGGAAACAACCGGTAAGGCGGTTCCGGCGATATGGGCCGCCAAGCTTTTCCCGTTCCAATCGAGGAAGGCCTTAGGTGAACCGAACCGGCTGCTTTGGCCGCCCAAGAGGATGGCGACTGTGATGGGCAAGGGGGCTTTCATGCGACGAGCTTAACATATAGGATGACCAATTATCTAAAGCACCCAAGACTGAATTTCGACGATGTGTTTATCGCGGCCATTAGGATCCAGATGGAAACTTAACCGGGATGGGAGGAATGACAATGGAAAAACAAAGGTTAAATTACGCCCAAGTCGCGCCTGATAGTTACCGGACCATGAAGGCTTTCAGTGATTACACCAAGACGTCGAACTTGGAGCCGGCCTTGAAGGAACTGGTGAAAATCCGCGCCTCGCAAATCAACGGATGCGCTTATTGCCTGGACATGCACACGAAGGATGCCAGGGCCGCGGGGGAAACGGAGGAACGTGTTTACATGCTCAACGCCTGGAGGGAATCGTCCCTTTATGGCGAGCGGGAAAGGGCGGCCCTGGCCTGGACGGAGGCCCTGACCCTGCTTTCGGAGACCCACGCGCCGGAGGAGGTTTACCAGGAGGTGCGGAGGCATTTCAACGAGAAGGAAACGGCGGACCTGACGCATGCCATTGTGGCCATCAATGCTTGGAACCGCTTCATGGTTGCTTTCCGGGTCCCTTCCGGACACTACCAACCGATGGGAAAAAGTTGAGATCATCAAGGAGGCGCGATGCTGGAATTAAGGCCTGTTTGTGAGCACTGCGGCAAGCCGCTGCCGCCCCAATCCACGGACGCCATGATTTGTACCTTCGAATGCACTTTTTGCAGGGACTGTGTGGACGGGGTGCTGGGGAATGTCTGTCCCGGTTGCGGGGGAGGGTTCTCTCCCAGGCCGATACGTCCGGTGACCGACTGGAAAAACGGGAATTACCTGGGCCGGTATCCGGCTTCGGTTAAAACCAAACACCGGCCTGTGGACGAGGCGGCCCATGGGGAATTTTCCAGGACCCTCAAGGGAATACCGCCGGAAAAACGCTGATTTATTTCCCGTATTCCCTTTCCACCTTGGCGACCCGGATCTGGTAGGTTTCATACCAGGTTTTCTTGCCGGCCTCCTGGGCCAATTGATGCTCCGAATTCCTTTTCCAGTTCCGGATGGCCTCTTCGCTTTCCCAATAGGACACGGTGATCCCCAGGCCGTCCGCCTCCCGGGCGCTTTCCACCCCGAGGAAACCGGACTGCCGGGAAGCCAATTCCACCATTTTCTCGGCCATGGCCGAGTAACCCTTGTCGCCCTCCGTCCTTTGGGAGGTGAAGATGACCGCGTAATAGGGGGGAGAGGGCGTTTTGGCTATTCCGGGTGACGACACGATGTCTCCTTTCAACAACTTTGGTGGACCCAAACGTGGGTGCCATCCGCGTATTCTTCCTTCTTCCAGATGGGTACGCGGCTCTTGATCTCGTCGATCATGAAACGGCAGGCGGCGAAAGACTCGTCGCGGTGGGAGGCGGCCACGCCGATCCAGACGGCCGCTTCCCCTAGCGGGATGGGCCCGTAGCGGTGGACGGCGATGATTTTGACATCTTTCCACTTGGAGAGGGCTTCCTGCCGGATTTCCTCCATCACCTTCAAGGCCATGGGTTGGTAGCACTCATAAAAGAGGGAAGTGACCTGTTTACCGTGGCTGTGGTTTCGGACCCGGCCCTCAAATAAGGAAACCCCGCCGAAAGACTCGGAGTTTTTTGCTAATTCCTGGTGAAGGACCTCGGAATCGATGGGTTGGTCGGTGATCCGTACCATCTCAGCCTCCCGCAACGGGAGGGATGATGGCCACTTCATCCCCCTCTTTAAGAGGGGTTTGGACGGGCACATAGATTTGGTTGACCGCGAAGGCCATGGATGACCAAAGAGGCTTCTCGATACCCAAGGATTCTTGAAGGCTGGAAACCGGGCTGGAAGCAGGCAATTCCAGGGTGAGTTCGCTTTGACCGAGCTTTTCCCGGATGCCGGCGAACAATAGGACGCGGATTTTCATGGGACGGCTCCCTGGGTTTCTTTCCGGATCCGGTAAAGGACGTGCGGCCTCAACCAATGGCCTTCCGGTAAAAGGGGATGCTCGAAATCGTCCCTGGGATTATAGACCATCCCGATTTTTTCCATGACCCGCCGCGACTTTTGATTGAGGCCACTGGTAAAAGAAACGATTTCCGGAAGGCCCAGTTCCCGAAAAGCAAACTCCAAAACCCTTTGGGCCCCTTCCGGCGCCAGGCCTTTCCCCCAATGGGTGGGGGACAACCGCCATCCTATTTCGACGCAGGGCGTAAAAGGCGCCTCGAATGCCGGAACCGACAAGCCAATGAAGCCGATCATTTCCCCGGTTGTCTTGAGTTCGGCGGCCCAAAGGCCGAATCCTTTTTCCTCGAAGGAAGACCCGATCCTCGACACCAGGGAACGTGTTTGGTCCAAGGTCAAAGGGGAAGGAAAAAACTCCATGACTTGTGGATCCGAATTAATGTGGTGAAAGGGTTCAATGTCCTCCGATTGCCACCGGCGAAGGATCAAGCGAGGGGTCACAAGGTTTTTCATCGTGCAGCCATCATTGGACCTGTTGGAATTCAGTGCAAAGGATGGATTTCAAGTTTTTCACCCTTCTTGAGCTTCCCTTTGCCGGAAGGCACCACCGCCAAAGCATTGCCCTCGGCGAGGGATTGGAGAAGGTGGGAACCCTGGCCTTTCAAAAGAACCACTTGGGGTTGGGGGCCATCCTTGAACTGGGCTTTTAAATAGAGGGTTTTGAACCCCCGGTTGGGGCCATGGGAAATGAGTTTTGCGGTGCGGCGGATGTTTTCGACACCTAGCCCCTGGAGTTTTCGGAGGCAGGGCAGGACATATTCATAAAAATTGACCCAGGCCGAAGCGGGGTTGCCCGGCAAGCCGAAGACGAGGGTTTTTCCCCGTTTCCCAAAGTAGAGGGGAAAGCCAGGTTTTTGGGCCACCCGCCAGAAGACCTGCCGGACGCCCAAGGATTGGAGGACGGGTTTTGAGAAATCGGAGTCGCCGACCGAAACGCCGCCCACGAGAACCAGCAAGTCGCAGGAACGAAGGGCCTTTCGAACCTGGTTTTTGAGGCGGGCCGGGTGATCGGGGACGCAGATACTCAAGGAAGGCGCCAGCCCTTGCTCCTTGAGCGCGGTTTCGAGCATCCATTGGTTGCTGTTGTAGATTTGCCCGGCTTTCAATTTCCGGCCCGGCTTCGCCAGTTCGTTTCCCGTGACGACAAGGGCCACGCGGGGCTCGGGATAAACCGGGACCCTGTCCAGCCCCAGGCTGGCCAGGAAGCCGATGGCGCGGGAATGAAGGAAAGCGCCCGCCGTCATCACTTTCCCGCCCTTTGTGATGCCTTCCCCCCGGTAGCGCATATTGCGGCCCCTGGAAATGGGATGAGTGATGAAGGCAACACCGTTCTTTTCGGTGACGAGTTCGCGTTCCAGGACGGAATCGGCGCCGGCCGGGACGACACCGCCGGTCATCACGCGGAAAGAAACCCCCGGTTTCAGGCGGGTCTTTAAGTAGTCACCCGCATGCTGGGTGCCCAGCACTTTTAAAGAGACGGGATGGGAGGGGGAGGCTTTACGGGTGTCGGCGGCCTTCAGCGCATAGCCGTCCATCGCTGAAACGTCATAGAGGGGATAGTCGGAGGGGGATTGGACATCCCGGGCCAAAACCAAACCCAAAGCTTCAGGGAGGAGTTTGGAGATGGGGGTAAGCCGGGTGGTATTTTTGGAAATAAGCCGCCGGGCCTGCTCGACCGTGATCATGTCAATGGCCGGGCTGGTTGCGCATCACGTCAAAGGCGTGCAGAAGCCCGGGGAAGAGCGCATTCCACCATTCCTCGGCCGCCTTGGGGGAACCGGGCAGGGTGACGATGAGGCTTTGGCCGCGCTGGCCCGCGATGCCGCGGGAGAGCATGGAATAGGGCGTGCGCCTTTGGCCGTAGGCCCGGGCGGTTTCGGCGATACCGGGAATTTCCCGGTCGATGACCTTTTTCACGGTTTCGACCGTGACGTCGCGGGGGGAAAGGCCGGTGCCGCCGGTTGTCAAAACCAAGGAAACGCCTTTGTCGCAATAGCCTTTCAAGGCGGAGATGATCGAATCCTTGTCGTCCGGCACGGTAGCGGAGGAGATTTTCTTCACGCCCAGGGATTTCAGCCGCTCTACGACCTTTAATCCGGAAGCATCCTTATATAAACCCTTGGAGACCCGGTCCGAAACGACCAGGACCGCCGCCTTGAATCCCGGCGGGATTTTGAAGCTGCGGTCGGATTTGCCGCCGGTTTTTTCCAAAAGTTTGATGCCGGTGACTTCCATGTTTTTGTCGATGGGTTTAAGCATGTCGTAGACCGTCAGGGCCGCCACGGTGACGGCGGTCAGGGCCTCCATTTCGGCTCCGGTTTTGGCCGTCAGGGCCACCCTCGATTCGATGTGAATCCGGTCCTTTCGGGCCTCCAACAAAACTTCCACGGCTTCCAGATGGAGGGGATGGCAATCGGGCAGGAGTTCGGGCGTCTTCTTGGCCGCCATCATGCCGGCGGTACGGGCCACGATGAGCACATCCTTCTTGGGCAGGTCATTGCGCTTGAGCCGCTGGATTGTGGCAGGGGCCGCCTTCACCACAGCTTGGGCGCGGGCCGTGCGGCGGGTTTCGGTTTTGTGTTCGATGGAAATCAAAATCCCCCCAAGTTCAATAAAAGGTTATTTGGCAGTTATTGTTAGAACAAGGTCAACATACGCCAGAACCGTTTTGTCGGCAAGGATTGGTAACAAACTCCTTTTTTGAAATGGGCCTATCCAGACTGGAAAAACCAGGTCCCGCAAAAATCCTGAATGTCGATATTTGCATCGAACTGACAAAAAGGTCAATTCGGATCGGGGACATTCCCTCGCTTTTGAATTTTCTAAACGCGACTTAAACGGCGAAATCGGCGATTCTTATTTCGCAAAATCGATCGACAAGTTATATAAATATCCAAACGAGGTTTTTTGAGGGAGTGGCCAATGAAAAAAACTGTGAGCCGTTTAATGAGCGCCGTTTTCGCCGCCATCCTGTTCGCCCCGGCTTTTGCCGCCGCCGGAGAAGTGAGTGTTTTTGCCGCGGCAAGCTTGACGGACGCGTTGAAGGAGATCGCCGTAGGTTACGAAAAGACCACGGGGGATAAGCCGCTTTTTAATTTTGGGGCTTCCAACCTCCTGGCCCGGCAGATCGTGGAAGGCGCTCCCGCCGACCTGTTTTTCTCGGCCGACGAGAAGCAAATGGACGGCCTTCAGGATAAAAAACTGTTGTTGGAGGGAAGCCGGACCGACCTGCTTTCCAACAAGCTGGTGGTCGTAGTCCCATTGGACAGTAAACTGGTTCTTTCCAAACCGGCGGACCTGGTTTCGGCCCCGGTGAAACGCCTCTCTTTGGCCGATCCTTCGGGTGTTCCCGCCGGGGTTTATACCAAGCAATACCTGACCCAACTTGGGATTTGGGAAGCCCTGTCAGCCCGAGTGATACCCGCGAACAATGTCAAGGCCGCCTTGGCGGCGGTGGAATATGGAAACGCGGACGCCGCCATCGTTTACAAGACCGACGCGGCACTTTCCAAGAAAGTGAAAACGGCCTTTGAGGTGTCTTTAAAGCAAGGGCCCAAAATTTCCTATCCTGTGGCCCAATTGAAAGATTCGAAGTCAAGGGAAGCGGCCGCAAAGTTTCTTGCCTTCTTAAAGTCAAAGGACGCCCTGGACGTATTTAAAAAGTATGGTTTTCTCCCGGCGGATCGTTTGAAATAACCGCATGGACAGCGGGGAAGCGGACCTCATTCTTTTCACGGCGGGCATGGCCTTCTTGTCCGCCCTTCTCATCACCCCCCCGGGGCTCCTGATAGCCTGGCTTTTGGCCCGCCGCGAATGGCGGGGAAAGTCGCTGGTGGAAACCCTGGTCTCGCTCCCCTTGGTGCTGCCCCCCGTGGCTACCGGACTTATCCTCCTCAAGCTCTTCAGCCGCCTGGGGTGGCTGGGGAGTTTCCTGGACCGGTTCGGAATCCAGGTGATTTTCACCTGGAAGGCTGTCGTCGCGGCCATGGCCGTTATGTCCTTTCCCCTTTTGGTCCGCTCCGCCAGGACGGCCTTTGAGGCGGTGGACCCCCGCCTGGAAGGGGTGGCGCGCTCCCTGGGGGCGAGTCCCTTGCGCACCTTCCTTGCCGTAACCCTGCCCTTGTCGAAGAGGGGTGTGGCCGCCGGGATGGTGCTGGCTTTCGCCCGGGCCCTGGGCGAATTTGGGGCGACGATCCTCGTGGCCGGGAATATCCCCGGGCGGACGACCACGCTTCCGGTTCAGATATTCCAATTCATCGAATTAGGGCGGGACGCAGATGCGGGCCGCCTGATGCTCTGCTCCATCACGTTATCCTTCGCCGTGCTCTGGCTTTCGGGATGGATCGGCAAAATCCCCGGGTCGGTAGGAAAGGGGCGCCCATGAATACCCCCCTTCTCCAAGTCCGCGGGAGGCTTCCATTGGCGGATTTTTCACTGGAAGTTGATCTTTACCTGGAAGCCGGCGTCACCGTTTTGGCCGGGCCTTCCGGAGCGGGCAAGACGAGTTTCTTGGAAATGGTGGCCGGGCTCCGCCACGCCCGGGATACCCGCATTGAGTTGTCAGGGGTCATTCTGGAGGACTCGGCCAAGGGGTTAAGATTGCCGCCCGAAAAAAGGCGGATCGGATACCTGCCCCAGGACGTGCTTTTGTTCCCCCACTTGCGGGTGGAAAGGAACATCCTTTTTGGGGTGGACCGAGCCGGCGGCGGGGAATCCCCCCGGTTCGGGGAAGTGGTGGAGCTTTTGGAATTGGGCAAGATTTTGAGCGCCCTTCCTTCCCGTCTTTCCGGCGGGGAAAAGCAACGAGTGGGGCTGGCCCGGGCCCTGGTTTCGGGCCCCCGTCTCCTGCTATTGGACGAGCCGCTTTCGGCGTTGGATGGGGGGCTCAAGGGAAGGATTCTTCCTTACCTGAAGAAGATCCGGGACAGGTTCCATGTTCCCATCCTCTACGTCACCCACGATATCCCGGATATCCTCGCCCTGGGCGAGGAAGCCGTCGTCCTAGAGAAAGGAAAGGTCCTGGCTCAAGGAGAACCCTTTTCTGTATTGGGGGCGGGAGCCGTCAAATCCCAATGGGCGGGCGTTTCTTTCGACAACCTGTTGGAGGGAAGTGTCAGCGTCCAGGACGAGGAAAGGGGTTTGACCGGGATTAAGGTGGGGGAGACTCTCTTGTGGACTACCCCTATCCCACTGCGCCCCGGAGAACCGATTCAGTTGGCCGTTTCGGCCGAGGATATTCTTTTGTCCCTCGCGCCGGTCAAGGGGCTTTCAGCGAGGAACGTCCTTTCAGCCAGGATTGAAGCGATCGTCCAAGATGAAACGGACTTACTGAAACTTTGGGCGGGATTTCCCCTGCTGGTCCGCCTTACCAGGGGCGCGGTGAAGGAAATGGATCTGGCCCCGGGGAAGGAAGTTTACTTGATCTTGAAGTCTAATTCGGTCCGAAGGATCGGCTAAGCCGACCCGGGTTGTTTACGGCTTTTAAAACAGCTATGTTGGTTAAACAGCAAGCGAGACACAGAGAATTGAAATGAAATCCGTGCTTGGCGGGGAAGGAAACGACGTTGAAGGACAAATTCGGCAGGGAAATGAAAACTCTTCGGCTTTCGGTGACGGACCGTTGCGACCTGAAATGCCGCTACTGCATGCCGGAAGAGGGCGTGGCCTGGCTGGACAAACCGCAACTGCTGACCCTGGAGGAAAAGATAAGGGCTGTTGAAACCCTGGTGGAATTGGGGATCGACCGGATCAAAATCACGGGCGGCGAACCCCTCCTTTATCCCCGGCTGAACGATCTTGTCGAACGCCTGGCGCGACTTCCACTCAGGGACCTGAGCCTGACGACGAACGGGACGCGCTTGGAAACCCTGGCGGAGCCCCTGAAAAAGGCGGGCCTCAAACGGGTGACGGTCAGCCTGGACTCTTTGGACGATGAGCGGTTCAAGGCCATTACCCGCGGTGGCAGCCTGAAAAAGGTTTGGGACGGTTTGATGGCAGCTGAAAAGGCGGGGTTGACGCCCCTGAAGGTCAATTGTGTTGTCCTTAAAGAAAACCTGGAAGACGTGGTGGATCTGGCGCGGCTGACCATGGACCATCCTTGGGAAATCCGTTTCATCGAATATATGCCGGTGACAGCATCGGTCCGCCTGGAACGTTCGCAAGGGGTCCCGCCCAAGGAAGTAAAAGCAATGATCGAGGCTGCCTTGGGCGCGATGGAATCCGTGGACGGCTATGCCCACGCGCCTTCAACGGATTGGCGGCTGCCGAAGGCAATGGGGAAGATCGGCTTCATCAGTTCGGTCAGCGATTCCTTCTGTTCCCGTTGCGACCGGTTGCGGCTTTCGGCGGATGGTTTCTTGAAACTCTGTATGGCCCATGCGGACGGTTTGGCCTTGAAACCACTGCTTCAGGGAGGAATTCCCGATGCAGCGCTTAAAGAACGCATCCGGGGGGCCGTCCACCACAAGCCCGAGGGCCATTCCTTCTGGTTCACCACACCTGCTCCAGGCGAAGCCATGTCCCGCATCGGGGGTTAGTCCGTGATGAGCCCCGAATAGGGCTTTTTACCCCGCCTAAAACCAACAAAATCTTGTGATTTCCAGCGAGTTCATGCTATAACCATGCGGCTTCGCAAGGCTTGCCTCGTGAAGCAGGCAAGGCGGTCCGCCGCCGGCCTATCTCTCACGCTTTTTCGACGTTCCTTTCAGTGGCCCGCGAGGGTTGGAAGGGGACCCGCCCTCCGGGTGGAAAGAAGAAGCGGTGGAACAACTTAAAGGAGTCGTACCATGATGTCTGTTTCAATGAAGCAATTGCTGGAAGCCGGTGTTCACTTCGGCCACCAGACCCGCCGCTGGAATCCCAAGATGGCCCTCTATATTTTCGGGGAGCGCAATGGGATCCACATTATCGACCTCCAAAAAACCGTCAAGAAACTCAAGGAAGCCTACCAGTTCGTGAAGGACCTGGCCGCTTCAGGCGAGACCATCGTCTTCGTGGGGACCAAGAAGCAGGCCCAGGACGCCATCAAGGAAGAGGCGGACCGTTGCGGCATGCCCTACGTTAACTACCGCTGGCTGGGCGGCATGCTCACCAATTTCGCCACTATCAAGAAGTCCATCGGCTACCTGAAGGAACTGGAAAGCATCTCGGAGACCGAGATGGCCGACCGCACCAAGAAGGAACAGGCCGGTTTGAACAAGGACAAACAAAAGCTAGGCCGTTCCCTGGGCGGCATCAAGAACCTGCCCAAGCTGCCCGGCGCCATCTTCGTCATCGACACTAAGAAGGAACACATCGCCGTCCAGGAAGCCCGCAAACTGGGCATTCCGGTCGTGGCGGTGGTCGACACCAATTGCGACCCCAGCGAAATTGACGTGGTCGTCCCGGGCAACGATGACGCCATCCGGGCCGTCAAGCTCATGACCTCGGTCATGGCCTCGGCCGTGCTGGAAGGCCGTTCCAAGGAATTGGAAGGCAAGGAAGTGTCGCCGGACGCGGCGGTCGGGCCCTCCGAAGTGGGTGAGGAAATGCTGGCGGCCGCTGAGACGGCTTCCGCCGAAGAAGCCACGGCGGTGGTTGAAGAGGAAAAGGCCCCCGAGGAACAAAAGGAAGAATCCGAACTGCTCACGGCAAACGTCGAAACCCTGGCGGGCGACGCCAAGACCGTTTCGGTCCTGGCCGACGAACTGGCCAACGAAAAGGTCGAACGTATCCGTACCAAACGCGTCCGCGACGACAAGCCCTGACGAAAGATGTCAGGCGGCGGTACAAGCGAAAACAAAACATTCTTTAAATGAATCTAGGGAGCTTTTGAAATGGAAATCACAGCAAACGCGGTAAAGGAACTGCGCGAGAAGACCGGCGCGGGCATGATGGATTGTAAGAAGGCCTTGGCCGAAACGGCCGGGGATTTTGAGAAAGCCGTGGTCTGGTTGCGGGAAAAGGGCGTGGCCCAGGTGGCCAAACGCTCGGGCCGCAGCGCCAACCAAGGCGTCATCGGCAGCTACGTGCACAGCGGCAAGGTGGGCGTGCTGGTGGAGGTCAACTGTGAGACGGACTTCGTGGCCAAGACCGACGATTTCCAGAACCTAGCCAAGGAACTGGCCATGCAGATTGCCGCTTCCGTCCCCAAATACGTCACCCGCGAGGAAGTCCCCGCCGCCGAGCTCGAACAAGAACGGGCCATTTACCTGAACGAAGCCAAGCAATCGGGCAAGCCCGAGGCTGTCCAGGCCAAGATTGCGGAAGGCAAGATCGAAAGCTACTATAAACAGGTCTGCCTGGTGGACCAGCCCTATATCCGCGAGCCCAAGAAGACCGTGAATCAATACATCACCGAAGTGGCCGCCAAGCTGGGTGAGAACGTAGTGGTCCGCCGGTTCAGCCGCCTCCAATTGGGCGAATAAACCAAAGTCTGCTGTTCTCCAAGTCTCTTTCGGTGAAAACGTCAAGGGAATGAGCGAATGGCTTCAGCTTCCTCCAAAGGTTCAAAATCCGGCCCCCGGTTCAAACGCGTCCTTTTAAAGCTTTCGGGTGAAGCCCTGGCCGGCGATAACCAGCACCGGATCGATGAAAAGGTCGTCCGTGCCATTGCCAAGGCTGTTTACGAGGTCCAGAAGTCGGGGGTCGAAATCGCCCTGGTCATCGGCGGCGGCAACATCTACCGCGGCGCCGACGGCGAACGCATGGGCATGGACCGGGTTTCCTCCGACTACATGGGCATGCTGGCCACCCTCATCAACGGGCTGGCGCTCCAGAACGCCCTCGAGCAGTTGGGCGCCCACACCCGTGTGCAAAGCGCCATCGAGATGTCCAAGGTGGCCGAGCCCTATATCCGCCGGCGGGCCCTGCGGCACCTGGAAAAGGGCCGCATCGTGATCTTCGCAGGCGGGACCGGAAACCCCTATTTCACCACCGATACGGCCGCGGCCCTGAGGGCCATCGAGATTGACGCCGATGCAATGCTCAAGGCCACCAATGTGGACGGCATCTACAGCGCCGATCCCAAGAAGGACCCGAAAGCCAAGAAGTTCGACAGCCTTACCTACCAGGACGCCCTTGACCGGCGGCTCAAGGTCATGGACTCCAACGCCTTCGCCCTTTGCATGGACAACAAACTGCCGATCGTTGTCTTCAGCCTGCAGCCCCCCGGCAATATCCACAAGGCCGTGTGGGGGGAGCCGATTGGCACCACCGTCAAAAACTAGTTTCAAACCGACTTAAAGAGGTGATGAATTGGACGACGCGAATTCCATCCTGAACGAGACCGAATCCAAAATGAAAAAAGCCATCGAGGCCACCAAGCGTGACTTCGCCTCGGTGCGCACGGGCCGGGCCAACGCCGCCCTGGTGGAGCACGTGAAGGTCGAATACTACGGTTCGTTGGTGCCCATCAACCAGGTGGCCAACATTTCCGTTCCTGATTCCCGCACCCTTGAAATGAAGCCCTGGGACCCCCAGGCCCTGGGGGAAATCGAAAAGGCCCTCTTCAAAAGCGACCTGGGGATAACCCCCACCAACGACGGCAAGGTGATCCGCCTTTCCATGCCTCCCCTCACCGAAGAGCGCCGCAAGGAATTCGTGAAGCTGATCCATAAATACGCCGAGGGGGGCCGGGTGGCCATCCGCAGCATCCGGCAGGATTCCAACAAATCCCTGGACCACCTCAAAAAAGATATCGCCGAGGACGAGTTCAAGAAACACCACGACCGTATCCAGAAGATGACGGACCTCTACACCCAGGAAATTGGAAAACTCACCGAGCACAAAGAAAAAGAAATCATGGAGATCTAAGGCAAAGGCGTTGGAAACACCCAAGAAGGCCGCCCTCCTCAAGCGTTACCGCCTCAAACCCCACCTGCCCCGCCACGTGGCCATCATCATGGACGGCAACGGGCGCTGGGCGAAAAAACGCCATTTGCCCCGCATCGCCGGCCACCGGGCCGGAGCCTTTTCCATCCGCGAAATCGTCAGGCTTTCCGGGGAACTGGGCCTGGAAGCCCTGACCCTCTACGCTTTTTCCACCGAGAACTGGAAACGCCCCCCCCGGGAAGTGGCCCTTTTGATGCAGCTCCTCAAGCAATACCTTCGCAGCGAAGTGCCGGAACTTTTGGGCAACAACGTCCGGTTGGGGACCATCGGCAATACGGCGGACCTGCCCCCGAAAATCGGGAAGGAACTCAAGGAGTCTATCCAAGCCACGTCCCACTACACCGGCTTAAAGCTCATCCTCCCCCTTTCCTACAGCGGCCGGGCCGACCTGGCCCGGGCGGTGAAGGGGATCGCCGCCAAGGTGAAAGCGGGGAAGCTCAAGCCTTCCGCCGTCACCGAGAAGACCATCACCCAGTCCCTTTCCACGGCTTCCTTGCCCGAAGTCGACCTTCTCATCCGCACCAGCGGGGAAATGCGGGTTTCCAACTTTCTTTTGTGGGAACTGGCGTATTCGGAATTCCACATCACGCCCACCCTTTGGCCGGACTTCCGAACGCCCCACTTCATCGCAGCGTTGAGGGATTTCCAAACCCGCCAAAGGCGGTTCGGGGGTGTGGAGAGCGTTACGGGGAGCGTGACTTCATGGGCCCGCTGACCAAGCGCATCCTAGTGGCCCTGGTGGCCATCCCTGTCCTCCTATTCCTGACCTTCTGGAACGAGACCCTTCCCTTCAAGATCGTGGTGGCGGCGGCCCTGGGGCTTTCCCTGCTGGAATACCTGCGGATGGCCGACGCCCGGAAGTTCAAGACCCTGCGGACGGAGGGGATGGTGGCCCTGGGCTTGCTGCTTTTCCCCTGGGTGGTGCAACTGCCCGCCCTTTGGACCGGACATGACGCCCTGCCGTTGGGGCTTTTCCTCCTCACCCTTTCCTTCCTCTGGTCCTCCCGTCCCCTGAAAGAAATGGTGGCCTCGGTCAGCGTGACCTTCTTCGGCGTGGCTTATTTCGGGGTTTTCGGCATTTATTTTTTCCGCCTTCGGGACCTGCCCCAGGGCGCCTGGCACCTGATGTGGCTTTATGTGGCGACCTGGGCCTATGACACGGGCGGGTATTTCGGCGGGCGCTGGTGGGGAAAGCACCATTTCGCCCCACTGGCCTCGCCCAAGAAATCCGTGGAAGGCTGCATCGGCGGTTTCGCGATGGTCCTGGCCGGTCTCCTCCTGCTTTGGAAGGCCATGGCCGCCCTGGGCGTCCCTTCGACCTACAGCCTCGCGGATGTGGTGGCCCTTTCAGTCCTTCTTTCCCTGTTCGGCCAACTGGGCGATCTGGTAGAATCCATCATCAAACGCAGCCTCTCCGCCAAGGATTCGGGGTCCCTCCTACCGGGACACGGCGGTGTCTTCGACCGGATCGACAGCCTGCTCTTCAACGCCCCCATTCTGTTCTACTACCTCATCTTGTTTAAAAAATAGCTTCGGGAGGACTTATGCCGCTGGAAGACCTGATCAAGAAAGCCCAGTCCACCTTTCTGCACCAATACGGGGGCGACCCGGGGCGCAGGATCACCCTGGTGGCGGCGCCCAGCCGCCTGACCCTGTTGGGGGGCGAATATACCGAAGCGGTGGACGGTTTCAGCCTGCTGGCAGGAGGCAACCATTCGGTGGTGGTGGCGGCCCAGCGGCGCAGCGACAAGATGGCCTTCATCCATTCCCTCTCCTACGACGAAAAGATCAAGGTTTCACTGGCCACGCTGAAATTCGACCGGGCCGATGGGTGGGCCAATTACCCCAAGGGCGTCCTTTATTTCTATGAAAGAACGGGCCGCAAGCTCGAAGGCATCCAGATGGTCATCACCAGCGACATGCCCGAGGACATGGGCTTGGGCACCTCGGCGGCCATTTCGGTGGCCACGGGTGTGGCCTGCAACATCCTGGGGACCAACCCGCTGGATGACGCCACCCTGGTCAAGCTCTGCCAGCGCGTGGAAAGCCAATTCATGACCATGAGGGGGGACCATTTCTCCCCCTATGGGGTCAAGTTCGCCAAGAAGGACCAGTTGGTGCTCTTCGACGCCCGCAGCTTCAAGCCCGAATACATGCCTTTTGATTCCCAAAACTACAAGCTGGTGGTCGTGGACAGCGGCGCGCGCAAAAAGGAAAGGGAGGAAGAATTCAAAAAGCGGCTGGAGCTTTTCGGGCAGCTTTTGACCGAAATCCGCAAGTATGTCCCCAAGGTCATCTCCCTGCGCGACGTGGGCGGGGAAGCCTACGAGACGGCCCGCAAAAACATCGACATTATCCTGCGCAAACGCCTCGACCACGTTGTCTACGAGAACCAACGGGTGAAAAGGGCCAAGGACCTTCTCGTGAAGCAGGATTATGAAGGGTTCGGCCGGCTCCTGAGCGAATCCCATGATTCGCTGGCCGACAAATTAAAAGTCACCTGCCAGGAGGTGGATATCCTGACCCAGGTAGTGCGCAGCCAGCCGGGATGCCTGGGGTCGCGCATGATGGGCATCGGATGGGGAGGTTCGGTGGTCTGCCTGGTGAGGGCCGCCGAAAGCGCCGCTTTCGTGGACCGCGTGAGGGGCGACTACAAAAAACGCGTGAACATTTCCCCCAAGGTCTTCGTCAATGAACCCCAGGAAGGGGCCCGGGAAGTGGAAGCCGTCGTTTCCGCGCCTGCGTCCACTTGAGAGTGGCGCGTCCTACCGCTTGAACGCTTGAAACCCAGGAAAAACCCCTGGGGGAAAACCGGTTTCACTAAATCATTTTTCTAGACGGGTTTTTTTTACTCTTTATAATGTCTGTTGCTTACCTGGCTTGAAACGTTTCTCAAACAAAATTCATTTAGGGTTTTTGGAGGCGGCGATGCGAGGGATGAAGACCGTTGGGTTGCTGTTGACTTTAGCGGCTGCCTTGAGTTTTTCATTCCCCAATCCTGCCAAGTCCCAAGGCGCCAGCGACGCCCAATATTACGCCGCCGGAAACCAATATTACGCCGCCCGCAATTACGCCCAAGCCACCAAATACTATTACGCCGCCGTTAAAATGAATCCCAACAACGCTTCCGCCTACCAGGGCCTGGGGAACTGCTATTACGCCATGGGCCGCAAGGCGGATGCCCTGAGTTTCTACCAAAGGGCCTCGGCTTTACAGCCTGGTAACACCCAATTGGCCCAATTTGTGCAAAACCTTAGGGCCCAGGTTTCCGGTGGGACGGGCGCGCCGGCCGCATCCACAGGCGGCTCCAGCTACTTATCCACCGGTTACACCCTCTTCCAGCGCCGCCAGTATTCCCAAGCCATCCAGTATTTCAACGGTGCCATCCAACAGAGCCCCAACGATTACCGTCCCTATTATTACGCCGGCTATTCCTATTACATGATGGGCAATGCCAAGAATGCGGCCCTCTATTTCGCCATCGCGAACGCCAAGCAACCCAATGCCTCCATCAAGGCCTATGCGGACCGCGTCAAGGCGTCCCTTTCACCCGACGACCAGCAATGGGTGGACGACCAGGTGGCCAAATACACGGGTACGGCTGTGGCGGGCGGGACTTCCGCCGGCGGCAAGGGAAGCCAGGTGGCTTTCGGCTTCCATTTGCTGGGGGGGATTGAAGACATCTTTGCCGACCCCACCGACATCAAGACCAGCGTGGTCAAGGCGGGCAGCGTTTCCCTGAGCGGGGTGACCCCCAATATCGTGGCCCTGCCCGAGTTGGAACCCTTCGTCCAATTGGGCGACAATTTCGAGATCAACCTGGCCATCGGTTATTTCCCGGTGGGCAACCTTTCCTATACGACCTACGAGTTCAACCCCACCTATCCCACCCCTCCGGGGAACACCCCGGATGTGTGGAAGTACACCTTCAATACCACCATCATCACCACCGATTTGGGGCTCAAGCTGCTCTTTGGGGACAAGCAGGTCAAGGGCTACCTGGGTATCTCCGGCGGTATTTCGCCGATCAGCATGACCTTCGGCAAGCAGGAATATGACCCGTCGGGGACCAACCCCCTGGGGCAGGATTCCAGCAGCGGGACCTACGGCGCCCTGGCCTTCAACGCCCAGGCGATCCTGGGGGTGGACTTCTCCCTGGGCAAGGGAATCGCGGTGGGACCCTACATCGGCTACCGTTACCTGGACGCGACGAACTTCCAAAATGCCGGAAGCACGCTGATGATCGATACCAATACGGGGGCGGTCGGTACGGTCGGCTCCAAGACGACCGCGGGGTTCTCGAACCTTCCCGCAGGGGATCCGGTCAAGGCCCTGGACCTGGATTTCAGCGGGATTGAGGGCGGCGTGGACCTGACCTTCTCGTTCTGATCCGTTCTTTTTAGTGATCTCACTCAACGGGCCCCTGGGGGCCCGTTTTCTTTTTGGGGGCAAAATGATCCGTTTAAGTAAACCGGTTTTGCTGGGGCTGGCCCTGGCAGCCGCCCTTTCCTGCAAGGCCCTGGCCGCAGACATCACCTGGATCAATTCCTTCACCTTCTACGGCGACAACACGGAATTTTTCGAGCCCTACCGCACGGGGGAAACGCTGCTCGGCCAGCAGGGACAAAGCCGGCTGGAGGCCGCGCTGGGCCAAAGGGCTTTCCTTTCGGCGGGGATTTTCGGCGATTTCCGCAGCACCAGCGACGTCGATCCCTTTGTGGACGTGAAACCCCTGCTTTCCTTCGAATACCGGGAAGGGGGTACGAGGCTCATCATGGGCACCCTTGACGCCACCAACCGACACGGGTTCATCGAGCCATTGGAAGTGACCTTTCTCGAATTCACCCGCCCCATCGAGTACGGAATCCAGTGGATCCAGGACAATCCGGCCTTCAAAACCAACGTGTTCCTCAATTGGCACCAGCTCAATACCCCTTCCGAGCCGGAACAAATGGATTATGGCGGTGTTTGGCAGGAGCCCATCGATGACAACTTCCTTTTCGAGGAGGAACTGCACGGGTTCCACGACGGCGGCCAGCTCTACACCACCGGCGGGATCGTCAATAACTGGGTGCCGGCCCTGGGTTTCCGCTGGAAAGTCCCGGGCCTTTTGGGTTCCACCCGGTTTGACGCTTTTGGCGTTGGCAGCGGACTTTTAGAAGGGGACAGCACCAGCAACACCCAGTATGGAGGCGGGGGTTACTTAAAAACCACCGTTGCCCCGGACGGCTTCCTTCAACTTTTCGGAATCGGCTGGGTTGGAAAGGATTTTTACACCGCCGAAGGGGATGCCAACTACGCCTCCTATAGCTCGATGGACTCGACCACGGTGGATCAGATCCATCCTTTCGTAGCGGACAACAGGACTTATTTTGAACTGGGCGCCAAACGGGAATTCCCATTGGAGGGAGGCGCCTTGTTCGAAGCCGAATTCCGGGTGCATCTCATCGACCAAATCTCAGCCTATTCCTACCGCTTGGCGGTTTACGCACCGCTGGACATCTTCTTGCTTTCCACCCCCAAGGACGCTAAACCGGAATCCCATGACGACGGTCCCCAAAACTAAAATCGCCTTTACCACTCTTGGCTGCCGGGTCAACCAATATGATGGCCAGGCAATGAAGGAACAGGTGGAAAGGGCTTCTTTCCAAACCGTTCCCTTCGACGAGGCCGCGGATATCTACGTCATCAATACCTGTACGGTCACCGCCGCGGCCGATGCCGAGGGGCGACTGTTGGTGCGGCGGGCCAAGGCCAAGAATCCCGGTTCCTTCGTCGTGGTTACCGGCTGCCTGGCCCAGGACCGTCCCCAGGAAGTGGCGGCCCTGGCGGGTGTGGACCTGGTTGTCGGGAATGACAAGAAATCCCGGCTTCTTCCTGAAATCCTGAAATCCCATCCCAGCCTTGGGGAAGATCCTTCTTCTTCCCCGGACTTACCATCGACCCCTTGGGGCGGCGGCATCACCCGTTTCGACGGCCACCAGAGGGCCACGGTCAAGGTGCAGGACGGGTGCAACTTCGGCTGTTCCTTCTGCCTGATCCCCCGGGTGCGGGGCGAAATGGTTTCACGGCCGGGGCTCGAGATCGTGGAAGAAGGCAAGCGGTTGGCCCGGAACGGCGTGAAGGAACTGGTTTTGGCCGGTATCCAGCTCTCCTCTTATGGAAGGGACTGGGGACTCAAGGCCGGGGAACCCCGGCTTGCCCCGGTGATCGAAAAACTTCTGGTCCTACCGGGTATCCGGCGGGTGCGGCTGTCCTCCTATGCGGTTGCGGATTTCGAGGACGCCCTATTGCCGCTCTGGCAGACGGGGCTTGGACTCTGCGCCCACCTGCACCTGCCCCTCCAGAGCGGGGATGAGGAAGTTTTGAAGGCCATGCGGCGCCCCTACAGCCTGGACCATTACCGCCGGACCGTCGAAAAGACCAGGAAGGCGGCCCCTCAAGTGGGCCTGACTTCCGACATCATCGCCGGCTTTCCGGGCGAGTCGGACAAGGCCTTCGAAAATACCCTCGAGCTAATCCGGGAGTCCGGTTTTTTGGACTTCCATCCTTTTCCCTATTCGGACCGCCCCGGCACCCCCGGCGAGGCCTTGAAGCCCAAAGTTCCTTCCGCGGTCATCCGGGAGCGCATGGACCGGCTTTGGGAATTAAAAAGGGAATGCCTGGCCCAATCCGCCCAAAGGGCCAGCGGCCGCAAATACCGGGTCATCGTCGAACGGCATGGCGGCGGACAGCAAGCCGGCTTGACCGACGAAGGCCTCCGGGTGGTCTTCCCCGAGAGGGAGGGGTGGCTCGGCAAGGAGGCCTTGGTGGCGGTGACCGGGGCGGGTCCGGGCGGCGCTTCCGCCGATTGGGCCTGACCTTGGCCGGTTCCTTCAGCTTTTACGACCGGCTCCACCTCC
Source organism: Pseudomonadota bacterium (assembly GCA_021324075.1). Lineage (GTDB taxonomy): Bacteria > Oederibacteriota > Muellerivitia > Muellerivitales > Muellerivitaceae > JAJPJW01. Next base: position 25,981 of record JAJPJW010000060.1, on the reverse strand, counting down.
ATCTTTTTTACCTGCTGCGGTCCTGGAAATACGACCTTCCCGAGAACAAAGCGGGCTGGCGGTCCCGGCGCAACCAGGAACTGCGGTTCCAGGCGCTGACGGGCATCGGCGACCTCCGGAACAAAAGCCTCCTCGACCTGGGCTGCGGCCTGGGCTGCCTTTATGGTTACCTCAAAGGGGCGGGCTGGACGGGAAGCTACACCGGCATCGATATCCTGGACTTCATGGTCAAGCGGGCCCGGAACCGTTTCCCGGAAGCCCGGTTCGAAAGACGCGACATCCTCCAAGACCCGCCCCGGGAAAAATGGGACTATGTTTTCGTGAACGGCGTTTTCAACCACAGGGTCAGGGACAATTGGGCCTGGATCGAGAGGATGGTGGAACAGGCTTTTGCCGGAGCCAGGCTGGGCATGGCCTTTACCATGCTCAATCGCGACGCTTCCTGGCCCGATGAGGAGCTTTTCTATACCACCCCGGCGGAACTGGGACAAAAGGCGGCGGTTTGGTCGGGAGGGAAGTACAAGATCGTGACGGGATACCTGCCGGAGGACATGGCGGTTTACTTGTTCAAGGATTAAAAACCGACGCCGGTTCCGATGTGAAAGTGAAGGCCCAGGGTCGGGACGTCCGCCGAACCGTTGGAAATCGGCACCCACCAGGCCCAGCCCCCGATCAAACCGACGTCCGCCAACAGGAAGACCGAATCCCAAACGTTGAAGTTCCGGCTGAGGGCGGCCTGGGCCCCCAATCCGGAAAGATAGTAACCCGAATCCAGGATACCCCTGTTATAGGTGTGAAAACCCTGGCCCCGAACGATGTTCTCCGGGCTTGTGACCACCGGTCCCGCGTCCAAGTGCAGGATGTAATCCCCCATTTTCCAGGCGTGGCCCAGGAGGAAATAGGTATAGCCGTAGTGGATGGAAAAATCCTGTATCTCGGGCGGGGGATTGGTCAGGAAAAGCCGGTGGTGAACCTGCTCGAATTCCCAAGCTTCATTCCGGTCCCAAAGGGAGATCCGAAAAGCGTAATAGGGGGTGTAGGGGTAGAAAGGTTCGGTGTCGTATTGGGCCGTCAGTTGGATGTCCGGATAACCCGCTTGTTGGACCGTCAACGGAGTGGGAAAGTTGTAGGCCGTCCCCGTCATCAGCTCCAGGGAGAGATTTCCGGCTTGGGCGCCGGAAGCCGCTAGAAAAATAATCCCCAGGATGAAAGCGGTTTGACGACGGCTATTTTTAAATAAGGGCATTTCCGGATCCGGGATTTTGAAAAGGAAAATCAGCTTTTGGCGCTGTATAGTAAAGGTGTCGGCAAAGCATGACAAGTTAATTGGAGGTCTGTATGAGCGACCATTGTGTGTTCTGCAAGATCATCCGGAAGGAAATCCCGTCCCACGTCGTTTACGAAGATGAAAACTTCCTGGCCTTCACGGACATCCATCCCGCCGCCCCCACCCATGTGCTGCTCATACCCAAGGAACACATTGAAACGGTTGAGGACATCCCCGCGGGCAACCCCTTGGTTTCCCAACTCACCGAACGGGCGGTCAAGGTGGCTAAGGAATTGAACCTTGGGGAAGGTTTCCGACTGGTCATCAACAACGGGGACAACGGCGGACAGACCGTCTACCACCTGCACCTCCATCTTTTGGGCGGCCGGTTCATGGCCTGGCCTCCGGGCTGAAGCCTTTCCTCGAAAACACCCGCCTATAGGGTTCCGGACACTCAAAACCCGCTAAATATGGTTTTTCCCTTGCTTGACTGGGGGCTAGGCCAAGCATTAAACTCCTCCTCCCTGAAGCGCCATATGGTTTCAGGGTTTCCTATTCCACCCATAGAGGGGAGAGTGACCACAGTGGTCGAAGTCCGATTGGAAGAAAACGAGCCGATTGAAAACGCCCTCAAGCGTTTCAAGAAGGTTGTCCAGAATTCGGGGCTGATCTCGGAGATGAAGAAGCGCGAGTTCTACGAGAAGCCCAGCGAACGCCGCAAGAAGCGCGAAGCCGCGGCCCGCAAGAAGGCGCGCCGCCGCCAGATGAAGTTCAGCCGCGAATAGCCATAAGCCGGTGGAAGCCCGCGCTCGCAAGGCGCGGGCTTCTTTTATTTCCGCCCCCTTTCCACTTTCACGCCACTCCCGGAGGAACCATGAGCGCATCACCCCTTTTCGACAAGATCAACGCCGACCTGATTACGGCCATGAAGGCCAAGGATGAGGCCGGCACTTCCGCCCTGCGCATGCTCAAGTCCGCCATTAAATACAAGGAAGTAGACCTGAAGCGGGAGATCAAGGATGAAGAAGTCGTCGATGTGCTTTCGAAACAGGCCAAGCAGCGCAAGGAATCCATTGAGGGCTTCGAAAAGGGAGGCCGGGCGGACATGGCCGCCAAGGAAAAGGCCGAACTGGCCCTGATCGAGAAATACCTGCCCGCTTCCTTAAGCGATGACGAACTCGCCAAATTGGTCGAAGAAGCCATCAAATCCGCGGGTGCGGCCGGGCCCAAGGACATGGGCAAGGTGATGGGCGTCCTGACGCCCAAGATCAAGGGCCGGGCCGACATGGGCAAGGTCAGCGGGTTGGTGAAGTCCAAGCTGGGTTAAGAAAAGCCGAAATTCGCGGCGAAGCCGCGGAGAGAACACCGGGTTGGTTCTGAATAAGACCGTCCCTTCGAGCGATGCCATGATCCTGTCCCAATCCTTTTATTCCCGTCCGACCCGCCAGGTGGCCCAAGACCTCCTGGGCCAGGTCCTGGTCCACCAAACGCCCCAGGGCCTGACCTCGGGCCGCATCGTGGAAGTCGAAGCCTATCTCCCCAAGAACGACCCCGGCTGCCACGCCGCCCGGGGCATGACCCCCCGAAACCAGGTGATGTTCGGACCCGCCGGCCATGCCTATGTTTACTTCTGTTACGGCAACCACTACCTTTTTAACGTCGTCACTGAAAAGGTCGGAACCCCGGGGGCCGTTTTGATCCGCGCCTTGGAGCCGGTGGAAGGTGCCGGGCTCATGGCCAAGCGCCGTGGGCGGCTGGATATCGACGACCGGGGACTGACCAACGGTCCCGGCAAACTGGTGCAGGCCTTGGGGATTACGAAACAATACAACGGCGCCAAACTTTGGAAAAAACCCGTTTACCTCGAAAGGGCCCGACGCAAAGAACCCGTCGGCGTCACCACCCGAATCGGCATTACGGAAGGTTCGGAGCTGCCTTTGAGGTTTTACCTAAAGGGCACCCCCTATATTTCAGTGAAACCCGGCGCCGACCGGCCGTCGCCCGGGATGAAAAAGAAACTTAAAAGAGGACTCCTTGAAAAACGAAATCGTCGATAACTTCCTCCGCGCGGTTGAGTTCCCCAAATTGCTCGGCGCATTGGCCGGCCATTGCCAGACTCCCGCGGGACGGGACTACCTGAAAGCCCTGGGCCCCCTGGCCGACCTGGGTCTGATTGAAAACCGGCTCTCGAAGACCCAAGAACTGGAGAAGCACCTTTTAAAAGCAGGAGACCCGGCGGTGCCGGATTCCCAATATTTCGTCGAAGTTTTCGAAAAGGCGCGTTCCAAGGGGGAGATTTTTTCCGCACGGGAACTGGCCTCCTTGGCGGTCTTCCTGGACCAGGTGGTCCGCCTACGCCAGTACCTGACCCCGGAAGGGGATTTGCCCGTGGTTTTCCAGGAATGGCTGGGACGGCTCCACGCCTTGCCCGAACTGCGGGAAAAACTCAAGTCGGTCGTTTCCGAGAAGGGGGAGATACTGGATTCGGCTTCCACGGAGCTCAAAAGCGCCAGGGACCAGCTCAAGGCCCTCCGGTCCGAAGTCCAGCATTTCTACCAGTCCTTCCTCCAAAGGGAAGGGTCTGCCGACGCGCTCCAGGAAAAGATTGTCACCGAAAGGGAAGGCCGGCTGGTCGTTCCCGTCAAGCGCGACCACCAGGGCCAGGTGCCCGGTTTCGTGCACGGCATGTCAGCCTCCGGTTCCACCCTCTTCGTCGAACCGCGCGAGATCGTGGAAAGCAACAACCGGGTCAAGGAAGCGCTGTTGCGGGAGGATGAGGAAATCCGGAAGATCCTCCGCGAGACCACCCAGGCCGTGCTGGCCTCGGGCGACTTGCTGGAAGCCGTCCTGATCGCCTGCGCGGAAGTGGACGCCCACGGGGTCTTGGCGACCTTCGCCTCCCGCTACGACGGCCAGTTTATCCGGCCCCATGCGGGTTCGGGCCTGGTCTTGAAGACGGCCCGGCATCCCCTTTTGGCCCTGGAGAACCGGGACAAATTCCGGGAAAAAGTGATCCCCTTGGACGCGGAGTTCAAGGACGAGGTCAGGGTCATCCTGGTCTCGGGGCCCAACGCGGGCGGCAAGACCGTGGCCTTGAAGACCCTGGGCCTGTCCTGTGTCATGGCCCAGGCCGGCCTGCCGGTCCTGGCAGCCAATGAAAGTTCCATCCCCCGCCTCTCCCATTTCGACTCGGACCTGGAGGACGGCCAAAGCCTCTCCGACCACCTGAGCACCTATGCGGCCAAGCTCAAGGCCTTGAAGCGCATGATGGACCATTGCGGCCCCGAGACCCTCTTCTTATTGGATGAACTGGGCGCGGGTACGGACCCCCGCGAAGGCGGCGCTTTGGGCATCGCCTGCCTGGAAGCCTTCCGGGAAAAGGGCGCCACCGTGATGGCCAATACCCACCAGCCCCTTTTAAAACTGCTGACCCAGGAAGAAAAGGGAATGGCCAATGCCGCCATGGTTTTCGACGAACAAACGGGCAAGCCGACCTTCCGCCTGGTTTCCGGCATTCCCGGCCAGTCCTACGCCCTGACCCTAGCCCGGCAGTTCGGTTTCCCCGAGGAAGTCCTGGAGAAGGCCAAGTCCCACCTGCCCCAGGGCGAGGCCGACCTTTCCGAAATGCTCACGAAATTGGGGCAGGAGAAGCAGGCCGCGCAAATCGCCCGGCAGGAAGCGGAAAAAATCCGGGATAACGCCCGGAGGATGGAACAGGAGCTCACGACCGCCCGCCGCCAGATGAAGGACGAAGCCCGGCGCATCAAGAAGGAAGCGCAGGTCGAGGCCGAGGGCCTGCTCAAGAACACCCGCCGCAAGATGGAACACCTGATCCAGGGGGTCGAGGCGCCCGGCGGCAATAGGATCAACCCGGAAAGGATCAACGCGGCCAAGAGGGAAGTGAACCAAAAACTGAGGAACATCAAACCCGCCCCCGCCAAGGTCATCGTTGAAGTAGGCGAACTAAAGGAAGGCGATGCGGTCTTTTTCAAACCCGGAAATTGCGACGTCAAAATACTGTCCGCCGACGAGGAAAAGGGCGAAGCGGTCATCCTCATGGAAAACGGGATGAAACTTTCCTGTAAATATTCCGACCTGGGAAGGGTGACTGCGGCCCCCAAACCGGTCGCCCGCCCCCAGCCGGCCAGCGTCATGCCGGCCAAGGCCCTGGACGACAAGGGAAAGTTGGAGCTGGATTTGCGGGGCAAAATGGTGGACCAGGCCCTTCCGATGCTGGATAAATTCCTGGATGACGCCCTCCTGGTCAACCTGCCATTCGTGCGTATTATTCATGGAAAAGGAACGGGGGCCTTGAAGGAAGCCATCCATAAACATCTGCCGGGCGCCCATCCAGGGGTGGAGTTCACCCTGGCGGAACCCGCCCAGGGCGGCGCGGGCGTGACGGTGATAAAATTTAAAAAGTGAATTTTGGGGTGTGACGCTTGAAATATTCCGATGACATCATCCAGCGGGTCAAGGACGCCACCGACATCGTGTCGGTCATCGGCGAATACGTCCAGCTGAAAAAAGCCGGTTCCAGTTACAAGGGCCTCTGTCCCTTCCATAGCGAAAAATCCCCCAGCTTCATGGTGTCGCCGAGCCGCAACAGTTTCCATTGCTTTGGCTGCGGCAAAGGCGGCAATGTCATCACCTTCATCATGGAAAAGGAAAGCATGCCCTTTCAGGAAGCCCTGCGCCTGCTGGCCGGGAAGGCGGGTGTGGACCTCCCCAAACCCCAGGAAAGTCAGCGGGACCAGGAGGCCGACCGGGTCCGGGAAAAGATGCAGGCGCTCAACGAATTCGCCGGGAAATTCTTCCAGGAGAGGCTCCTTTCCGCGGAAGGCCAGGCGGCCCGGGACTATTTCAAAGGGCGGGGATTCGTCAAGGAGGACGCCCTTAAATACCTGATCGGGTTCGCCCCCCAAGGCTGGGATTTCCTTAAAAACGCCGCCCAAAAAGCGGGTTTTTCCCAGGAGGAACTTTTAGCCGCCGGATTGCTGGTCCATAACGAGGAAAAGAACACCTACTACGATAAATTTAGGAACCGCCTTATCTTCCCGGTGCGAAACAACTATGATAAAATCATCGCCTTTGGCGGCAGGACATTAAGCGACGAATCGGGACCGAAATACCTCAATTCTCCCGAAACACTACTTTTCAAGAAAAGTGAATGCCTTTACCTGCTGGACATGGCCCGGGAGGCCATCCGACAGCGGGGTTACGTGCTGGTGGTGGAAGGTTACTTCGACGCCTTGGCCCTCCATCATTTCGGCTTTGAGAATTCTGTCGCCACATTGGGGACTGCGCTGACGTCCCAACATGGAAGGGTCCTGGCGCGTTACACGAAGGAAGTGGTCTTCTCCTACGACGCCGACACGGCGGGGCAGGCGGCGGTCTTAAGGGGATTTGAGCCGCTGATCCAGGCCGGATTGAATATCCGGGTGCTGGTAATGCCGGACGCGAAGGACCCGGACGAGTATTTAAAGAAGCATCCGAAGGAAGACTTCGAGAGGTTGCTGCAAAAAGCCCCGGACTTTTTCCGGTGGTGGGCCCAGTCCCTGAAGAAAAAATTCCAGGGGACGCCCGTGGAAGAGCGACTCCGAGCTCTACAGGGTTTCGCGCCGATGATCCTGCAGATCCCGGACGAGGTTTCGGTACAGGCGGCCTGTGCGGCCATCGAGTCCGAGCTGGGCTTGGACAACCGGGGCCTCTTGGCCATCGTTAATTCCGAACGGAAAAAAGGTTTCCGGCGGCCGATGGCCGATGCGAAGACGGCCGATGGCAAGGAGGCTTCCTCCCCCCCGCAGGGAGCGAAGACAAGGCTGGCGGAACTGCCCATTGAGGCGGATTTCCTGGCCCTCCTGGTGGAGGAGAACGGGGAATTTGTCCCCTGGGCGGTCAACGAACTGTCGCCCGAGGTCTTCCAAAAGGAAAACCTCCGGCAATTGTTCGAGAAGCTGAGCGCAGGGGAAATGAAGGTGGGGGAACTGAACCAGGTTCCGGAACTGGAGCCTTCCTTCCTCCAAATTGAGAGCAAGACAGAAAAGAAACACCGCGAAGCCATGCTGATTGATTTGGCGGCAAGGCTTAAAAAGCGCCACATGGAGTGGCGGCTGTCCGAATTGAAAAGGCAAAAGGACGAAGCGGAAAAAGCTGGGGAAGCGGAACAAGTCATGCTGCTGGGCCAGCAAATGTTCGTGCTGAAGCGGCAATATTCACAAGAGGTGGAAACGAAATGAAGTCAGCGGCCAAAGCCAAAGAACACGTCACGAAAATCCTCGAGGTGGGGAAAGAGAAGGGCTACATCACCTATAAACAGGTGAATGACATCCTTCCCGACGAAGTCGTCTCCTCCGAGGAGATCGACGACATCCTTCTAATGCTGGGCGAGAACGACATCAAGATCGTCGACCAAGAAGAGAAAGCCGCCACCATCCCCGATGACGACAAGGAAGCGGGGGCCGAGGCCCCGGGCGCCATCGTCAAGGACGAGGATGAGGAAGACGGCGAGGAATTCGAGAAGACCTTCGAAACGGCCGGCGTCGAGACCCGCATGGGTGACCCGGTCAAAATGTACCTCCACGAAATGGGCCGTATCCCCCTGTTGACCCGCGAGGAGGAAATCTCCATCGCCAAGCGGATCGAGGCGGGCGAGTTCAAGGTCGAGAAGGCCGTCCTAGGGTCGGCCCTGGGCTTCCAGTTGTTGCACGACCTTTTCACCGACGTCCTGAAGAAGCGCAAAACCCTGCAGGAAACCATCGACCTGGACCCCTATGCCGACCTCCCGGGCGGCGTCCCGGAAAAGCAGATCTATACCAAGATCCGGAAGAACCACGCCAAGCTCAAAGTGATGGAACGCCAAATCAAGGCCCTCCAGCACAAAGTCAGCCTCAAGTCCGTTCCCTTGGAGAAACGCAAGCAACTGGCCGAACAATTGGACACCAAACTCATCGACCTTATCTGGCTGGTGAAGGACTGCCAGTTCCAGAAAAAGGTGAAAGAACGCCTCATCGGGCGCATGCGGGAGCAGGGGGAGACCATCGAAGAGCTGGAGCACATGATGCACCTGCAGGAAAAACAAATGAAGCTCACCCCCGAGGCCTATATCAAGCTGCCCAGCCTCTTGAAGCACGGCGCCCACGCCGATCTCAAGCCCCTGGAAAAAAAGAGCGTCCTCAAAGGCGAGGATTTCCTGAGGGCCACGCGTCTCTGGGACGAGTCGCGCCGCAACATCAAGAAACTGGAAAAGGAGACGATGGCCGGGCGCGACCACGTGAAGGTCCTCATGCGCAGCATCCGGGTGGGCGAGCGCGAAGCCTACCAGGCCCGCATGGAGCTGGTGGAAGCCAACCTGCGCCTCGTCATTTCCATCGCCAAGAAATACACCAACCGCGGCCTTCCCTTCCTGGACCTCATCCAGGAAGGCAACATCGGCCTCATGCGCGCGGTCGAGAAGTTCGAGTACCGCCGGGGTTACAAGTTCTCCACTTACGCCACCTGGTGGATCCGGCAGGCCATCACCCGCGCCATCGCGGACCAGGCCCGCACCATCCGCATCCCGGTGCACATGATCGAAACCATCAACAAGTCCATCAAGGTCTCCCGCGACCTGGTGCAGGAACTGGGACGGGAACCCATGGCGGATGAAATCGCCGAGCGCCTGGAGATGCCGGTGGAGAAGGTCCGGGCCATCCTCAAGATCGCCCAGGAGCCCATCTCCCTGGAAACCCCCATCGGCGAGGAAAAAGACAGCCACTTGGGCGATTTCATCGAGGATAAGGACGTCATTTCGCCCGCCAACGCGGCGGCTTTCGTGCTGTTGCAGGAGCAGATTTCCAAAGTATTGGGCACCCTCAAGGAAAGGGAAGCGGAGGTCCTTCGCCTGCGCTTCGGCCTGAACGACGGTTATCCGCACACGCTGGAAGAGGTGGGCAACACCTTCAAGGTCACCCGCGAGCGCGTCCGCCAGATCGAGGCCAAGGCCCTGCGCAAATTACGGCACCCCTCGAGGAGCCGTAAGTTGAAGGGATACCTGGACTAAGAGGCAAAAACCAAGACGGGCTGAAAGGGCGTGCCCCCTGCAGGGGGCGCGCCCTTTTTATTTCCGCTTCCCGTTACCCGCAAGTAACAGATTTATTTCCCCCGACGCTTGATATGTTCCCCGCCCCGCCCGCAAATTAGTCCCATTCAAACCAAGGAGGCCATGATGTCGAAAAGGACTTACGCGGTGTTGGGCGCGACCGGCCATATCGGCCATGTCATTACGGAAAAACTTTTGGAAAGGGGCCACACGGTCCGGGCCCTCGGACGGGATGAAAAGAAATTGTCCGCTTTGAAAGTCAAGGGCGCCCAAATATCGTCACCCGCCATTGATGACGCCGGGGCCATGACCGAAGCTTTCAAGGGCGCGGATGGAGTTTTCGTGCTAATCCCGCCTTCTTACACTGCGGAGGATTTCTCGAATTTCCAGGACCATGCGGGCGAAGCCATTGTGCAAGCCATCTCGAAATCGGGTGTGAAATATGTCGTCCATTTGAGCTCCATCGGCGCCGAACTTCCCGGCGGCACAGGCCCTATCGCGGGCCTTTACCGGCAGGAACAAAGATTGAACAAGCTTTCCGGGATCAATGTCCTTCACCTGCGCCCCAGCGCCTTCATGGAGAACGAATATTTCGCCTTGTCGCTCATCAAGGGAAAAGGCATCAATGGCTCGGCCAATCCCTCGGACTTTCCACTGCATCGTGTGGCCACGAAAGACATTGGGGCGAAAGCCGCTGAATTGCTCGACCGGCTCGAATTCAACGGACACGGGTTCCTCGATTTCACCGGGCCCAAGGAATACAGCATGAAGGAAATGACGGCCGCCTTGGGCAAGGCCCTCGGCAAACCGGACCTGGCTTACGTCCAGTTCTCGTTGGAGGACGCCCGAAAGAGCATGCTGGGAAACGGAATGAAGCCCAAATTCGTGGACCTTTTCATCGAGATGTACAAGGCCGGCGGCGAAGGAAAGCTGCATCCCAACCAAACCTTGACCGCGGAGCACCGGGGCAAGACGACGGCGGAAGAGTTCGCGGAAGATTTTACGGCTGTTTACAACCAGTCCTAGAGAGGCCCTTCAGCCCGGTCTTTAAAGGCGGGCCCCCAAGGCCCGCTTTTTTTGTTATCCTTCATTCCAATCCCAGCAGGATTTTGACTCCAAGGAGACTTCCGTGCCCCTTTCCGGTCCCGGTTTTACCGCAGGTCCCGACGTCCCAAAGGAACAAGAAAAACGCGCCAAGAAGCTGGTCCACGGATGGAAAAGGGCGAAAAAGTCGAAAGTCTTCGCCCGGGGAGGCCAAAGGGTCGAGAAGGTCCTGAGCCGGTTCCCCCGGAAAATGTGGGACTTCAAGCCGGCCGAGCAACATTGGTGTGTCGGGGAAGTGCTTTGGCACCTGGCCGACCAGGAAGCCAACCTCTATTTCCGGCTTCGCAAGGCGGTGGCCGATCCGGGCGGCAGTGTGCCCAGTTGGGACCAGGAAACTTGGGCTAACCGCACGAACTACTTGAAGGCGGATTTTGAAGAGGGACACAAACTTTTTGCCATGTTGCGCCAGGCCAATTCGAACCTTTTGAACCGGCTTCCCCCCTCGGTTTGGGGAAACACCATTTCCCACCCTGAATTCGGGCGGATTTCAGTGGAATACCAGGTGGGGCATAACATCTGGCACGTCGAACACCATATCGGCCAAATGGCCAAGCGGTACCGGCAATGGAAAGAAAAAAAGAAGTAGGAAAGGTTTCCTTCTCGGCGGTTATCCGCAAAGAGGGGATCAATCCCTACGTCGACCCGCCTTTGGGAACAGGGATAAGACTCGGGAAGCGGGGAGTGGTTCCCGTAAAGGTCTTTCTGGATGGCCGGCCTTTCAAGGCCAACCTGATGCCCTTGGGCGCCAAGAGAACCCAGGCCAAACCCGGCCAACACCACCGTCTCTACCTGCACGGCATCATGCGCAAGGCGATTGGAAAGGACAGGGGCGACCGGGTGCGGGTGGAATTGACCTTGGATACCGAACCCCGGGTGGAGCCCATGAACCCGGCTTTGGCCAGGGAACTGAAGAAAGACCGCAAAGCCAGGGCGGTTTTCGAGGCGCTGAGCCCTTCCCACCAAAAAGAGTACAATCGCTACCTCAACCACCTGAAGGGGGCCGAAACCCTTCGACGGAATGTGGAAAAGGTGATGAAACACCTCCGAAAGCCTGAATCCACATGGTTTGGCAAGCAAGCGGTGAAAATTGCCCAGGGCCGCCCCACCAAGTAGAATGACCCCCATGAAACGCCCGAGAATCTTTCTTTTCACGGTTGCCGGTTTGGCCCTCCTGGTCGGGGGATGTGCCTCGGTTTCCCCGCTTATGATCCCGGTCCGGCCCGCCCCCCCGCATGTCCTGCCAAAACCTCCGGCCTCGCGGTTACGCATCCCCGTTGTGATCCCCCTGCCCAAGCTTTCGGATGTCGAGAAACGCCTTTCGGAGGCGGTGAAGCAGGACATCAGCAAGTCCGAAAAATCACTGGCCAAGAGCCTTGGCACCACCGTCTGGTGGGACCCAATGGAATGGGAGTTCAACGGCAACAGCCTGACGGCCCACGTGCATCTCCACGCCAAGAACCTGCCGGACAAGGCTTCCAAACCTTTGAAGGGTGCCGGCGCGCCGGAGACCGTCCTCCAAGAAGCGGAGAAGGACTTGAAGGTCGACCTTTCCTCCGCCGTGAGTTGGACCAAGGACATGCGCCTGGAAGCCCCCGATTTCCTGGAAGGCGACACGGCCACGGCCTCGGTCAGCGAGGAGGACGGCAAGAAGGCGGAAAGACTGGCCCGCCGGGGGACCAGCAAGGTCCATGAGGGCCTGCGGGACAGGACCAAGGACATGGTGAACAAGGCCAAGGAAATGTGGGCCAAGATCCAGGAGCCCATCCGGATGGCCCAGGACACCTGGCTGCATATAGAGCCCCAGGGCTTGAGCGTGGGGGACTACCACCTGGTGCCGGATCCCAAAAATCCCCGCTTGGAGACGGTTTTCGAATTCGATTTCCAACCCGAGGTGGTTTTCGGCGACAAACCCAAGGTGGAAGTCACCCAAATGCCGCCCTTGAAGGATTACAAACCCGGGCCTGAAGGATTCCAAATCGAACAAAACCTCGTCATCAGTTTCAAGGAGGTCAATAAGCTGCTGGTGGACCCGAAGCTGGGCATCCTGAACAAGGCGCTCCCCGGGGGCGGGAACCACAACCTGAAGATCGACAACCTTTATATTTACGGGTCCGGGGGCCAGCTGGTGGTACAAGCGGACGTGGAATACCAGCCCGTACTCAACCTTTCCAGCCAGCCGGCCAAGCTGACCATCTACCTCCTGGGGACCCCCGTCTACGATCAAGACCAGCAGTTGATCAACTTCCCCGACATGGATTTCGACATCAAGACCAGCGATTTCCTGGTCCAGGTGGCGGCTTTCGTGATGGGTTCGGGCATGAAGGAGCAGTTGCGGAAGGAAGCGGTCATCAACGTGGGGAAGGACCTGGACCTGTTGAAAAAGGAAATGGCCAAGGTCCTCAACCGGCCCCTGGGCGGCCACGCCCGCCTCAAGACCAATATCACTTCGCTCAAAATGGAGGATGCCTTTATCAGCGATAAAGGCATCGAAGGCCGGGTGACCCTGAACGGCGACGCCACCGTGGACGTGGATTGGTAAGACAAAATAGTCGTCATTCCGAGGAGCAGAGCCGATAGGCTCGATTTGCGACGTGGGAATCCCAGGTTTCTTTCGGTAAAGAAACCGCACAACCTGAGATTGCCGCGGCCCAAAACGCCCCGATTGGGGCTGGGCCTCGCAATGACGGCAAGATGTAAAGCTATCGAAATCACTTTCATTAGATTTCTTCCCCGAATTTGTTCATAATGCTGCTTCCTTTGAGGCCCTTAGGGCCCATTCCACACAAGAGGAAAAGCCATGTCCTATTTCGAAGACAAGATCGCCGAGAGGCTGGGCGGCAAGAATTTCGGGAAATCCACCGCCATCTACAAGTTCGAGATCATCAAGCGGGCCAAGGCCCGGGCCCAAAAGGCCAACCCGAACCTGAAGCTCATCGACGTAGGCGTGGGAGAGCCCGACTGGGCCGCCGACCCCTCGGTGGTGGCCAGGCTCAGTGAAGAGGCGGGCAAGGCGGAAAACCGCTGGTACGCCGACAACGGCATCCTGGAGTTCCAGGAGGCGGCCGCCCGCTATATGGCCAACGTCTTCAAGGTGAAGGACCTGGACCCGAACGCCAATATCCTGCACGGCATCGGCTCCAAGCCCATCCTGGCCATGCTGCCGATCTGCTTCATCAACCCGGGGGATGTCATCCTCCAGACCGTCCCCGGCTATCCGGTGGCGGCCACCTACAGCAAGTACCTGGGCGGCGAGGTTTATAACCTACCCCTGGAAGAGTCGAAGGGTTTCTTTCCGGATTATTCCGCCATCCCGGCCGATATCCTCAAGCGGGCCAAGATGCTCTACATCAACTACCCCAACAATCCGACGGGGACCGTCGCCACCAAGGAATTCTTCCAAAAGACCGTGGAATTCGCGAAACGCAACAACATCCTGGTCGTCAACGACGCCGCTTATGGCGCCTTGACCTACGACGGTTACGAGCCCTTGAGCTTCCTTTCTATCGACGGGGCGAAGGAAGTGGGGCTGGAAATCCACTCCCTTTCCAAGTCCCACAATATGACGGGCTGGCGTATCGGCTTTCTGGCGGGGGACGCCCACGCCGTCAAGGCCTACGGCACCGTCAAGGACAACACCGATTCGGGCCAGTTCCGCGCCATCCAAAAGGCCGGGGCTTTCGCCTTGGACCACCCGGAAATCACGCGGAAGACGGCGGAGAAATATTCCCGCCGGTTCAATCTGCTGATCAGCCTTTTGAAGGAAATTGGTTTCGACGCCCACAAGCCCAAGGCGAGCTTCTTCACCTATATGAAGGCGCCCAAAAGTGCAAAGGGTCGCAACTTCACTAGCGCCACGGAGTTTTCAGAATTTCTCATCGACAATTGCCTCATATCGACGGTGCCGTGGGACGATGTGGGCCATTACCTACGCTTTTCGGTGACTTTCGAGGCCGCTGACGAGGCGGGGGAAAAAGCCGTCATCGCCGAGATGAAAAAGCGCCTTCAAAGCCTGGAACTGGCTTTCTAAACCCGAAAGTTCTTTCCGGCCCTACAATAGTCGCCATCCTTCCACCTTTTTCATGTCTTGGGGGCATTAGCTCAGCGGTTAGAGCAGGGCACTCATAATGTTTTGGAGGGTTGGTCGGGGTCTTGGTGTCCGTGAGTCAAAATATCACTGTCCCCAGCACGTTTTAAACGCCTTTGCCCGTAACGCTTTTAAGCAGGTCACGGGCAAGGGCCTTTTTTTGAAAGCATGGTAACGCATGGTAAGTGGCGGTCAGTGGCGGTAAACGCGCACTACGAATGACACGAATAAGACACGAAACGGGTTTCAGAAGCAGGGCGGTTTCAATGCCTTGCTTAATGGGCTTAAAAACCTAGAGGTGGTAATGAAATTTAAAGACCAGGGCATTTATGCTTCTCTACGAGGCCATGGAAATCCTTACGGGACAATGTTTTCAGAAAATCGGTGTCTTATCGATGTCATTAGTGTCATAGGCTGATAGTTTGTTGAAAGGGTCATTCTGTCTTAGAATGACACTCTTTAAAATTGGGGCATTAGCTCAGCGGTTAGAGCAGGGCACTCATAGCGGAAGCTGTGCATCCCTGGTGAAAGCCAGGGAATGAAATGGGATGAATTCAGGGAAACCCGGTGACGGGCAATCCTGAGCCAAGCCCCCGGTACACCGGGGGAAGGTGCAGAGACTAGCGGAGGGGTATAGACCCCTTAATCACCGCGTTTAAGCGTCCCACACCCTGAAATTTGGGTGAAGAGATAGTCCGGGGAGCCCGCGTAAGCGGCACCAACCTGAATGCCTTGGTCCCTGGTTCGAATCCAGGATGCCCCACCACTTTGTTGATTTCCTGTTAGGTGTACCCTAGAATTCACTGGTATCAAGACCGCATTTCGACACTTAGAAAAGAGGGCTTGATGAACCTGAGGAGAACGACTTTTAAGAATTTAGACCCGCGAGAACTTCCCAATTATTCCCCAGCCGAGGCGGCAAGGTATCTTCGGATGCCTACTTCAACCCTTCGGACCTGGATTTTCGGCCAACAAAAAGATGGAAGAGGGGCTATGTCCCCCGTCCTAGAGCTTCCAGACCCCCATACGAAATTTTTGAGTTTCATTAATCTAGTTGAGGCACATGTTTTGTTTTCGATCCGAAAGCACTATAACTTGCCTTTGCCAAAAATTAGGAAAGCTGTTCGTTATCTTCAAACCAACATTGGTTCCAAACATCCGCTGGTGGAGCATAAGTTTGAAATTTCCGGTTATGACCTGTTCATTAAGCATCTTGGAAAATTGATTAATGTGAGCCAAGATGGACAAACTGCAATGTCGGAAGTCTTGAAAGTCTATTTGCATCGAATTGAATGGGACGAGGCTGGCCTAGCCAAGAAATTGTTTCCTTATATTCTTCATGGTGTTCCAGAAGCAAACCAACCTAAATCCATCATTATTGACCCGACTATTTCCGGAGGACGGCCAGTTTTGGCTGGAACGGGTATCGCCACTCGTGTTGTGGCTGAGCGGTTCCTCGCCGGTGAATCTCCTGACGTTTTAGCAAAGGATTACAACCGTTCGAGGCCAGAAATTGACGAAATCCTTCGATGCGAAATCCAACTCGCCGCTTGAACTCGTATTCTTTATTGACCGGTCTTTGGGCCAAGAGGTGGTTGCCTCAAAGCTAAGAGAAGCTGGTTATAGAGTTGAAATCCACGATAAACATTTCAAATCAGATGCCCCGGACGAAGAATGGATTCCGGAGGTTGGACGCCGTAATTGGGTCATTCTCACCAAAGACAATATGATCCTGCATCGTGCTCCCGAATTGCTTGCGATTTTGAAAGGTGGAGCGAGGTTATATACTTTGGTGAAGGGTAATATGAACGCCGAACAAATGGCTGATATTTTCATCAAAGCGGCTTCGAAAATTGAAAAATCAATTGGCTACCAAGAACCCCCTTACATTGCGAAAATACATTCCATGGGAAATGTCGAGATTTGGATGAACAAGAAATAATTATATAAGCAATTTAAATAACGTGGTTTTGGGGGAAAAACCTTCCCCTGCCCTCGGCTACCTTCGGTGATCCTCGGCACACACTCTTCCCCCGGGGACATTCCCCCAAGCCCCATCCCATCGAACAAGCCAAGAACCTGGGGGAAAAGCTGCAATCAGGGGAATCGTCAGCTGGCCGCCAATTCCAATTCGCGGAACCCGAGTTTGAACAAACCCAGGATTTCGCGGGAGGCCAACCAGGCGTCTTCTCCCTCGAAGGACAGCGTGAGTTCTGCCCCGTAAGGAATACCCAGTGCGATGAGATTGATAAGGCTTTTGGCGTCCGCCGAACGTTCTTGGTGGCGGACTGTGATCTTACTTTTGAACTTATGGGCGGTTTTGACCAACTCGGCGGCCGCCCTGAGGTGAAGGCCCAGCTTATTAACGACTTTTGCTCTTTCCGTGATTTCCATTGGTCCCTCCTTTGAACCGAAAATCAAAGAAAAAATAAACTTGGAAAAAATATACCCAAACTGATTTTCATGTCAAGACCCCCTTCCCAAAATTTACAACGATTGAAAAGCCCCCCCTTGCCAAATGGAAAAAATTTAATATTTTTTTAAAACCGGATATCAACCTAATCCTTAGATACCAAGGGAGGTAACGGTTATGGAGAACCGCAAAAATACTTTTTACAACCAAAGTAACCATCGGAATTTTTATAAGTATTTCTTGGACTACTTTGAAACGGTCAACCTGGGGAAATCTTTCCCGGAGCCCTCGCTTTTAGATGAATTGCTGGTTACAAGCCCTTTTTCCGCCGATAAAAATATACCGAGAGTGACCCTTTGGTTTGCTGTCGATGATTTTCAGGACGAATACGAAAAATTAAAGGCCAGGGGGGTCGAGTTCTTATACAAGCCCATAAAGATCAAGAAGGGCCACGCGGTGGAATTCCGGGACCGGTTTGGGAACCGTTGGGGCATTACGGATTACCCTCTCAAAGAAGCCGAAAATAATGGTCCTAGGGGCATTTAAAAATCCTCAATTTCAGCCCTTGACGGAAAAAAACAGGTTTCCTAATTGTATTTTCACGGAAGCAAAAGTTGTTCTGAATAAACGAAAAGGAGGTAACTACCATGAATGGTTTGGGACTTTTGAAATCGGGTTTAAAGCTGGACAAAAATCAATGGGACCGCCTGTTCGACAATGTCCTGGGAATGCGGCCCGAATTTGACCTTCAGGGTTTAGGAACCGGATGGATCCCCTCCGTGGATGTGGAGGAGGCCAAAGAAGAATACCGTTTTTACGCCGAAGTGCCGGGGATGAGGCAAGAGGACATTAAAATCTCGTTGGCCGAGAATATCCTGACCATCTCGGGCGAGAAAAAAGCCCGGTATGACGTGGAAAAAGGCAATTTCCACCGGTTGGAAAGGGCTTATGGAACTTTCCAACGCAGTTTCTCCCTTCCCCAGCTGATCCAGGCCGACAAGATCAAGGCCTCGGTCAAGGACGGCATCCTGGAAATCACCGTCCCCAAGAGTGAGGAAGCAAAACCCAGGCAAATCACCGTTACGGCAGGCTGAAAGGAAGAGCAAGGCAGGCCCTTGGGGCTTAACCCGGGCGGCCTGCCTTTCCTGCTTCAATAAAGATTCAGGTAGGTTGTCATGGACCTTAATCAATCAAGGAATGACAAACGATTTTTAAAACGGCCTCCATTCGGGCGCCTTAGGCGTTTCCTTTCGGAAGCGTATCGGAGATTTACCCAAAAAGACGATCAAGACCGAAAACCGCCAAAAGACCCATTTGGAAGCCACCCGCCTTTCGGCGGAATCCCGGCTTTGGCTTTTTGAGCCTGAGGCGGTCCTAAATGCCTTTCGGGATTGAAAAATTTCCTGTTTCAAAATTGATAATCTCTTCCCTGTCCAAAAAAGGGGTTATCGGCTTCTCGTTACTTTTTATATTTTTCATCGACTTCTTGGACTTTCTGATCGGTGGCCTTCTCCATCTTTCAGTTTTCCTGTTGGTTCCGGTCGCCCTGACAACTTGGAACGTGGGCTTAAGGTCCGGACTCTTCCTTTCCACCTTAAGCGCCAGCTACCTGATCGTGGATTACCTGATCCATCCCTTCCTTTTCCCCCATCCTTGGATCGTCCTTTGGGACACCGCCGCCATCATTTTTTATTTCGCCGCCGTTTGCTATGTCCTGGCGGCCTTGAAAGCCGAACTGGAAAAAGCTTATCAAAAATCGAAAACCGATGCCCTTACCGGGCTTCTCAGCTCGTCCGCCTTTTTTGAGGCCGCCGAAGCCGAGCGTGAACGTTCTATCCGTTACGGTCATCCCTTCACCCTCTGTTTCCTGGACCTGGACAATTTCAAGAGGATCAATGATACCCACGGGCACTTGATGGGCGACAAGCTCCTCAAGAAAGTCTCGGCGATCCTCAAGAACGAGGTGCGGTCCAGTGATCTGGTGGGACGCATTGGTGGGGATGAGTTCGTCGTCTTATTTACAGAAACCGGCCCGGAAGCGGCAGAAGACTTAAGCCTTAAATTGCAAAGGGCGGTGGACGAAGGCATCAAGGAGGAAATGCCAATGGTGACCCTCAGCATGGGGGTTGTGACCTATTTCGACATCCCTGAAAAAATTGACGACATCGTCCATAGCGCCGACCTTTTGATGTATGAAGCTAAGAAGAACGGTAAAAACATCGTCCGTTGCAAGACATTCGGATCGCCGGTAGTTACTGGGCGGTGAAAATGAGAGTCTCGAAAAATGAAAAATTTCTAGCCTTGATTTTTTAAAAACAGGTTCTTAATTAATTTTTCAAAGTTGATGAAGGAGTTGCCGGAACAATAGATGGTTTTAATACTTTTGAACAAGGAGGAAAACCATGAAACATTTATTGATCCAATCAACCATTCTCGCGGCGTTGGCTTTTGGGTATCCTTCGATCACCCAGGCCGACAATCCAACCCATCCCAAGGCTTCTCCAACCGCCACACCCCAAATGAACGACAAGCTGGAAAAGCAGGGGGATAAGGGGGAAGTTAAGGTAACCGAGAAGCGGAAACAGATCACTTCTGAAGCTATGGATGCTATCTGGGAAACAAGGGAGGCCTTGAAATACCTGGATGAAAACGACAAGGACAAGGCCATCAAGGCCCTGGAACGGGCTACGGGGAAATTGGATTTGATCCTGGCCCGTGATCCAAACCTGGCCTTAGCGCCTAATAATGTTACCGAGACCACTTATGACCTCTATGCGGATATTGACCAGGTCAAAACTGAACGAATTAAGGCGCAGGACCTTTTAGCGGAAGGGAAGGTTCAGGACGCCCGGGAAATCCTGGATGCCCTACGCAGTGAAACGGTCATACAGGTTTCCAATATTCCATTAGCCACCTATCCGGACGCCATCAAAAAAGCGGTCAAATACATTGATGATGGTAAGACGGATAAGGCTAAGGAAACCCTGCAAACGGCCCTCGACACCCTAGTTTTGACCGACAATATCATTCCACTTCCCGTCGTGGCGGCTCAGGACGAATTGTCTGACGCGAAAAAGCTTTCGGAAAATAAAACCCGTTCCGCTGACGATAATAAAAAGCTGGGCCAACTCCTTTCCGATGCCCGATCCTATCTGGAGTTCGCCCAGGCCCTGGGTTATGGGACCGCACAGGATTTCAAGGATCTTTATGGCGAATTGGACACCATCAAAGATAAGACTTCGGAGGGAAAGGCGGGGATGGGATTTTTCAAGGATGTAGAGGCGTCGCTTTCCAAGCTATTTGAATCCATCCAGCCTAAATCCAAGGCTGTCTCCAAAGGTTGACCATCGAGAAAGGACAGAACCGGAAAGGGGGTGGGATATGAATTGGAGCTAAATATCCACAACAACCTAATTGTTTGAAACTCCATGGTTCATACCATGGAGTTTTTTTATTGAATTTTAATTTCGATAACGGCAAGGTAAAAGTAAAGGGTTCTTATTCCTCGGAGTTTTTATGCCTAACGCAAAGATATCTACAGAACGACGTTCGAACAAAAGGTTCTCGATCAAGATCCCTGTCAAGTATCGGCTGGCTGGCCAAGGCGAAATGCTTTCCGTTGATGAATGGCGAAAATCCGAGAAAAACGCCATCACCTTGGATTTAAGCTTGGGGGGTATGCAGATCGTGGTCGAGGAGTCCTTGAAAATGGGCTCCCTTTTTAAATTCAACATCTATCTTTTGGCGGATGAGCTGATGCTGCTCGTCGATCCTGTCCAAATGGGCAAAGGGGAGCGGATCTTCGCTGCGGGTGCCCCGCCGCCGAAAAGAGCGCCGGAAAAAGAAGAGAAAGTAGAAGGCTGGGAAATTTTACCCGCGCGATTTAAGGCGGGAGCCGCTGGATTGACGGATCACCAATTGAGTTGGAACGAGAATTTGACGGGTCAGCCATTCATCCGGCTTTTGCATCTTATCTATCAATATGTTCGTGGCTTGGGTGCTGATAGCGCGAAAGTCCTGCTTGACCGTGGTTAGGGAGTAGGGCTTCTTCGAAGCCGCTTCTATATCATCGAAACCCACTAAGGCCATATCCTTTCCCACTTCCAAGCCTTCCTCCATCAAGACATCCCAAGCCCCCAGCGCCATCAAATCATTGGACACGAAAACTGCCGTGGGTTTTTCCTTAAGCCCCATCAATTTCTTCATGGCCTTCACGCCGGATTCCCTACTGAAATCCCCACTTACCACGAAGTCCTTTGGCACCTTGAAGCCCTGGTTGGCCATGGCAGTTTGAAACTCTTTCAACCGTTCGGCCGCGTCCGCCGAAATTTCCACCTCGCCCGTGATACAGGCGATTTTCTCGTGCCCTAGGCCCAACAGGTGGTCCACCACCCCGGCCACCGCCTTGGCATTGTCGCTGACCACGTAATCGATTTGGGGATCATCGACCCTGCACCCAATGAGTAGGACGGGTACGGGGTAATTTTTTATCTGGCGCAGTTCTTCCTCCCCCAAATAAGGGGAAACCAGGAGAATTCCATCCACGGCATTGCGGGAAACGCGACGGTAAACCTCTTGGGGATCGAAAACCCCGGAAAGGGTATTGATGAGGAGCCCATATTCCCTATCCTGCACGACCTGGTTGATGCCGTTCAAAAGCTCAAGGTACCATGGGTTTTCCAGGTTGATGTGATACTGGCCGCTGGACCAGGAAAAGCAGACTTGGATCAGGTTGACCTGTTTGAGCACAAGACTGCGCGCTACGGAGCTGGGCTTGAAGTTCAAGTCAGAGACGGTTTTCATGACCTTTTCGCGGGTTTCATCCAGGACGCCGACGCTGCCGTTGAGGACCCGTGAAACCGTGGAAATGGAAACGCCAGCCTTGTAGGCGACGTCGTAAATGGTGGTTTGGTTTTTCTTGTTTTCCATGGATCTTGCCCCTTTCGGTTGAACCAATCGCATATTACCATAACTGCGTTAGGATTTTCCCGCGATCACGTAAAGGGCACTGATCAGGGAAGCATTGCGTGAAAAAAGCCGTGATTGGAAATGGATCTGTCCACGGCGGGGACCCGCAATAAACAGGGTTGTTTGAAGGAATGCATCGAATGAAAAAATCATTATTGTTAATCGCGGTGATGCTAAGCTTTGTCGCATTTGCCCATGCAACGAAAATTAAACCAACGCCTCTTTCTGAACTTGTGGCTCAGGCGGACTATATCATTGTTGGGAAAGTGGTGAAGGTGGACATGGTCGATGCTTCAGGCCACGAAATAGTCGACGAAAGGCCAAGACATCACCACACTCAGGTAAAACAATTCGATATCACGTTATCGTTGATAAGGAAAAAACTCTAAAGGGGGACAGCAAGAAGCTCCCGAAAACCCTGATTCTTCCCGATTGGCCCATGTGGATAAGGTCGCTTAGAGATTCTAAAAAGCTTTCCGGGGAAACTTTTATTTTTCTTTTGCATGCTCCTGATTTTTTTCCAATGCCACCCTCCCAATTCATAAGGAGTATCGGCGAAAAAGGGGAAATAGAAAGAATCCTCCGTTCGAAAGGTGGTGTTAGTAATCCGTAAGATTGTCCACTCTGGGGACCCATCGTGGACAAAAGGAAAAATGGCTAGGGGGGTATTTCGAAATGTATTTGAAAGTTTTGATCTTGGGAGGTGCGGTTGGCTTTGTTACCGGTAACCTTA
Source organism: Pseudomonadota bacterium (assembly GCA_021324075.1). Taxonomy (GTDB): domain Bacteria; phylum Oederibacteriota; class Muellerivitia; order Muellerivitales; family Muellerivitaceae; genus JAJPJW01. The sequence continues at coordinate 3,332 of JAJPJW010000060.1, read as the reverse complement.
CTTGGATTGGTTACCTCCTTTTTAATACCCTTGGTTCCAAATCCGCGATCATTTTATCGTTCTTGATTTTGATCCTGGGTTTGGTCATCGCTTTTAAAAAATACAAATTCAAAGGCGCGGCCGTTTTCTTATTCCCTTGGCTTGTTGGTTTCTTCATCGGCGCTCTCGTTTTGGGACCTGATTTTGTTGGGTACTTTCACCACTGGAATCATTAATGTTTTCCGAAAAGGTTGTCCACGGCGGGGACCCGGATTGGACAAAGGGGAAAATGAAATCGGTACCGTCCAATACAGGAGGAAGATTTGAAGCAAAGCAAACTTGAACAAATTAGGTTATATATCGACGACTTTAACAAAGGAGTAAAAGATAGAGGAAGGATGTACGGAACTATTCCCCAGATTGAAGCTAAATGGTGGGTGTTGGATCAAATTTATTGTTTGTTGGAAGGCATTCCGGTTACAAATTTTTGGGGACCTTTTCTTGCTTCGAAAGGTTTTGGCTCGGCAAGCGCTTCCCGCCGGATTAAGGAAATGAACCTTAAAAATCCGTATTTGAAGTTGATGGAACTGAGGAATGAATTTGAGCGGTGGAGAAAAAAAGAGATTAATAAATTGAAGAAAAACGAAAAGAATAAAACGGCTCTAAAAATTACGAAGTATAAAAAAATGAAAAACCCGAAAAGACACAAGGTGCTTCTTCTGGGGTCGAAAAATGCTTGGTCCGTAGACTGACGGCTAAATTCATTGTCCAATCTGGGGACCCATCTTGGACAAGGGAAGATTATCGAGCGACCCGACTCCCAATTTCCGGATACTCGAAGAGATAGCGCGTGTTATCCGGCGCGCTTTCGCCAACTAGCCTTGAGGTTTCCGGAATAAAAGGCCGCGAACAGGACCAGGGGAATAAGGAAACGCGTCCAATGGTCGGCGGACTGAAAAAAGGCTGCGCTTAGGCCCAGGCCTACTGCGAAGGAACCCGACACTATTTTTCCCGCAACTTCCGGCGGGAAAACCCGCAGGTAGGGGAAGAGCAGGAAGCCGAGGAGGGCCGTCACGCCCGCGGTCAGGAAGGCCCACTTCATTTCAAGGACGCGCTTTTTCGCGGCCCGCAAGAGGAACCAGGCGGCAATGGCCGTGGAAACGTAACGGCCCAGGGTGAACAATCCCATGCAAAGGGCCCTGACGACGGGAAAGCCGGTACCCAACCCGAGAACCTCCAGGGCCTTTAGCAGTGGGCCGAAAAAGAGGTTTCCCACCATGACGGCCGCCACTGTCACGAGGGCCACCGAGAGGAAGGGAAGAACGATGGATAGGAAGACCGGGTGTCGGCCCCAAAGGGTGCGCCTGGCGTAACCGCGGAAAATATTATCGGCCAGGGTCTCGGTATCCCCCATCCTCCTCAGGGCCATAACCCCCGCTTCAGCGGGGCCCAGGCCCCTTGCTTCCAGTTCCTCCCGGATGTCCCGGGCGTGGTCGTCCAGTTCGCCCAGCACGCGGCCTACCCGCCCCGCCGACATGCCCCGGGCCGCCAGGATGACCCCCAGCCTTTTCCATTCGCGGCCGGTCATGAAAGGCCCGCTTTCCCCGCGTCGAGGGCCAGGTGGACGCCCTGGAAAACCTTCCGCCATTCCCCCGTCAATTGTTCGAGCTTTTTCGTGCCCGAGGGCGTGATGGCGTAATAAAGGCGGGTCCGACCGTTGTGCGCCTTCTCGCGGCTTTTCACGTGCCCGTCCTCCTCCAGCACGTGCAGGGTGGGATAGATGCTGCCTTCGGGGAAGGAAAGCGAACGCCCCGTTTTTTCATGGATCGCCCGCACGATCTCGTAGCCGTACATCTCCTTCTCGGACAACAGCTTCAACACCAGAAGGATGGGTACGCCGTTCAGGAAATTCTGGCTCGCCTTCTTCGCCGCTTCCTTTTTCATGGGACTGCCGCCTTGCGCGAGAATGGGGCCTCGTCAGCCTATACCTATTGACATTGAGTATTATACCTAGTAGGTTTAGGTATGTCCAGCAAAAGGAGGTAGGGCCATGAAAAACGGGAGTTTTATCCTGGTGCTGGCGGCACTCATCGCCGCCGCATTCACCTTGGGAGGATGCGTCACCATGTCCGCCCCCCCGCCTTTGGCCACTTTCGGGGGCCCGGAAACCGTTCCGGCGGGCCAATCGGAAGCGGGCCTGGCCGTGGGCACCGGTTTTTCGCTGTTTCCAAGCGGGCATGACGGCGGGGATGCCTGGTTCGGCCGCTGGCGCCAGGGGCTGGGCGACCGGTTCGATTTGGGGTTGGACGTCATGGGCCTGCGGTATTCGGACAAGGGGTCCCTCACCTTGAAGCTCGCCGGGCGGTACGGATTGGACCCCCATTGGAGGCTCGAGGCGGGAATCGGGACTGCGGACGATTCGAACGGCAGGAGCCTCAACGCCGAGCTGGGCATCACTTTGGGCACCGTTGGCGCAGAAAAGCCCTGGAATTACTACACCTCGCTGCGGTTCGCCGGCGCGCACGGCTTCCCGGGCGGGTTCTTCGGGTCGGGCGACTCGGCGCCTCCCGACGACGCCATGGTTTTGGGGGCCATCGGCGCCAGCGGACGAATTTCGGACAACGAGCGGTTCATCATCGAGGGCGGCTACGGGTTATCGGTGGTGGACGGCCAGGGCGGCAACAACCCGGGCCAATTGGTTTATCTCGGCACGGGCCTCCAATTTTTCATAGGGAAAAACCCCTGATCCTTGAAGGACAAAACCATGAGCGAATATTGCCGGCCGGACCGCCATCAGGATTCATTTTGAAAAATCACCCAGGGGCCGCCTGATGATCATCCGGCTCGTTTCACTTTGCGTCGTCCTGACCGACCAGGTTTCGAAACATCTTATCTCCCGTTATTGCCGGTTGGGCGATTCCATCGCCGTCATCCGGAACTTTCTTGACATCACTTTTGTCCAAAATCCCGGGGCCGCCTTTGGGTTTATGGCCGGCACGAAAGCCGCGGTCCGCATCCCCTTTTTCACCGCCATCACCCTTGGCGCCGCACTCATCGTGTACGCCTACCAGCGGTTTATCCCGTCGGAAAAGAAACCCGAGCGGTTCGCTCTGGGATTGATTTGGGGCGGGGCCATGGGCAATTTCATCGACAGGATATTCCGCCGAAACGTGGTGGATTTCATCGACGTTCGGTTTTACCAACACCATTGGTTCCCCTACATCTTCAATATCGCCGACTCCTGCATCACCGTCGGGCTTATCCTTCTGATAGCGCTTCGTTATTCCGGGAAAGGGGGCGTCTTGAAAACAGGGATGAAAGCCGCCGTGCGGCGACCATGACAAGCTTTCTGG
>JAJPJW010000184.1 GCA_021324075.1 Pseudomonadota bacterium | reverse complement strand
TAACCTTCACCCAGAACGTCCTCATGGGCGCCAAGCTTTCCGAATACCACACAGGCTACAGGGCTTTTACCCGTAAGGTTTTGGAAGCGATCCCCATGGAAAAGAACTCCGACGACTTCATCTTCGACAATCAGATGCTCTCGCAGATCCATTACCTGGGTTTCCGCATCGCTGAGGTCACCTGCCCTGCCAAGTATTTCGCCGAGGCTTCCTCGATCAATTTCGCCCGAAGCAGCAAATACGGGTTGGGCTGCCTCTGGACGGCCCTCCAGTTCCGATTGAGCAAGATGGGATTGGGGTTTAATCTTTTTAGGTTTGAAAAATAAGAAAGTATGCAGTTCGGTTTTACCCATGATGGGGATATGCCTTGGGTAAAGAATATTTGTAAACAATTTGAGGAGGGTTTAATGTTCAGGCGAAATTTTATAATTTTTTCCCTTCTTCTCTTGGTAGCTCCACCGCCGACCTATTCTTCGGCCCAACCTTCCGCCACTTCCTCCTACAAAAGCTCATCGGACGACATGAACGCCGGGATCATTTACGGGACAAACCATGCCTACAGTTTGATCGCCCCCAAAGGTTGGGTTTTGGATAATCAAAGCGGAATTAGCCAAGGGCTTTACGCGGTTTTCTATCCCAAGGGATCCTCCTGGGCAAAGGGTTCTGTTGTGATGTACACCAACACCGGTTCCAAAGAGGAAAAAGGACAAGAAACCCTCCAAAAGATGATCGATGACGATGTGGCGAACTATCGGGAAAACCGTCAAACGAAGAAGATATTAGATGGGCCGTCGCTCCTTACTAAAGATAAGGGGAAAAAAGCGGTCGTGAAGTATTTCTTGGGCGACAAGGATGGAAACTATGAGGCTTGCGCTTATATTGACGAATCCAAGATAGTGGTTTTTATCGTCCTCACCGCCAAGAACCAAAAGGAATATGAGGAAAATCTTCCGGCATTCAAAGAGTTGGTTGGTTCCTATTTGTTCATCACTGACGTGGTCAAGGAAGAGGCGCCAGTGGATTATTCAATTCCACCTGATGTTTTGAATAAGGCCAAATTGGAATCCAAAAGTCCCGAAGGAGACAAGTATGACGGAGAGATGTTCCTCGGCGATCCAAGCCAAATATTGGGTTCGGATTGTCTGAATAAAAACCAACCTTTGGGTTGGGTGACCATCGTGCTGGAAATCCAAAAAGATGGAACAGCTTCCCATATTTATGCCGAAAAACACGGCAAGGTTGAAGACTGCCTGGCTCCGAAGTTGGCCGCGGCAAAATTTACCCCTCCACCCCATGCGCCCTTTTATGAGCTGTTTAAATTGGAAATAAAAAAGTGATTCCTGTTTGGGAATCTGAATTTCTTTTTTATCTATGAAAAGGGGGTGAAATGTCCAAACTAATCCTAGCAATTGACCAAGGAACCACTGGAACCCGAACCTATCTCTTCGACCACTCGGGTAAGGTGATCGGGAGCGCCTACCGGGAATTCACCCAGTATTTCCCCAAACCAGGCTGGGTGGAACATGACGCAAACGAAATCTGGCAGACGGTTGAGGAAACAGGGAAAAAGGCCCTCAAATCAGCTGGAGTAAAACCCTCCCAAATAAGGGCCATTGGCATCACCAACCAGCGGGAAACGACGGTCATTTGGGACCGCAAGACCGGAAAACCCATCCACCGGGCCATCGTTTGGCAATGCCGCCGAACAGCCCACCGTTGCGACCAATTGAAGGCCCAGGGCCGGGAAAAGCTGTTCTTGAACAAGACAGGCCTGGTCATTGACGCTTATTTCTCGGGTACCAAGGTGGAATGGCTGCTTCAAAACGTACCTGGGGCCGCCAAAAAGGCGGCCAAAGGCAATTTGACCTTCGGGACGATCGATACCTGGCTTTTGTGGAAGCTTACCGACGGCCGGTCCCACGCCACCGATTATTCCAATGCCTCCCGGACACTCCTTTTTAATATCCGGACCAAACAATGGGACCGCCAATTACTGGATATCCTCCATGTTCCGCCCTCCTTATTGCCCAATGTCCAAGCCTCGGCCAGCCAGTTTGGCGTCACCTCCGCCCGGAGTTACCTTGGAGCGGGCATTCCCATCACCGGCATCGCGGGAGACCAACAGGCGGCGCTCTTTGGCCAAGGTTGCCACGAACCTGGAACCCTCAAAAACACCTATGGCACCGGCTGTTTCCTGCTCTTGAACCTGGGGAAGAAACATATCCTCTCGAAGAATAAACTTTTGACGACCCTGGCCTGTGACGGCAAGGGCCAACCGGTCTATGCCCTGGAAGGGGCGGTCTTTATCGGTGGAGCGGCGATCCAATGGATCCGGGACGGTCTTCAACTCATCAAGACTTCGCCGGAATCGGAAGCAATGGCTAAAAAAGTTCCGGACACGGGTGGGGTTTATTTGGTTCCCGCCTTTGTCGGTTTAGGCGCGCCCTATTGGGATTCCCATGCCCGTGGCGCACTTGTCGGCATTACGCGGGGGACAAAGAGGGAGCATGTGGTCAGGGCCACCCTGGAATCCCTGGCTTACCAAAGCCGCGATTTGGTGGATGCCATGCTGAAAGATTCCCATTTGAAGTTGAAGGAACTTCGGGTGGACGGCGGCGCCTGCAAGAACAACCTACTCATGCAATTCCAAGCCGACATCCTCGACGTCAAAATCAACCGGCCTAAAGTGGTGGAAACTACGGCCATGGGCGCGGCTTTCCTGGCTGGGTTACAGGTGGGCTATTGGAAGAACAGCACTGAGATTCAGAGAATTAGAAAAGTGGATGAGGTCTTTAGACCCAAAATGAAAAAAGGTGTTAGAAATGATTTGTGGAAGGGTTGGAATACAGCGGTTCGACAGGTCCTTACAAACTGACTCACTTTGAAGCTGGCCCACCGAGTAGCGTGTTGATGGCCTTCAAGATCTGATTTTCTTCAATGGTTGTCAGCCGAACATTCATTGATGAATTTTTTCCTACCACTTGTGGATCGATCGCAGTCACCCTCAACAAAGTTTCCTCGCCCTGGGGAATGATGTGCAGCTGGAAATCCGCGGCAAAATCCACCGGCCTTCCCAGCCAATCCGTATAAACTTTCGTTTTGCAAATCGCATTTCCATTACAGCTCACATACACATCGTTCTCGTTCACGGGATTTTTGAAAATCTTGATCTCGTCCGGATGCTTGCGGCCCTTCCAATACAAGGTGAAGGTCGGTGGGACGCTGGATGGATTTTGAAAAATGTCCTGCGGATGGTTCTTGAAAAGATCGTTGATGGCGCTCTGAACCTCATAGACCGAGCCCTTATAAACCATTTCGGTGGGGAGGGGTTGGGCCAGGGGGTGGGTATTGACCGCCAATGGGTGGCTGCAGCCGGTAAGCCCCAAAACCGTTAAAAATAGGCCTTTTTTGAGGTTTTTTAAGCTCCTTGAAACCCTCAAAACCCGTCTCCTTTTCCTAAAAATTCCCTAAAACCGGCCACATCTTACACCGTCTTGACGTTCCGGCCCCTATGTAAAATCCCCTATTTTTAAGCAAAATCAGCTTGACGCCCCCCCAAAGTGGCCCAATAATGGCGGGAAGTGGCAACTAGTGGGGAAAAGTGGGGAAAACTTGAAATCCCCTTATTTTTAAAGGCTTTGGAGGCCTCGTGTTCCGAGGGATCTTTCACAACTCAGTGGATGAGAAAGGGCGCACGAGCATCCCGGCGCGGTTCCGCGAACAAATCCGCGAAAGCCACGAAACCCCTTTGGTTTTAACCCTGGGTTTCGACCAATGCCTTTTCCTCTACCCCATGGATGCCTGGAAAAAGATCGAGGAGAAGCTCTCCTCCCTGGACACCTTGAACGCCGAAGTCCGACAGTTCCAAAGGACGATCTTGAAGGCCACCGACGAGGTGGAGATGGACCAGCAAGGACGCATCGTGATTTCCCCCGTGCTGCGCAAGGAAGCGGGCATCGGGAAGGCCGTGGTGGTGGTGGGGATGTTGCACCGCATCGAGATTTGGGACAAAGAGAAATACGAGAACTACCACGCGCAGACGACGCAATCGCTCGAGTTGTTGGGACAAAAGCTCTCTGACAAGGGCATTCAATCGCTGACGTTGTAACCAGGACCGGCGGGCGACCCTGCAAGGCACCCGGCCCGGCCCCAAGTTGCCTCGGAGGTTGGTGAATGGAAATCGGGATCGAGATCAAAGAGCGGTTCTCGCTGGTCCACGTGAACGGGGACATGAGCGAAGAGGACCTGGGCAAGCTGGGCAATGCCATTGAAACACTGATGAAAAAAGGATACCTGCACGTGGTGCTGGATTTGACCGACGTTTCTTTCATGAACGCCAAGGGGTTGGGGGCCCTGGTCAACCACTGGACCCGCGTGCGCTTCAGGAGGGGGGATCTCCGCATTGTGGGGCTCAACAGCCGCCTCATGTACCTGTTCAGGGCCATGGGCGTGGACGCCCTGTTCGACGTCTACCAGGATGTCCACGAAATGATGGAGAAGACCGGGCGCATGCCCGCGATCGCTTGATGGCAGTCGACAGTTGGCAGCCGACGGTTCGCAGTTTTCAGGAAACTACGAACCAAGAACTTAAAACCAAGAACACCCCGGAGGGGAAAGTGGCAGTCTACGCAACCAACGAAACCATCACCGTCCTGCGGCTGTCGGGGGACGTCGCCGTCTCCGACATGGACGCGCTTTTGAGCAAAATGACGGGCCTGGTTTTGGAGAACAAGAGCAAGATCGTTTTGAACCTTCGCCAAGTGAAGCACGTTTCACTCAACGCCATTTCCATGCTGGCCGAAAGAAACCAGCGATTCAAAGCCCTGGGCGGGGAAATTAAATTGGCAGGCCTGATTCCTTACGTGGCCAACCTCTTCAAGCTGGTGGGCGCTTATGCCAGCTTCGACGTGGTGTTGGATGAGGAAGAAGCCGTCGCCCGTTTTGAAAGCTGAACAAGTCCATTTACCGGTCCTTTTAAAGGAAACAGTGGAATGGCTGTCACCCCCTCCCGACGGGGTGGTGCTGGATATGACGGTCGGGATGGGCGGCCACTCGCAGGAGCTCTTAAAGCACCTGCCCAAAGGCCGCCTGGTCGGGTTGGACCAGGATGTCGATGCCCTTCAACACGCTGGCCGAGCACTCAGGACAGACCCTCGGGTCTCCCTGTTCAAGGCTAACTTCGCCGATGTCCTGTGGGTGCTGAGAGATCTCTCGATCAGCGAGGTGGACAGCGTGTTGATGGATATTGGCGTATCCTCACTTCAATTGGACAGGGCCGAACGCGGTTTTTCCTTCAGCCAGGACGGCCCCCTGGACATGCGCATGGACGCCCACGCGGGCCACACGGCCGCCTGGGTGGTCAACACCTATGCCGAAGACAAGCTCACCAAAGTCATCTTTGAATACGGCGAGGAGCCAAAGGCCCGCGCCCTAGCCCGCGCCATCGTCAAGGCCCGCGAACAAAAACACATTGAGACCACCGCCGAGCTGGCGGCCATCGCCCTGCGTGTCTGCGGCAGGCCCCGGGCCAAGAAGGGCGAGCATTCCCGGCATCCCGCCACGCGCCTTTTCCAGGCCATCCGCATCGAGGTCAACCGCGAGTTGGAAGTGCTGGAAAAGGGAATGAAGACCGCGGTCCAGTTCCTCAAGCCCGGCGGACGCATCGCCGTCATCACCTTCCATTCGCTGGAAGACCGCATGGTCAAGCAGTACTTCAAGACCGAAGCCACCGACTGCCTCTGCCCCCCCGACATCCCCCAATGCGTCTGCGGCCACAAGGCCTCGCTCAAGATCCTGACCGGAAAGCCGGTCACGGCCTCCGAAGAAGAACTGAACCAGAACCC
>JAJPJW010000073.1 GCA_021324075.1 Pseudomonadota bacterium | reverse complement strand
GCCAGACCTATTTCTGGGACGGGAAGAACAAGTACGGCGACCCCTGCGCCAGCGGGGTCTACATCCTCTACCTCATCGAACCCTACAGCGCCAAGAACAAGAAAATCATCGTTCTTCATTAACAATAATAGTTCGAATGGTTCGCTTGCCTATGAAAGCGCTCTCTCAAATTTCAATGAAAAGACCTTTCCGCCCAAGTTTGAAGTGAAATTCGGCCCAAAATGCGATATTTTTAAGGTGTAACTATCGGCGAGTCGCCAAAAAACGTTTCAAACGGTGCCGGATGTTCATTAAGAACAAGTTAAAAAATATTTCGGCCGGCTTTTGGATTTGGACCGCTTTCTTCGTCCTTCCCACCATGGGTTTGGCCCAATCCGTTTCCTTTACTAGCATCACCGTTTCCAACGCCAATCCTTCTCCCGGCGCCTCCATTGGCGTCACGGTTGTTTACTGCGAAACCGGCACCTATATCACACCCAATTTTTATTTGGGGCTGAATCCTTCCCAGACAACCCTCCAAGCCTGTCCGGTGGCCAACCAAATCCTCTTGGTGGACAAAAACACAACCCCCACCGGGGTCAGCCCGGTGACTTCGAGCGTCAATGAAACAAATGACGGAGGGGGAGGCTGGGCCGGCATCGGCTGGGCGGGAACGCCGGCCTGTCCCGTGACCCAGGTTTGGGTGGTGACGATCCCCAGCACCCTTTCGCCGGGCCCTTATAACTTGATCGCCCAGGAACACGACTATTACATCGGCTGTGACGGCAATTCCTATCCCAACATCTCCACCGTTGTGACCATCCCCCTGCCGCCGGCCGCCTTTACCATCAGCAAGAGGGCCGAGGGCAATACGGCCTCCCCACAGGGCCTGGTCCTTTTCAGCATCGACTATTCCTTCGTCAACACGAACAATTTCATCATCACCGACAATATCCCGGCCAACACGACCTTCGTGACCGCCAATGCGGCTGGGGGCGTCTCCGGGGGGAGTGTCACTTGGAACTTGGGGAACGCTTCGACCCAGCAGTCAGGAACGGTCTGGTTCCTGGCCCAGGTCAATTCGGGAACAGCCAACGGGACGACCATCACCAATACGGCCTGGGGACAAACGAACGAAGTCGCCGCCGCCAGTTCCAACACGGTCAGCGTGGTGGTCGGTTCGCCGGCCGTCACCCTCACCAAGAGCGAAAGCGCAGCCAGCCTTGGGGCCGGGTCCACCGTGACCTACAGCCTGGCTTGGACCGCCTCGGGACAAAACCTCGATTACTACGACTCCTACTTGAACGATCCCACTGGAACCTCTGGAAATTCAATCCAGGGCTACGACGGTACCGCCTACACGCAGGTGGGTACGGGGACCTTCCAGGTCGGACCCGATCCCACCAATGCCAATAACAATTGCCTCGTCACGAACCCGGGCAGTTCCAGCAACTTTCCCTTGCTGCTGCGGAATTCGCCGGCCTTCGATATTTGCGGGGGAGTCATCGTCGAAGGGGATGTGCTCATTCCTTTAGTGGGACCGCCGGGTGGTGCGGATGCCACCATGGTCTTGGCCTACAACTTCAGTGGCGGCGTGACCCAGGCCTATATGCTTGGGATTTCCTTGGACCCTGGTCCCGGAAATTTCTTCCTGCAAAAAAACAACGGTAGTACCGTTACTGATCCCGAGACTTTGAACAACGCCTCGCTCGGCCTCACGATCAATAGAAACACCTGGTATACGCTGAAGGGGCAGATCACCTATTCGGCCGGGTCCCTGACGATCCAGGGCAAGATCTGGCAAACGGGGACGGCCGAGCCGGCGAGCTGGACTTTCACTTATACGGATCCTTCCCCTTTTCCGTGCGGTCAGACCTGGCAGCAGGGCTGGCAGTCCGATGGAACGGCCTATTCCCCCGGCGACGATTTCGCCAACCTGAAAGTTTTTGGACCCGGGCCGGTGATCAATTCGACGATCAGCGACGCGGTCCCATCCGGCATCACCTACCTGGGTTCCAACAGCGTCACCGCCACCTCCGCCCCCAACCTGAGCTGGAGCTTTCCCAGCACGCTGTTTTCCCAGGCCCTGCCCGTCACTTGGTGGGGACAGGCGGCCTGCCCCGGCCCCATCGCCAACCAGTTCAGCATGATCGCCAGCAACATGGCTTCGGCGGTTACTTCCAATACGGTGACCCTCAATATGACCAGCTGCGGCCCCACTCCCACACCGACCGATACGCCGACCACAACCCCCAGTGCCACGCCCACTTCCACCGGAACCCTTCCGCCTTCGGCAACGCCAACGCTTACTCCCACGCCCACGACGACGTTCTCTCCAACTAGTACAGCGACTCTCACGGACACCGCTACGCCCACAGCCAGCCCCACCATCACCCCCACGTCACCCCCGACCGCCACCTTCACCCCCACGCCCGTGGGGCTCACTGTCTGGCCCAACCCCTTCAGCACTAAATACGCCGTAGCGGTCGGGCCCCAGAATAAGCCGGCCTTGCAGGCCTACCAGGTGCCTTTGGGCGCCAAGATGACGATTTATACCCTCTCAGGTGAGCTGGTGAATACCCTGGCTCCTGAGCCGACGGGCTATATCTATTGGTATGGCACCAATTCCAGCGGCTCTCCAGTCTCACCGGGTATTTACTATTATGTGATCCAGAATGGGAATACCACGCTATTGAACGGTAAAGTCCTGGTTTTAAAGGATTAAGGCCCCTTCAAGGCCGTGGCGGTTTAGGACCAAAGAAATTATGATGTTGCCCTCTGGGTGCCGGAATATGAAATGGCCGTTTAGGAATAGAGCCCTTTGACGAGGAAAGTTATGTCGAATTCCAAACCATCTACAACCCGCCTTGTACTCCCGGCCGTTCTTTTGCTCTTGGCTTCCACCCTATTTCTTTTTGGCAGCCTTCCCGCCGCCGCCCAACAGGTTTCGGGCGCCGGCAGTACCAGCACCAATTTCCAAAAGATCGGCATGGGGGCCCGCGCCTCGGCCATGGGCAACAGCTTTACCGGGGTTTCGGACGACTCCACCGCGGTTTTCTGGAACCCGGCGGGACTGGAACTGGCCAAGGGGACCCAGTTTTCCCTCACCCAGGGCCAATGGCTTTTGGGCGTGACCCACGAGTTCTTTTCCTTCAGCCAGAACATCGACCAAGCGGGGGCCTTCGGCGGCAGTTTCGGCTACCTGGACAGCGGTTCCTTTCCCGGCGCCCTGGAAAACCCGGATGGTTCCTACGGTGGGGTGGGCCCCAACATCAACGCCAACAGCTTCACCGGCACGGTGGCTTACGCCCAGCGCCTGGGCAACTGGATTCCCGGCAGCTTCTTCAAGCACTTCATGGCGGGGGTGAGCGCGACCGTGGTGGGCCAGAACATGGTCAACATCGGCAATTCGGGGGCCAACTTCAACCTGGGCCTCATGTACGAGCTCACCCGCAAGACCTTCTACCTGGGGGCGTCGCTGCAAAACGTGGGAACCCAGATCCAGAATTTCAGCCAGCCCGTCATGGGCAAGCTGGGCGGTTCCTACTGGCTGCGCAACACCCTGATGAAGAAGGACCAGGACATCATCGCCGCCGACATGGACATCCAAAACGACACGGGTTTCAAGGTGGGCATCGGGGACGAGTACCGCATGACCTTCGGCCGCAACGATGTTTTCCTGCGGGTGGGCTATACCACGGTGGCGGACCTGACGGGCTTGACCGCCGGGGCGGGTATCGGCCACCGGTTCGACGATTTCGACGCCCAATTGGATTATGCCTATGTGCCTTACGGCATCCTGGGCGACACGCACCGTATTTCCCTGAGCGTCATCATCGGCGGCGCGCTGGTCAAGCCGGACGCCTACGCGGTGGCTTCCCCCGCCTTCATCCTGGGCCAGCAGACCGTGGGGGTCAATTTCTCCACCCACAGCGAGGAGCCCATCGACAGCTATAAGATCAACATCCTGGATTCCAACGGCATGCTGGTGAAATCCCTCTCCGGCAAAGGCAACCCGCCTTCCCACTACCTTTGGGACGGCCGCAACCAGGCCGGGGAACTGGTGCCCCAGGGCAATTACAACTTCACGCTGGACGTGACCGACGACAACGACATGACGGGTTCGGCCCGCCCCGCCCAGACCTACGCCAAATGGGTGCCCAAGCGCGTCCCCTACCAGTACACCTTCCAGGTTTCGGGCGACCTGTTGTTCAACTCGGGGAAGGCCGAACTGCTGCAGCGGGGCTATGACACCGTGCAAAGGGCGGCCATGGCCATCCGCAAGCGCTACCCGGACAGCGTGATCATCATCGCCGGCCACACGGACGACCAAAAGCTCGCCCCGGGGGCCAAGTTCAAGGACAACCAGGCCCTTTCCCTCGCCCGCGCCCAGTCGGTCATGGACTACCTGGTGAAGAACGGGATGGATGCCACCAAGCTCAGCGTGGTGGGCTACGGCGAGACCAAACCCATCGCCTCCAACGCCACCCCCGAGGGGCGCTCCAAGAACCGGCGCGTGGAGCTGGTGGTTTCGGGCGTCATGGACGCGACGGCCACGGACCTCATTGACGAGGGGATGATCCAGTTCAAGAACAACAATTTCAAGGAAGCCCTGGACCGGTTCCTGAAAGCCATCGAGTCCGACAGCCGCAACGCCAAGGCCTACCACCTGGCGGGGGATTGCTACCTGCGCCTGGGCGGCAAGGATCAGGCGATCCAAGCCTACCGGCTGGCCTTGAAGTACAACCCGAACGACGCGGGCTTGAAGCAATGGATGAACCAATACGGCCAACCGGCGATGGCGCCCCTACCGGCCGCCCCCGCTTCCAACGCCGCGCCCGCACCGGCGGCGAACCCCGCTCCTGCGTCCCAACCCGCGCAACCCTCCGCCCAGCCGCAAGCCGCCCCGCCCCAGCCCGCAGCCGCGGTGCCGGCCGCACCGGCGGCCCAACCGGCTCCTTCGGGCGCCCCCCAACCGGTGGAAGCGCAGTAGCCCTTTCCCCGGAGCGAAGGCGCATTTTCCCTGTCCGGGGCGGCTTTTTGTCGCTAGCATGGGACAAATTCGAGATCAGACGGCGGAACAACATGCGCAAAGTACTGGTTCTCCACGGGCCCAACCTGAACCTGTTGGGCGAGCGGGAACCGAATGTCTATGGTTCGGTCACCCTGGAGGAAATCAACAAGGAACTCAAGGAACAGGCCGCGAAATTCGACGTGGAACTGCGCATCGTGCAGTCCAACCACGAGGGTGAGCTGGTCGAGACCCTCCAGAACGCCCGGCACTGGGCCGAAGTGATCATCATCAACCCGGCGGCCTATACCCACACCTCGGTTGCCATCCGGGACGCCATCTCGTCGATCCAGGTGCCCACCATCGAGGTGCATCTTTCCAACATCTACGCCAGGGAAGGGTTCCGCCAGGCCTCCCACGTGTCCCCCGTGGCCGTGGGGCAGGTTTCGGGTTTCGGCAAGAACAGCTATCTCCTGGCGCTCCAAGCCGCCGTGCTCATCCCCTTGGCCGATAAAAAAGGTAAATGACGCCGGACGGCCGAATCAACCGATTTTCCAACCATGAAAATCGAAAAGTGAGACCCGCACTCTACCGGCCTCTGTTGGCCGCTTCCCCGGGCCTTGTTCCGCCGAAGACCTATAAAAGAAGGCCGGCATGAAAAAAAACGGTTTTGACTTTTTTCATCCCCTCGTCTTTTTCCCGCTGGCCGGTTTGGCGGTCTTCGCGCCCTGCCTCCTGGCGGGCCGGGCTTATTTCGACGGGGACCTTCTGGCCTACTATGTCCCCGCCCGGATTTACCTGAAGTCCTGCCTGGCCCAGGGCCATCTGCCCCTATGGTGCCCCTACGTCCTCGGTGGACAGCCTTTTTTCGCCGATCCCAACACCATGTCGGCCTATCCCTTCACTTACCTCCTCCTTCCATTACCCGTGCCTTACGGTTTCAGCCTTTTTTATTTCCTGCATTTCATCCTGGCGGCATGGGGAACCTTTTTTTGGGCCCGGAATCTGGGGCTTTCCCGCGAATCGGCCCTCCTGGCCGGGTTGCTCCTGGTTTTTTCCGGTTTTTTTTGGTGGGAAATCATCCACCCCCCCCTTCTGGCGGCCTTCGCCTGGATGCCCTGGTGGGGAGCGGCCCTCGAAAAATTCTCGGAACGGCTGGAGCCCTTTTGGGCCTTTGCCACGGGACTGGCTTTCGCCCTGGTTTTCCTGTCGGGCAATTTCCAAATGACCCTGGGGGCCCTCTACGGGGGCGGACTCTATCTGGCCTACCGCCTGCTGGCGAGAAGGGAATGGCGGAAGGGGGGGCAAAAGGACCAGCGGCTCCTCAAGGCGCCCTTCTTTTTCCTCTGGGGGGCCTTGCCCCTCCTTCTTTTATGGATACCGGCCAGGGAATTCCTGGGCCTCTCGGACCGTTTTCATGCCACCCCGCATTATGAAAGCTTCCAGGCCGACCTGTCCCTCGACCCCCGGGCGCTCACGGCCTTTTTGTTCCCGGTCAGGCCCTACGATCCCGCCACGGGAGAGGCCAAGCCCTTCGCCGATTACCTGGCCAACGCCGGGTACCTCGGCCCCTGGGCCCTTTTCTTTTTCGCCTTGGGGGTGGCGAGGAGGAAGGGGATGTCCGGGTTTTGGGCGGCCACGGGATCCCTGGCGGTCTTGACCGCCCTTGGAAAATACTTTCCCCTGCACCACCTGTTGGTCTTCCTGGCTCCGGGGTTCGAATGGATGCGCTCACCGTTCCGTTACCTTTTCCTTTACGTCCTCGCCGGGTCGCTCCTGGCCGCCTGGGGTTTCGAGGCTTTCAGGGAAGGAAGGGACAAGGAACTCAAGAAATGGTTTTGGAAAGGGGCCGTCCCTTACGCCTTTTTCGTCCTGGCCTTGGGCTTTTGGAAGGGAAGGGACTTTTTATTCCAATGCCCCGCGGTTGTCCTGGGATGCGGATCGCTTTGGCTTTGGCTCTACGGCAAGAAATACCGCAAAGAGGCTCCGAAAGCCTTCCTTTTGTCCCTGCTCCTGGCGCTTCTTCCAACGGCCTGGTTCAGTTCCTCGTCGCGCTTTGGCCCGCCCTCCAGCTTCGATTACGCGGGCCGCTCCAAGGAGCTTCGGGTGCTGGCGGAGGATGCCCGCGGGGGGCGGGCCCTTATCGGGGATGGACTTCCCTATCCGGTGGAAAACGGGGATAAGGTCCTGGGATTGGAGCTTCCCGCCGATTCGGTCCTGACGACCCGAACCCGGATCGCCTTCGGGTATAACCCCCTGTCGTTGGACCGGACCACGGACCTCTACAGCCTTCCACCCCCGACTTTCCTGCGCTTGATGGCCATCCATTGCTACGCCACGGCCGCTGGCAAATGGAAGATCCCGGGTTTTGCCGTCGAACGCCGCGACGGCGTCGCTTACGGACTGAATTCGGAAAAGACGCCGTTCGTTTATTCACCAGAAAAAGTCCTTGTGGCGGCGGATGGTTCCGAACTGCAGGCCATGCGGGACCCCGCCTTTTCACCCTACCGGTCGTCCTATTTGTCGGAGGGGGCGTCCACCCCCCCGAAGGAGAAGGGCCCCGAACCCTCCCTGCAATATGACTGGGTGCGGGATGACCCTGATGGGGAAGTTTTCAAAGTGGACCCCAACCGCCCGGGTTGGGCGGTTTTTTCCGAGGTCATGTACCCCGGATGGAAGGCCTGGGTGGACGGGGCTCCTACGGCCCTTGCCACGGCCAACCACTGCTTCCGGGCAGTCTGGTTGCCGGGTGGAACCCACGAAGTGGCTTTCCGGTACGAACCCGTTTGGTGGAAGCCCCTGCTGATCGGATTGTGCGCCTGGGTGCTTTCGGTCGCGGGACTGGCTTGGGGGCCATGGCGGAAAAAGTTGTCCCAAGAGTTTAGAACCAAATAGGGAAGCGGGGCCTGTTAGAATAAACCCATGTTCAAGCAACTCCTTACCGCCCCGGTTTCCTCCGGCCGGCTTTGGGAAACATCCTTTTTCCTGATTACCCTCTATCTTCTTTTCTTTCCGCCCCTCAGCAACCCACAGTCCTATGCCGTCGCTTTGGGCGGAGGGCTTTTTCTCCTCCTTTTCCGCAACATCCCCGGGGAATCACTCCAAGGTTTGGGCCGGGTTTTCCTCCTTTTCCTGCTCTTCCTCCCCCTTTCCGCCCTGTGGTCCCTCCAGCCCGGCACCACCCTCCAATCGGCGGGGTTTGTTTTTCTAGGAGTCCTTCTTTATTGGATGGCCCGGTCCAACGGGCCGGGGGCCCAAGGCCGGTTGGAAATCGGCGGGCTTCTCCTGGCGGGTTTGGCCGCCTTCCTAGCCCTGCGCCAGTGGCTTTTCGGGTTTGATGAGGAGCGGGAATTGCTGCCCCACTTGAGCCGCCTGGAATTCCTCGAAGTCCAGAAGGCGGTTTTTTACCACAGGGCCACCGGCCCCCTGGTGACGCCGGGGGCCCTGGCGGCCTTGATGATCCTTGTCATTCCACTGGGGTTCACCCTGGCGGCGGTCGGCACGGGCTTTAAAAAGTGGTTCTTCGGTCTTCTCACCGCCCTCATGGGCTTGGCCCTCCTGGCGACCCAAAGCGTGGGGGCTTTTGCGGCCCTGGCCTTTGCCAGCCTTTGCGTCCTCGCCGCGAGGAGGGCCTGGGGGAGGGTGGCTGTGGTTTTGGCCCTCGGATTGGCCGCCATGGGCGGGGTTATTTGGTCGAGGGGCCTCCAACACTGGGACATCTCCTCCTTTTCCGGAAGGCTTGGATTGTGGGGCCACGCCCTCCAGCTTTTTTGGGCCCATCCCCTTTTGGGTTCAGGTTTGGGGACCTTTGGGGAAGCCTACCAGCAAGCCGGGTTTCCGTTGGACTCGGGTGCTTCCAAGTTCGCCCACAACATTCTCTTCCAGCTTTTGGTCGAGACGGGTCTTGGAGGGACGGCGCTCTTTCTGGGGGCGGGTTTCAGCCTTGTCCGCCGGTTCAAGGTTCCTTCGCGGTGGGAGGGATGGGGCGTCCTGACAGGAGGCCTGGCCTTCCTTTTTTTTTCGTTAGTGGACCTTCCTTTTCAAATGCCGGAATTGGCCTGGTTCTTCGCGCTGTTGCTGGGGCGGTTGGAATGCCGTTTGGAAAAGCCGATCACCCTTCCAGTTCCATCCCTTCAGGCGAAGGAATACGGACTCCTGGGAGTCCTGCTGGTTTCAGGTTTCTGGCCGCCTTTTCATTCCTGGAATTTCGCCCTGCTGGCCCTTTCGCTTTGGTCCTTGGCCGCCCTGTTCGGGCAAAAGTTCGACCGAATACCCCTTTGGATAGCGTTGGGCGCCTTGTTCCTCGGACTGCGGGCTTTTTTCTCACCCTCGGCCCTGGGGGCGGTTTGGTTTTTCGAGATCACCGGCATTCTCCTGGTTTTCCATCTTGTGCTCCCTTGTTTTGAAAAGCCCGGGCGGTTCTTAAGGCTTTTCTGCCTGTGGGGGCTGGTCTGGGCGGTCAAAGTTTGGTGGGCTTCCTTCCATTACGCCGGACCGGGGTTCAGCTCCTGGCTCCACTTCCAGTATTCGGACGTAAAGGATTGGGTCCTTTTCCCCAATCCCAAGCAGGTCGGCATCTTCCTGATCCCACTGGTCCTGGCGCTATGGCGCAAGCCCTGGAAAATGCCCAAGCTGTTGGCCGCGGGAGCCGCCTTCCTGACCATGGTCCGGCTCAAGGCTTCCAGCTCCTTTGCGGGGCTAGGGGCCGGTTTCTTTTACCGGATTTGGACCCGGAACCGGCTTTGGGCGGTGGTGTTTCTCCTGCTCGCGGGGACGGCCCTTTTGGGCTACCGGTTCCATGATTCCAGTTCCACTTCCAAGGACCGGCTTAATATTTGGAAAGATGCGGGGGAGGTTTGGCTTGAGAGCCCCTGGATCGGAGTGGGGCCGGGGGCCTTCGCGGGGCTTTACCACCAGGTGAAGACGCCCCGGATGACGGGGGTGAACCGTTATTTGATGGACGCTGAATACGCCCACAACGAATTTTTGGAACTGCTGACGGCCTTCGGCCTGGTGGGGCTTGGTTTTGGACTTCTTCTTTTTCTACGGGGTTGGATGAAAATAAAAGACCCCGATCACCGTGCCGCCTTGGCTGGGTTAGGAGCGGCTTCTTTCGTGGACTTTTGCCTGCATACGCCCTTGATCGCCCTGCAAGGGGTTGGGTGGTTGACGGGGGAGGAAGGACGAAAGGCAGAGACCTCCCTGGCCGGGGGCTTTTTGGCCTTGGGGTTAAGCCTGGGATTGTTCGGTCCCCCTGTCTTTTCTGAAATCCTGAAAAACCGGGCCCAAGCCGACCTGGCCCAGAATCAATTCCTGCCTGCGGATTTGCGCGGTTTGGAGGCCGCTGGAAAGTTAAACGCCTGGGATGCGCGGATTGCGGCGGCCGGGGCTTCCTATCTGGACAGGCTTTATATTGAAACCAAAGACCCCAACTGGGCCCGAAGGTCCGATGAAGCCTTTGAGCGGGTTTTGAGCTTGGAAAAGACCGACGGCCAATGGAAGTTTGAACAGGCCCAGAGGCTGACGGAACGCCTGGCCCTGGGCGCCTCCCCCGCCGCCCTTCAGGCGGCCCAGCAGGCCTGGCAAGAAGGCGAGGCGATGATGCCTTTCAACGCGCTGATCCGCTATGAGGAAGGGCTTTTCCTGCTCCATTTGG
Source organism: Pseudomonadota bacterium (assembly GCA_021324075.1). Taxonomy (GTDB): domain Bacteria; phylum Oederibacteriota; class Muellerivitia; order Muellerivitales; family Muellerivitaceae; genus JAJPJW01. The sequence continues at coordinate 4,009 of JAJPJW010000073.1, read as the reverse complement.
GCAACAAGGACGGTGCGCTTCTGGAGTTCCAAAAGGCGGCGGAGTTGGAACCAAACTATGCCGCGGCTTGGGTGAACCTGGGACTGCTCTTGGAGGAAAAAGGCGATAAGGCTGGAGCCCATTCGGCCTTCCAAGAAGCCCTGGGTGTTTACGAGCAATGGAAGGACGCCCAGAGGATTTCCGATACGGAAAGGGAGATGGTGAGCCTCCCTCCCGCCATCGTGGCCTTCCTTGAAAAAGAGGCGGCGCGTTGAGGCGCCCCCAAACCAAAATGGGCCCCTTGGGAAAAGGGGCCCCGGCCTGGGCCGGGCCTCTGGTTTTGGGACTTTTGGTCGTCTTCTTTTATTGGGATGTGATCTTCGGCCATTCCATTTTCGTCTTCGTGGATGCCTCGCGGTTCTTTTATCCCCTGTGGAAATGGGGAAGCGCCGTTTTAAAGCAAGGCTGGATACCCCTTTGGAACCCCGACGCCCAGTTCGGGACGCCTTATTTCGCCGACCCCCAAATGGCCTATGCCTATCCGCCGGTTCCCCTGCTTTATTGCGTCCTTTCGCCCCTTAACGCTTTTGCGGCCCTGATCATCCTCCACCATTTTTGGGCCCTGTTGGGTTTTTGGGCCTTTGCGCGGCGGGAAGGATTTTCCACCAAGGCTTCCTTCCTCGGGAGCCTTATTTTCGGTTTTTCCCTTCACGTGGTCTGCTCCTCCTGGACCCCGGTGGCTCTTTTGACCATCAGCTGGATTCCCTGGGTTTTCCTTGCGGTGGGGAAATTGTGGCGCGGGGAAAAAAACGCCTTTCTTTTCCTGTCGCTTTTTTGGGCCATGCAACTGGCGGCGGGCTATCCGGTTTTGGTCTACCTGACGGTCCTGGCGGTGGGCCTGGAGCTCCTTTGGAAATTTTTCCAACAAGGGGAAAATACCCCGATGGGGTTTGGAAGCCGGCTGAAAATCCTCGTGGGGGCGGGCGGGGTGGCGCTGGCCTATAACCTGTCCTGGGGCCTGCCTTTCGCCCAGTTGCTCAAGCTGAGCAATTATCAAAACGGAGCCGGCCGCTTCCAGGACCTGGGTTGGATGGATTTTGGGACCCTTTTGAGCCCCTTTGACCAGGGCCATCCCCTTTTGCCCGGATACCACGGCCCCCATTACTGGGTTTCAACTTATTTCGTAGGACTGCCGACCCTCTGCCTTTTGGTTTGGGGAGGTCTTCGCCTGGTTTATAAAAAGGCTTCCTGGGGCATTTTTCTGCTGTTGTTGGTTTTAAGCCTGGGGGTCCTTGGATTGGATGGGGTCTTACGGGCTTTCTTGCCCGGTTATTCCCTGGTGATCCATTCAGGTTACTGGCTCGCCCTTTTGGTCTTTTGGACCGCCTGGATGGCGGCGGAATCGGCGGAAAGCTTTGTCGAAAAATTCCCCGCGCTGGAAAACCGGATGCTTTGGGAAGGAACCGTAACCCTGACCTTCCTGGCGGCCTTTCTCCTTTCGTCCTTTACGGGGGCCTTTTTTCCACCTTGGGCCTTGGGGCTTTCCCTGCTGGCGGCCCTTGCCACCCCTTTTTTCCAAAAAAAAGGGGCCCGGTGGGGCGGCCTGACCCTGGCCACCGTCCTTTCCCTGGGCGCCGCCGCCCACAGCGTCAACATCCTTTTGGATAAGTCTTATTACGAAGCGCCGCCTTCAACCCTGGCCCTGCTGGCCAAGCCCGGCCGCCTCTTTTTCACCCCGCCCCTTCTCAAGGAGGCGGTCATGTTGCAGGGGAATGACATGGAGCAGGCCTATTCAGCGGCGAAAGAAAAACTCTATCCCAATTGGCCCCTCGGCTACGGAAAGGAAGAGGCCCCGGTTTATAACACCTTGCAACTCAAGAGCTCCTTCGATTGGACCTTTAAGGCCTTTCAATTCTCCGCCCGGCATTCCCGCCAGGTCCTGGACTATCTTTCGATCCGCTACCTGTTCGGAAAAAATGACTTCACTGACCTGAAAAAAATAGCGCCGGAAGCCCTCGTCCCCATTTCCGAGAACCCGGCCGCTTTCCCCAAATGGTATTCAGTGAAGGAAGCCGCCTTTTGCCTGGATGCCAACGGGGAATGGCTGAGGGAAGAAGGCGCCCTGGATTATAGGAACCAATGCCTTGTCGGTGACTGTTCCAAAGTGGGACGTTATCAAACCCGCCAAGTCATGACGGCTTCCTGCAAGCCGGATGAAGTTGAGGTGAACGCAAAAGGGACCGGCAGGGCCCTGATTGTTTCTTCCGAGACGGCTTACCCGGGCTGGAAATTGCGGGTGGGCGACCATGACCGGGACATGGAAACGGTCAACCATTCCTTCCGCGGAGTGGTTTTAAACGACGGGGAAACGCGGGCAAGTTTTACCTTCGAACCCCTGACCTTCCGCTTGGGGCTTTTCCTGGCACTCCTGGCTTGCGCCCTTTGGAGCGGATTATTACTCCGGCCCCTTTTTACCCGGAGGGGCAGGGAATAGACTTTTCCAAGAACGTTGAAAAGCGTTTACAGCACCCATCCGCCTCCCTAAACTCATCCCCGTGAAAAAGGACCGGCTTTTTTATCTTCTCTGGGCCTGCTTCGGAGGGCTTCTTCTCTATTGGATGGCCCGGCTTTGGGGCCATTTCCCGGCCTTCATGGATACCCTCGAGTATGTTTTCCCGGAAAAATGGTTCAATGTGGAGAGCTGGCGCCAGGGGCGGATCCCCCTTTGGAACCCCTTTATCGCCTGTGGCACACCCCATCTGGCAGCCTACCAGCCTGCGGTTTTTTACCCTTTTTTCTGGCTTTGGAACCTAACGGGTCTCACCGACTGGTTTTTCATCGTGGCCCTGTTGCACGAGGCCATTGCGGCGGCGGGTTTTTACCTTTGGCTTAAAGTTCTGAAGGTTTCGCCCCTGGTCGCCGCCCTTTGCGCCTGGGGTTTCGCCGGTTCGGCGCTCATGGCCTTTTATTGGGGATTTCCCACCCACCTGGCTTCGGCGGCTTGGGTTCCCTGGATTTTCTGGGCCAGTCACAAGCTGTTGGAAAAACCTTCTTATAGAAATGGGGGACTGTTGTCCCTCTTTTGGGCCTTGCAGATCCTTGCCGGTTATCCCTTTTGCACTTTTTACACCGTCCTTTTCTTTGGCGTGTTCCTGGTTTTTCAAAGACCGGGTTGGAAATCCATTGGGTTCCAACTTTTGGCTTTTGGCGGGGCACTGGGGCTGACGGCCTGCCAATGGATTCCCTTTGTCGACTATTTGGGATTCCTCCACCGGGAAGGCTGGGGGGACCAGCTCTACAGCCTGAACTGGAAAAACGAACTCACCTTGCTGCAACCCCAAATCCTGGGTGTGCCGGGGACTTCGGGCTACCAAGGGGATTACCCTTCCTATATTTTTGACAACCTTTACTTGGGTCTCATTCCCCTCGGTGTCTGGATTTGGTCCTTCTTCTCGCCTTATGCCAAGGACCGTTTTTGGAAATTCGCCGCCCTCTTCTGGCCCTTCTGGCTGCCGGGAATCCATTTCCCGTTTTGGAGGATTTTTCCTGAGAAGCTGTTGGACCACCTGGAGACCACCAAGGCCTGTTTCCTTTTCGGGTTTTGCGCCTTTACCGCGGTTGCCCTGGGCCTGCAGGAAAAGATAAACGCCACACCCAAGAAGAGTCCGTTTTGGAAATGGGCCTGGGTCGGGGGGGTGCTTTGGGTGCTGGATCTTTTCCTCGTCCCGGCAAGGGTGGTTCCGACCGTGCCGGACCCTTACCGCGATGCCGGGGTCCGGCAGGCGGTTTCTAGGGCCCAAGTGTTGGCCGGGGAGGGAAGGCTCGCGAGCTTGAGGGAAGCAGGAAAAGTTTATTCCGAGGGGCAGGGAAGCCTTGAAGAGTCGGTTAAGGAAACCGCAGCCCAATTGGTGCCCAACACCAACGTGGTTTGGGGAGTCAAATCCGCAAGGGGCTACCTCACCATCTATACCGACGGATTCCAGGACCTGAACCGCTATCTTCAAAAAGGCTATCCTTACGATGGCCGGGT
>JAJPJW010000181.1 GCA_021324075.1 Pseudomonadota bacterium | reverse complement strand
AAATCCAAACAGATCCCGGTGCGGCTATGAGCCTCCCCAAGGATGTCGTCAAGCGCCTCCAACAACTGGTCCAGGACAACGTGGACAAATACTTTACTCCCCTGAAACCCGCTGAAAAAACCCCTGACAAGGTCAAGTTTTTCGCCCAAAAGCAGCTGGATTTTTTCATCAACGGCATCGTAAAAGAAATGCCGGAACTCCGCATGAAATGGGCCAACGGGCACCCTTACCATGTCCACCTCCGGATGACGCCGGTGGCCAACAAGTTCGAGGTCGAGATTACCGAAGACGAATAGGAGGCCCCATGCCCGAATCCCGAGGGATGATCACCGAGATCGAGAAGCTCATCCGCAAGAACGTGATCCTGCATTTCGCCAACAAGCCCAAGGAAGAAAAGACCCTCGAAAAGGTGGAAGCTTTCGCCCAGAAGCAGTTGGAATTCTTCATCGACGGCATGATGAAGCAGTCGCCCGAGGTGTTCCGGGCCTGGCGGGGGAAGAACCCCTATGTGGCCAGGGCCGCTATCAACAAAGAAACCCTGGAATTCGCCATCCAAATCATCGAAAAAGAAGCCGGGAAGTATTAAAAGAGCTTCTCTTGTAGACTGGTGGAACCATGAGCGACCCGATCCAACCTGCACCTAAAAAACGCTTCACGAAACTCAAACTTACCTTCTACTTACTGGCCCTGGTGGGCCTGGGGTGGCTGGCCATCCAGGCTTATTGGGGTTTTTTCAAATTGAAGATTTGGATGGGGGGCTTCGGTACCGGGGCCTTTTGGGTCATCGGCCTTATTGCCGGGTTCATTTATTTTTATGCCGTCCACCGCATCCATGAGCGGATCAGGGAAATGCCCCAAGGGGCCGCAAAAATCGGATCCTACGCCGGTTTTATCCTCGGCCTGCTAGTGGCCAACCCCCTGCCTTGGAGCCTGGCCCTCTGGCTTTTCTTCCCCCCGGGCGCGCTGAAGACGATGGGCCAATGGTTTTTCATCGGCTGCTCCGTGGCAACGACCATCGTGGTTTCCTTGGAACGGTTGTTCGCCAAAAAGAAGCCCCAGCCCGAACCCAAACCATGAAGGCCGTCTGTGTTTATTGCGGCTCCAGTTCCGGCAATAAGCCCGGTTACCTGGAGAAGGCCGGCCAATTGGGGGAAAGCCTGGCCGTCCGGGGCCTGGCCCTGGTCTACGGCGGCTCGAAGATAGGCCTCATGGGCCGGCTGGCCGATTCCGTATTAACCCGCGGCGGCAAGGCCATCGGCGTCCTGCCGGAGGCCCTCAGCGCCAAGGAAGTGGCCCATCCCCGCCTGAGCGAATTGCACATCGTCAAGGGCATGCACGAGCGGAAGGCCAAAATGGCCGAGTTGTCCGACGCCTTCATCGCCCTGCCGGGCGGGTTTGGAACAATGGACGAAATGATGGAAATGATCACCTGGAACCAATTGGGCTTCCAGTCCAAGCCCATCGGCTTCCTCAACGTGGAAGGCTATTACGACCGGCTTTTCCATTTCCTTTTGGGCATGGAAGAAGAGGGTTTTGTAAAAACGGGCTTGATTGGGGCCCTTGTCCTTGAATCGGACCCTGAAAAACTGATGGAGAAGCTCATGCGGAACCCCTGGCCTCATTTAGGTTCCTGGCCGCGGGGTTCCAAATAATTCAAATATTTCAAGAACGCCTATGAAAAAACCGATTCAAATCGAAACCAAACGCCTCATCCTACGGGATTTTATGCCCGGCGACTGGAAAGCGGCCCACGAATGGGGTTCGGATCCGCAAGTCGTCCGGTTCATGCCTTGGGGCCCCAATTCGGTCGCCCAAACCAAGGCTTACATCCGTCTTGTCCAGCAGTTGAGCCGGCAAAGGCCCCGGACCAAGTTTGAATTAGGGGTCGTCCTGAAATCGGAAAACCGGTTGATCGGGGGATGCGGAATCCGGATTCAGAACCCGGTTTTTATGGAGGGGGATTTGGGTTATGTCTTCCATCGCTCCTATTGGGGCAAGGGCTACGCTACGGAAGCAACCGAAGCCGTCATCGATTTCGGTTTTTCCCAACTTAAAATGCACCGCATTTGGGCCACCTGTGATCCTCCCAACAAGGCCTCCGCCCGGGTCCTGGAAAAGGCCGGCATGAAAAGGGAAGGATTGCTCCGGAAGAATGTCTTCCAAAAAGGAGCCTGGCGGGATTCCTATCTTTACGCCCTATTGGAAAGCGATTCCCAAAGGCACCATTGAATCAGTTTGCATCCCATCCTAGCTTCGGGTAATATCCCCCACTAACTTTGACTGGGGTTGCTTCGTCGCAAACGCCCCTATTCCGGGGCGGTTCCTCGCAATTGACAGCGATCTAAATTTTTGGAGGAAGTTATGAGCTGGATTGACACCTTGAAATTCCAAGAAGACGGGCTGATCCCCGTCATCGCGCAGGATGAAAAGACCGGCGAGATCCTGATGTTCGCCTTCGCCAACCGCGAGTCCCTCGAGCATACGATCAAGACCGGAAACGTCACCTACTGGAGCCGCAGCCGCAAGAAATTGTGGAAAAAGGGCGAGGAATCGGGCAACGTGCAGAAGCTCAAGGCCCTTTATACCGATTGCGACAAGGACGCGATTCTGGTAAAAATAGAGCAAGTCGGGGAAGCGGCCTGCCACACGGGCAAGCGCTCCTGTTTCTTCAATGAATTGTCGGGGGACAACTGGAAGGAAGTCGGGGTCCAGGTGTTCGACCCGGAAAAGGTCTACGGCCACAAATGAAACCTGCTTTTGGTTCGAATTTAAATCATTGGCGTCACTTCGCTTGGCTCTCCTAAGAGCCCGGAAAAGCTGTCGTTCAGATTTAAATTAAAACCAAGGGGGTTTCTTCCATGAAAAGCTTAAGTTCTTCCAACGTTGTTCCGTCCTTTGAATCCTTCAAAACCTTAGCCCGGAAATACAACCGCGTTCCGGTATGCCTTGCCTTCCAGTCCGACCTGGAAACGCCGCTTTCGGCCTATCTCAAACTGGCCAAAGGCGATAACGGGTTCCTCCTCGAAAGCGTCGAAAAAAACGAGCAGGTGGCCCGCTATTCCATCGTGGGCTTCTCGCCTTCGGCCTTGTTCAAGGCGAAGGACGGGCTTTTGACCCACACCAACGGCGGCCCGAAGAAAAACGTCAAGGCGGCCAATCCGCTTCAAGTCATCAAGGACCAGGTTTCCTCCATCCGCCAGGCGCCCCTGGAGGGCGGCGGGTCAGGTTTCCTGGGCGGCCTGGTGGGTTTTATCGGCTATGACGCCGTGCGTTATTTCGAGAAATTGCCGTCCCAAAAGCCCGACGTTTTGAACCTCCCGGACCTTTACCTGATGATGACCGACCAACTGGCCTTGTTCGACCACCTGAAGCGGACCCTCCGCCTGGTGGTGAACGTGGTCCTTGGGGAAAAGACGGACGTCAAAAAAGCCTACGACCAGGCCGTCCGCCGGCTCCTGGAACTTTCGGCCCAATTGGGAAAGCCCCTCAAGAGGGTGGCGGAGATGCCGGTGCTGGCCGCGGAAAAAACGGGGCCCAACGACCTTTTCGGCTTCAAGGCCAACATGACGCCCGAGGCCTTCAAGGGCATGGTGGACAAGTCCAAGGAATACATCAAGGCGGGGGACATCATCCAAGTGGTGGGTTCCCAGCGGTTCGAGAAGGAAATTTCCGCCGACCCCGTTTCCATTTACCGGGTCCTGCGGCGGCTGAACCCCTCCCCCTACATGTTCATCCTCAAAATGGAAGGGATGAGCCTGGTCGGTTCCTCCCCCGAAATGATGATCAAGGTGCAGAACGGGGTGGTGGAAACCCGCCCCATCGCGGGCAGCCGGCCGCGGGGCCGGACGCCCGAAGAGGACTTGGGCCACGAACAAAACCTCCTGGCGGACGAGAAGGAACTGGCCGAGCACGTGATGCTGGTCGACCTGGCCCGCAACGACCTGGGGCGGGTCTGCGATTTCGGGACCGTCAAGGTGGACCATTTCAAGCGCGTGGAGCGCTATTCCCACATCATGCACATCGTGTCGGACGTGACGGGGAAACTGCAAAAGGACAAGACGGCCTACGACGCCTTCCAATCCTGTTTCCCGGCGGGCACCCTTTCAGGCGCGCCCAAGATCCGGGCCATGGAGATTATCGAGGAGTTGGAGTCTTCCCGCCGCGGCATCTACGGCGGGGCCGTGGTGGCCTTCGGGTTCGACGGCAACATGGACTCGGCCATCACCATCCGCTCGGTGGTCCTCAAGGACGGCAAGGCCTATGTGCAGGCGGGGGCTGGTTTGGTGGCGGACTCGGTGCCGGAGAGCGAATACCTGGAGTCCTGCAACAAGGCCCGGGCGGTGCTGATGGCAATTCATCAAGCGGAAAGCGTGAAAAGTAAAAAAGGTGAAAAGGCAAAAAGTAAAAAGCCATTCGCCCGAAAGAGACCGAACACTAAAAAGCGCGGTTCCCGGAAGGGGGTGCGGTCATGATCCTCGTCATCGACAATTACGACTCCTTTACCTACAACCTGGTTCAATACCTGGGCGAATTGGGCGCGGACATCCAGGTGGTGCGCAATGACGAGATCACGGTGGGCGAGATTTTGAAGAAGAAGCCCAGCCAAATCCTCATTTCACCGGGGCCTTGCTCCCCCAAGGAGGCGGGCATCTCGGTCGCGACCATCAAGGACCTGGCGGGAAAGATCCCCATCCTGGGGGTTTGCCTGGGCCACCAAAGCATCGGCTACGCTTTTGGGGGCGATATCATCCGCGCCAAGAAACTCATGCACGGCAAGACCAGCGAGATTTCCCACGACGGCAAGGGCGTTTTCAAGGGAATGCCCAACCCTTTCCGTGCCACCCGGTACCATTCCCTCGTGATCAAGCGGGAAACCCTGCCGGACTGCCTGGAAGTGACGGCCCAAAGCGAGGATGGGGAGATCATGGGCGTCCGCCACAAAACCCTTGCCGTGGAAGGCGTCCAATTCCACCCCGAATCGATCCTGACCGAGTCGGGCAAGCTCCTGCTCAAGAACTTTTTGGAGCCGTGAGTTGGGTTCGGAATCCGCCTTTTCGGGGTTTTCAGGCGTCCGTTCAGGCCCCCGTCCCCTCGTGAAGCGTCTAAAAGGCGGAAAATGGCTAAGGTAAAACCCACCGGCTTACCACCCGCCCTTTTGGCGGTCGTCCTTTTGGCCCTGGCGGCGGTCCTTGCGGCCGCCGGCCGGTATTGGTTCCAAAAGGCCCATGCGGTTTACCGGCATGTCCTCCTTTACCAAAAGGACAAGGCGTCGGAAGTTTCAACGGCGGAAAAGACCGTGGGGGATGTGCTGCGGGAACAGGGAATCCGGCTCAAACCCCAGGATGTGGTGGTGCCGGGCGCCACCGAACCCGTGACGGAGGGGATGGAAATCGACCTGGGGCTGGTGGAGCGCCAGGTAAGGGATATGAAAAGGAAAATCCCGGCCGCAGTCCACACCGATTACACCGACACACTGAATGTAGGGGAAATCATCGACGTGCAGGAAGGGAAGGACGGCGAGGAAGAGCTCCAGACCGAATCCTACAGCTTGAACGGAGAGGAAGCCTTCGAGAAAGTCCTCAAATCGACCGTTTTGACCCCGGAAAAGGATGCTAAAGTGCTGGAAGGCACGGCCTTCCGGCAGAAACTCTACCCGTTGAAAAAGAGGGCCCGGGTCCGGAAAATCGTCGAGCTGCAGGCCACGGCTTATTATCCGGGTCCGGAAGATACCTGGCCCTATGCTTCGGGCACTACGGCCTCGGGTCTGAAGGCCGGTTACGGCGTGGTGGCGGTGGACCCCCGGGTCATCCGGCTCAAGACCCCGCTTTACGTGGAAGGTTACGGTTACGCCATCGCCGCGGATACGGGCGGCGGCATCAAGGGAAATAAGATTGATTTGTGTTTCGACACTTACCAAGAGGCGGTCCAGTTTGGGCGCAAGAACGTCAAGGTTTACATATTGCGTTGAGTTGTTGGTTTTCCTGGCCGCGTCCACCCTTTGGGCCCAAGCCACCACGCCCCCGGGCTGGCCGACGGCGACCCCCCAGCCTACCGGGACGCCCACCCAAACCTTTACGCCCAACCCTTTCTCCACGCCCACTTGGACCCCGACCTGGGATCCCTGGTCCACCGATACTTTTACCCCTACGCCCAACCTGACGAACGCCCCCAGCAATACCCCGACGCAGACTTTCACCCCCACCGTCACGGGAACCATCCCCACTTCCACGCCCACCATGACCAGCACCCCCAGCATTTCCAGGGCCTCCCTGGCGCTCTGGCCCACGGCTTATTCCAACGCCTGGGACCGTTGGGACGGCTTCAACTGGGATATCGGCTTCACTTATTTCATCGGAACCATCGCTGAAAAAGATGTTTCATCGCCCAGTGTGGACTACCTCAACCCCTTGCGGCTTTGGCTCCTGACCAGCGACGTGAAATATGCCTGGCTGGATGAGGATGGCGATACGCCGGCTTTCGCTTCCGGCGTCCTTTTGTCAATGTTGTTGAACGGGGGAAATCCGGGGGCTTCGACGGCGGCGAACTCCTCCTCTGCTTCTTCCGGCAGCAACAGCTTCCAACTCACGGGAAGTACCGTGGGGGGGATTTACACCGTGATGAGCAAGAGCGTGGACAAAGGCTCGGCGGTCCATTTCGGTTATATTTACGGTTTTAACCAGGCCATGCAAAGCATCGGGTTGGGGGATTTCGCCCCCAGCATGAACTATTCCCAACTCCTTCCCCTGACCACCCTCAAACTGGCCGACATCGCAGGCGAGGACCCACCCAACATCTTTTACACGGGCTATAACACCCGGCTTTTGGGGACGAATTGGAAATTCGAGATATGGAAGCCCTTTCCCATGGACGAGAACCCAGTCCTGTTCGATTCCCAAATCGACGGCTTGTTCGCCTTCAACCTGGGTTATGAACGATGGGACCACGGTTACGCGATCCTTGGCTATTTTAATTTCCGCTTTACCATCATTCCCGTCTCGCCCGACTATTAAAGGCCCTTCCAAAGCCACTCTTGCACGCTTGAGCCGTTCTTGGGGATGGGTGGACGTGTAGGTCCCGAGGTTTTACGCTTTCCCTCCGTCCCCGTATATTTTTCGTAAAAATTTAAGCTGTTGCGGATGAACCCTAATTTGCGACAACACTTTTTCCACCCCATATTGCCCTGAGGCGCGTCTAAAATTTGCCCCGCTTCAGCCCTTGGCGGCGCACAAACTTCACTTTATGGGGTCCCATTGGGAATCCGTTCGAAACTACGTATCGCCCAGGTGCTTGCTTCCCGCGGGGAAGGGGGAAGGGAACTGGCGCCACTGCTTTTGGCCTCCGGCCTCCACCGGAAAAAAGCCCAGGCTTCCATTTGGGCGGACCCCGATTCCTTCCTGGGCCAAAAAGCCGCCCAGGAAGGCCTGCTGACCCAAGCTTTCCGCTTCCGGGGTTACTGCCACCCCCGCGGCATCGGGGAAATCCGCCGGGCGCTTGAGCGGGAACAGCCCGATGTCATCCACCTGCACCATACGCAGGACTTGTGGGCCGTGGTTCCCGCGCTGGCCCTGTCAGGGTGGAGGGGCCCCCTGGTCTTGTCCAAACACGTGGCCTCCGCCATCAAGAAGAAGGATTTTTTCCATAACCGGCTTTACCGCAGGGTGGACCTGATGTTGTCCTGTTCCGAATTCGTCCGCCAAAACGTGCTGGAAACCTGTTCCGTCCCCCCGGAAAAGGTCCTCACGGCCTTCATGCCGGTGGATACCAACGAATTCAGGTTCGAGGCCGGGATAAGGAAGAAGCTCCGGAGCAGTTGGGGTTGGGACAGGAACGAGGTCATCGGAATGGTTTCCCGGATCACCCCCCGGAAGGGGCTCGAACTTTTCCTCAAGTCCGCGGCGAAGCTTTTGACCCAAAGGCCGCAGACCCGGTTCGTGGTGGTGGGCAAAGGCCTGCCGAAGGAAAATTGGTATTCGGAAATGCTGATGACGCTGCGCAGGAGCCTGGGCCTGGAGGACAAGTTCATCTTCCAAGGCTATGTGCCGAGCGTTTCCGGGTTTTTGTCCTCAATGGACCTGGTGGTCCACATGGCCGAGGCCGAATCCTTCGGGATGGCGGTGACGGAAGCGGCGGCCTGTCAAAGACCGGTGATCGTGCGGCGCGGCGGGGGCTTGGCGGAAATATTGGAAGACGGGCCCGGGAAAACCCAGGGTGGGCTGGTCCTTGACACGGACGACCCCCAAGAATGGGCCGCCAGCATGGAGCGGGTGCTGGGATCCAAAGCTTTATTGGCGAAATTCGGGCGTGAAACCCGTAAAATAGCCTCGCGTTTCAGCTTGGAACCCTGGGTGGACCGACACCTCCAGTGGTACCACCAACTCTTGGACGGCAAGCGGCCAACCCCCTGAAGACGGTCCGGGCAAGCCCCCTGCCCGGAAAGCCCCCGATGCCTTCTTCTTCAACCCGATCCATCCTGATGGTCGCCGGGGAAGCCTCCGGCGACATGCATGCCGCCAAGGTCATCGAAGCCCTCCACAAAAACGACAAAAACCTCAAGATCTTCGGCTTGGGCGGGCCCCGCATGGCCCGGGCGGGCATGGAGGTAAGGGAAGATTTGACGGCCAAGGCCGTCATGGGCTTCGCCGAGGTGGTCCGGCACCTGCCGGCCAGCCTTCGGCGGCTCCAGGATTGTGAAACTTGGATGAAGGACGAAAAGCCCGGCCTGCTCTTCCTGGTGGATTACCCCGGCTTCAACCTCCGGCTCGCCGAGAAGGCCCACCGGCTGGGGATTCCGGTCTGCTACTACGTGGCCCCGAAGGTCTGGGCCTGGAACGAAGGCCGGGTCAAGGCGATCAAGCGGTTCCTGAAGAAACTCTTCGTTATTTTCCCGTTCGAAAAAGCCTATTTCCGGAAGCACGGGATCCAACCGATTTACGTCGGCAACCCCCTGGTGGAAGAGATGGACTTAAAACCCGTCAACCGCAAGGCGGTGCTGGAAGATTTGGGGCTTTCCTATTCCCGTTTCCCGGTCGTTTGCGCCATGCCGGGGAGCCGCCAGGGCGAGATCCGGAGGCTTTGGCCCCTTTTCTTGAAGGCCGCGAGAATCCTCAAGAAAGACTGCCCTGACGTGGCCTTCATCGTGCCCAAGTCCAACGGGTTGGAGCCGGAGGACTTCCACGGGCTTACGCCCGACGACCCCTTCTTCTTCGTCGAAGGCCCGGCCTACGACCTGCGCAAGGCCTGTGACGTGGCCTGGATCAAGTCCGGCACCAGCACCCTGGAAACGGCCCTTTTGAAGACGCCCATGGTGGTGGTCTACAAGGTGGCGGCGGTCACGGGATTCCTCGCCAAACGGCTTTTAAGGGTCAAGAACGTCTCCCTGGTGAACCTTTTGGCGGGCCAGACGGTGGTCACCGAACTGCTCCAGGAAAAAGCCAGCCCGAAGCGGCTGGTGGCCGAAACCCACCGGCTTTTGGACAAGAAAGACTTCCGGAACCGGCAGCTCCGGGCTTTTGAAAAGATCAAAAAGAGCATTGTCCACCCGCCCAAACCCTCCCAAAATGTGGCCCGGGAGATTTTAAAAATGTTAAAAACAAAATGAACCACAGAGTCAACAGAGTTACACGGAGTACGGCAAATAAAATGGGCCACCGATTCACGCCGATAAACGCCGATGAATCTTCGGCTTTTTCCTTTTGGAAAATTCCCTGCCGTATCAAAATTAATCGGTGTTCATCGGTGGAAAATTTATTCTTTGCTTTTCTCCGTGTCACTTCGTGTAACTCTGTGGTTCAAAATGGGAGTTTGGATTGAAAACCCATTCCCTTTCTTTTTCGGATTGGATCATCGTCTTGGTTGCCACACCCTTGATCCATTTGCTGGGGCTGACCCTGCGGATCCGGGAATTGGGCAGGGCGGAATGGGGGCCCCGCGCCCGGCCCCAGGAGCCGCCCCTTTGGGCCCTGTGGCACGAGACCATCCTGATGAGCGTCTGGCACCACCGGGACCGGGAGGTGCACGTGATGATCTCGGCCAGCCGGGACGGGGAATTGATCACCACGATCGGGAAGTTTTTCGGCTATACGGCCGTCAGGGGCTCCAGCTCCAAGGGCGGCAAGGAAGCCACCCGGGAAATGGTGGACTACCTCAAGGCGGGGAAGCGCTGCGCCATCACTCCCGACGGCCCCCGGGGCCCAAGGCGGGAAATGAAGAAGGGTGCGGTCGAGATCGCCCGGCTGACGGGCGCACCCGTGGTGCCCTTCGGTTTCGCGGCCGAGCATTGCTGGCGCCTGAGGAGTTGGGACCGGTTCATCATCCCCAAACCCTTTTCCCGGGCGGTTTTCGTCTATGGCGAGCCCATCCGGATACCTGCGGACGGCGGGGATGACCAGGGGTATCTCCAAAAAATCCAAAATGAATTGGACCGGGTGACCCAGGCGGCCGAGGATTTCTTCCATTCCCCGACCCCCGGCGGGCCTTGAAAGGGTTAGGGCATGTTCCTCCCAGGGTTTTACAGGCTATCCATGATCCTGCTTTACCTCCCCGTGAGGTTGGGCTCCCTCCTTTACCGTTCCCCTTCCTTCCGGGAACGCCTCGGGTTTTATCCCAAGGAAAGCCTCCAAAAACTTGCGGTAGGTTACAACGTCTGGCTGCACGCGGCCTCGGCGGGGGAAGTGAACGCCATCACCCCCTTTTGCCGGGCCTTCCGCAAAGCCAAACCCCAAGCGCGCATCGTGCTGACCACCACTTCCGAAACAGGCAAGAAACTCGCGCTGGAAAAGAACGTGGCGGATGAGGTTTTCCTGGCCCCCCTGGACCTGGGGCCCTGCCTGAAACGGGCCTTCCAGGCCTTCAGGCCCCTGATGATCCTGGTGGCCGAAACCGAATTTTGGCCCAATTGGTTCCTGCGGGCGGTAAAGAACGGCGTCCCGCTCCTTTTAGTCAACGGCCGCATCTCGGACCGCAGTTTTCCCTCCTACCGCCGCCTGAGGGGCTTGTTCAGGTCGGCCTTGAATTGCTTCAACGCCTGCCTGGTCCAAACCCAGCAGGACGCCGAAAGGTTGGAGGCCCTGGGGGTTTCGGGCCGGAGGATCCAGGTGATGGGCCAGATGAAATACGACCTCCAGGCCCCCGGGGCCCCGTCGGTCCAGGAGTTCAAAGGCAAGTTGCGGTTGTCGGACAAGGACATTCTTTTGACCCTGGGCAGCCTGCGCACCGGGGAAGAGGCCCAACTCCTGCCCCTGGTGCCGGAAATGCTGCGCTTTTCCCCCGATGTGAAGGTCTTGGTCGCCCCCCGGCACCTGAAAAACGTCGGGCCTTACCGGCAAAAATTGGGAGAGTTGGGTGTGGGAAACGTTTTGCGCAGCGAATTGGAAAAAGGGACAGGCTCCGAACGGGTTATTGTGCTCGATACGGTCGGCGAGTTATCTTTAGCCTATGCCCTGTCCCGGGCGGCCTTTGTGGGGGGGACCCTGGTGCCCATCGGCGGCCATAACGTGATGGAACCGGCCCTGTCCCGCGTGCCCGTTTGTTTTGGGAGCCATACGCAGAATGTCGCGGAAGCGGCCCGTGCTTTGGTCGAATCCGGGGGCGGGATAGTCCTGAACGACGGCCGGGAACTCCTGGGGGCCTTCCAGAAATTCCTGGATCCGAAAGCGGCCAGGGAAGCAGGAAACCGGGCCTTCGATGCGGTCCTTTCCATGCGGGGGGCTACGGAGCGGACGGTGCGGCAAGTGGTGATGCACTGGCCGATGGACATCCCATCTTAACAAGTACGGTCGCTTCGACATCATCGGCCCGCGTTTCGCGGGGCACTCCTCGCAATGCCAGCGATTAAAATTTTTTTAGAGGATTCCCATTGAGCGATTTTGAAACCGCCTACCTTAAGTTCCTCCACGACAAACCCCAGACCTGGCAGGACCGGGCCCTTTTTTCCATCCTGAAATTATTTTCGTTCCTTTTCCTGACGGGCTGGTGGCTGCGGAAAACTTCCTACCGCTCGGGCCTGCTGCGCCGCCGCCGGCTGACCTGCCCGGTGATCAGCGTCGGCAACATTACGACGGGGGGTACGGGCAAGACGCCGGTGGTCATTTCCCTGGCGCGGCATTTTTCCCAGGAAGGCCGGAGGGTGGCGGTCCTCAGCCGGGGCTACCGGCGGGTGAAGAAGGGCTCCTCCCTGGTCTGGGTCTCGGACGGAAAGAAACTCCTGGCCGGCGCGGAGGAGGGGGGGGATGAGCCCCTCCTGATCGCCGAAAGCGTGCCCGAGGCGGCGGTGCTGGTGGCCAAGGACCGCTATGAGGCGGGCCTGGAGGCCCTTCGGGAATTCAAGCCGGACCTCTTCATCCTGGACGACGGCTACCAGAGGCGCTTCGAACTGCACCGCGACCTGGACATCCTCATCGTGGACGGGATCAACCCCTTCAGCACCGGATGGGTCCTGCCCGCGGGCCTGCTGAGGGAGCCCATGGGGGCCCTGGCGGAGGCGGACCTTTTCGTGCTCAACAAGGTCAACCTGGCGCGAAGCCCCCAGGATATCCGCACCGTCCTGCAGCGCCACAACCCCAAGGCCTACATCGTGGAATCCTGCTACCGACCCCTTGTCTTGAAGGACTTCAAGACGGGTAAGGAAGTGAAACCCTCCAGCCTGGACCGCGCCTCCGTGGGGGCCTTTTCAGGGGTGGCCAACCCCCTTTCGTTCATCCGGACACTGGCGGAATTCAAGGTGCTGGTGCGGCACGCCTACACCCTTCGGGACCATTACCTCTATACGGAGGAGAAGTTAAAAGCTATTTTAGAGGACGCCAAACTCAGGGGCCTGCAGTACCTGGTCACCACCCAAAAGGACGAGGTGAAGCTGCCAAGGGGGATGGAACTGGACATCCCCATCCTCGTACTGGAGATCAAGTGGGAAGTGACGGGCGGCAAGAACCATTGGGATACGGTGTTGAAGACCATTTCCTTGTCCTCCACTACGAACTAAACGGAAACCAATGGCATCCAAAACAACCCCGGCGGAAAAGACCCCACCCGCCCCCCCCCGGATCCTGATCCTCCGCTATTCCTCCCTCGGCGACGTGGCCCTGACCAATCCGGTGTTGGACGGCCTTTTGGCGGCCTCCCCCCGCGCCCAAATCTACTTCGCCACCAAAGGTTCCTATGTCCCGGCGATCCAGAACCACCCGGCCTTGACCCGGGTGATCCCCCTGGAAGGTCCGGGCTTTTTCAACCTTTGGTCCCACATCCAGGAGATCCGGCGCATCAACCCGACGCTGGTCCTGGACCTGCATGATTCCCTGAGGAGCCATATCGTCTCCCTCTTCCTGAAAAAAGCCCGCTGGCTGGCCTATGACAAGGAGGCATTGCGCCGCCGGATGCTGGTGAAAAAGACGGGGAATGCCCCCAGCCTCCATACCATCCAGAAGTACCTGAAAACCCTGGAACCCCTGGGGGTGAAGCCCCACTTGAAGATCAAATTTGAAATCCAGGTATCCCGCAAGGACCAGTCCTTCCTGCGGGAGTTCCTGGAACGCCGCAGGATTTCCCCCTCCCAATTGGTCATCGGCCTGGGGCCCGGCGCCAAATGGAAAACGAAGCGCTGGATGCCGGAGAGATATGCCGAACTGGCCTCGCGGCTGGTGGAGGACTACCGTTGCACCCTGCTTTGGTTCGGGAGCCCGGAGGAGGCGCCCTTGATCGAATCCATCAAGGCCAAAATGCGGGGGACGCCCCTGGAGCGGGGGATCAACCTGGCGGGGGAGTATTCATTGGAACAAGCCGTCACCCTTCTGGGCCGGTGTGACCTTTTCATCGGCAACGACTCGGGACTGACCCATTTGGCCTCGGGCCGGGGCTGCCGGGTGGTGGTGCTTTACGGCTCAACGACGACTTCCCTTGGGTTTGAGCCCTGGGGGCCCCATTCGGTCGTGGAAGTAGCCAACCTGCCCTGCCGACCCTGCGACCTGCACGGCCGGAATTCCTGCCCCCTGGGGCATTTCAAATGCATGAAGGACCTGACGGTGGACCTGGTGGAGGGGGCCGTCAAACGGTCTGTGAGGAGAAGCCGGTGAGTTATTCGAATATCCTCCTGCGCGTGCCCAACTGGCTGGGGGACACGATGATGTCCACGCCGGCGGTTTCGGCGGTGCGGAAAATGTTCCCCAAAGCAAAATTGACCGTCCTGGCCAAACCCGTATTCGCCACCTTTTGGAAAGAGTATCCGGGTGTGGACGAGGTGATCGGCCTGGAAAAGGGTTTCGGGGGTTTTTGGCGGACCGTCTCCGTCCTCCGGCAAAGGCAATTCGACGCCGCCCTCGTGCTGCCCACTTCCTTGTCTTCGGCATTCCTCACCTTTGCGGCCGGCATACCGGTCCGTGCCGGATGGGGTGGGGAAGGGCGGGAAATCTTCCTGACCCATTGGGTGCCGCGCCCCGCGCCCCGGCAAAAACACCTGGTCTGGGAATACCTGGAATTGGCCCAAAAGGGCCTGGAAACGAAGATTCCAGGAAAGGCGGTCCAACTTTACAGTCCCATTCCCCCGGAGGCCGTCCGGGGGTTGCGCCAGGTTTGGGCCGATACGGGAGTCCCTTCCGGAAAGTCCTTCATTGCCTTGGCTCCCGGCGCCACTTACGGCCCGGCGAAACGCTGGCCCCTGCCTTATTGGAAGGACCTCATCCACAAGCTGCTCCAAGGCCGGGGGGAATCCCTCTTAATCCTGGGAGGATGGGAAGAAGAAGCCTACCTAAAACCCCTTCTTGAAGGGGTGGAACCCAAAAATTCGAAACGGCTGCATCTGCTTGCGGGACGGACCACGACGACGATCCTGGCGGCCATGCTTTCCAAATGCAAATTGCTGGTGACGAACGATACGGGCCCCATGCATGTGGCGGCGGCGGTGGGGACCCCGACCGTCGCGATTTTCGGCTCCAGTTCGCCCAATTGGACCCGGCCTTTCGGCCTGGGACATGAGGTCATTTATAAACACCTGGAGTGCAGCCCCTGTTTCCAAAGGACCTGCCCCATCGGCTATAAGTGCCTGCATGCCATTCCAGTGGAAGAAGTCTATGGCGCCGCGCTGAAAAAGCTGAAGAAGCCGCAGAGGATAAAAGGCGAACCCCTGCCCAAATCATTCGGCCGCGGGTAAAGAATTGAAAACAGACCACCCCCCCAAAATCCTCATCATCCGCCCAAGGTTCCTGGGGGATCTCATCCTGGCGACGGGTTTGATTGGAGCCATCCACCAGGATTGTCCCGGCGCGGAAATTTGGTTTTTGACCGAAGAGGGCTATTCCGAGGCCCTTCAAAACCATCCCGGCCTGGCGGGGGTACTCCGCTTTGAGCCGAGGAAGAAGAACAACCCTTTCTACCTTTGGAGTTTCTTCCGGAAGCTGAGGCAAATGAAGTTCGACAAGGTCCTCGACCTGTTCTGCAATCCCCGGACCGCCCAGATGGCCTATTGGAGCGGCGCGCCCGTGCGGGTGGGTTTTGAAATGCGGGGCCGGTCCTGGGCCTATAATTACCTGGCCCCCCCTTCTTCGCCCCCTTTTCCTTCCGGCCGCCGGGCGGTCACCGAGGCCTATTTGGACCAAGCCAGGGTGCTGGGCATTCAACCAGCCTCACCTTATAAGACTTCGCTGGAGGTCACCGCCGAGGAAAAGGCCCATGTCCGGAAACTGCTGGAACGGGCGCAACTGAAGCCCGGTGAAAGGGTTGTGGCCCTTTCGCCCGGCGCCTCCTGG
This sequence comes from Pseudomonadota bacterium, assembly GCA_021324075.1. Lineage (GTDB taxonomy): Bacteria > Oederibacteriota > Muellerivitia > Muellerivitales > Muellerivitaceae > JAJPJW01. The sequence goes on along the minus strand of JAJPJW010000181.1, from coordinate 765 downwards.
CCGGCCAAACGCTGGCCCCTGGAGCGGTTCATCGAATTGGGCTTTTGGCTCAAGCGGGAAGGGGTCCGCCCCCTCTATCTTTTTGGGCCCAAAGAGGCGGACTTGGCGGCGGAATTCGAGGGCCGGATGGACAAGGATTGGCTTTTGATCAACCAGCCCAATCTCCGCGGGCTTATGGCCTTTATCGAGGCGGCGGATGCCTTGGTGGCCAATGATTCGGGTCCCATGCACGTGGGCCCCGCGGTAGGGACGCCCACCCTGGGGATCTTCGGGCCCGGGGAGCCTGAAATTTGGTTTCCTTACGCGCCCCCGCACCAATATGCTTACGCGGAAGTCGGTTGCAGCCATTGCGGCCTGGATAACTGCAACTTGATGGCCTGTATGGACCATTTGGGAACGAAGGATGTTTTCGGCAGGGTTATGTCGCTCCTGGGGAAAAAGGCCGCCGGCGCTTAATTCCGTTACCCGATTTTCAAGGAAAACCATGTTCAACCGAATCCGGTTCACCCTTCTTTTTCTGTTTCTCCTGGCCTTCCGGACGCTTTTCGGCCTTTCCATGCAATTTTTCGGGACCTCCGAACCGCAGAGGGATGCGCTGCAAACCTACCTCATCGGCCTTAAGTTTTACACTACGGGAGCATGGCCTTATTACGGCCCCGACCAGTATTTGATGACCCGGAATTTCCACACCCAAATCCCCGGTGCGCTGGAAGGGTTGGTGGTAGGCCTTCCTTTCCATATCCTGCCCCTGCCCGAAGCCCCTTT
>JAJPJW010000093.1 GCA_021324075.1 Pseudomonadota bacterium | reverse complement strand
TGTTTTTTCCACCACCCCATAAATGACTTCTTTGGGTTCCCCCACCGAAACACCACCGATGGCGTATCCCGGAAAATCGAGGAGAGGAGCTGCTTCACACTTTTTTCCCTCAAGTGGGGAAAATTGGAGCCTTGCACGATCCCATAGAGGGCTTGTTGCTTTTCCCTTCCCAATTGCCGGTGAGTTCGAAGGCACCGTTCGGCCCAGCGGGTGGTCCGCTCCACCGATTGTTCCACATAATCTTCAGGAGAGGGATAGGGGATGCATTCGTCAAAAGCCATGATGATGTCCGCCCCAATGCGGTGCTGCAATTGGGTGGCCGATTCGGGTGTCATCTCCCACTTGCTTCCGTCCAAGTGGGATTGGAATTGAACCCCGTTCTCCGTTATCTTCCGGAGGTCCGCCAGGCTGAAAACCTGGAAGCCACCGCTATCGGTCAAAATAGGCTTGTTCCAATGCATGAAGGCGTGGAGCCCGCCGGCCTCCGCGATAAGATCGGCTCCGGGCCTCAACATAAGATGGTAAGTATTGGCCAATAAAATTTCAGAGCCGCAGGTTGAAACGTCTTCCGGCGACAAAGCCTTTACCGCGGCCTGTGTGCCCACCGGCATGTAACATGGGGTCTTCACCTCTCCATGGGAAAGTTTCAGGACTCCGGTCCTTGCACCGGTTTTAGGGTCCCGGGCGGTTATGTCAAATTGATGCATGAAAATTTCCAAAATTCCGGAATAGAATCCCCATCCAAAAAGCGAAAGCCAGCAAGGAGATAAAAAAGCCAAGTCGGAAAGAGGTCGGACAATAGGTGAGTTTTACCCTTTCTTGCCCATTCCCAAGGACCAGTCCTTGGAACCCATGGTTGACCTCCGTGAGCGCTATTCGTTGGCCGTCCGCCGAGGCCCGCCAGCCGGGGTAGGCGGTCTCACTGGAAACCAGCAGGGCCTTTCCCTTTCCGACCGCTTGGATCATTTTGGTATTGGGACCATCCGAATTTTCCGAAAGGCTTCTCGGATGATAATCCCCCGCCAGGTCCTTATCAGTGGCAAAACAAGTATCGGAAAACCGGAAGGAACTTTTACGCATGGCGGCGAAATCCTCTCTCCAATCGTTTTGCGGGGCAACCCTTCGGCAAGTCCTCCACGGGGACACCGCGGAAGGATTATTCCATAAAGGGGCCGTGCCCGCCGACACCGGACTGGAGCCATGGAAACACGGAATCCAGCCCACCACATACCGCGCGTCCAGGTAATCGAGCATTTTCGCGGAACCCGGTTCCCAATAGGGCGCATAGTACCAGTCGAGGAACGACCTTAAAAACAATGCGTTGGAAAAACCGACTTCCCGGAAACCGAAGGCGATGGGCCAGTTCGAAACCATGGCTTCCTTCAGTTGAAGGTAGGCATCCGAAACGCCATTTCCTGAAATGTAGTGGAAACGGTCCTCGAGGGAAGGGGAATTATAGATCCTTCCCTGCTCTGAAATATGGGAGCAAACCTGCGGCGGCTCGTCATAATAAGATTTATCCATCGTAAATTGGATGCCGTGGACAACAGGGCCGACGGAAAATACCATCGAAAGTGCCAGCCAAACGCGTCTCCAATCCCAGGGAAAAACCTTCGCCAAGCCGGCGCCCAGGGTGAAAAAAAGCGATGCCCAGAAGCTCTTCAGCTCCCAGGGCACTCCCAAAACGAGTGCCGAAAGATAAACCAAAAGGCTTGCCCAGAGCCAGCCAAAACCTTCCATTTTCGATAATCCTATCCCCGACTCCAGAAAAAGGACTGCCAGGGCCCAAACAACAAAAGGAATCCAATAGCCCGAGCGGACAACCAATCCATAACCCGGCACGAAAGCTTTGAACCAGCCGCCCATCGAAGCGGTAGTCCCCAGGCTTAAAACCAGTACCAACAGGAAGAGCAGGAGGGAGCTCCTCGAAATTTTCCGGTTCAAAATGGACCAGACCAAAACAACCAGCGAGGGGAGGCCGGCAAAATAAACCGTCACTGAAAAAGGCGACGGCGGGCTGGAAAACAAGGGATGACCCTTGAAAAAGGGGTTGAGCCAAGTGGCCAAGTCGGACCAGTCCAGGGATTCGGAAAAACCAGTTCTTTTCCCCAAATTACTGAAGGGGATGAATTCCTCAAAGGGAAGGAGCCAGGCGGCATTCAATGCCAAGGCTATGAAAACGGCCGCCATCCCCATCCCAAATTCCCTTCCCCATGGCTGCTTCCAACCCGAGGCTGCATGGCTCAAAAGCCGGCTCATTCCCAGTATCAACAGGGTCAGGTAAAAAAACAGGGGGTAGCCTGCGGCCAATTGCAACGAAAGCGATGATGCCAATAGGAGGAAAGAACCTTTTCTTGACCGGTTTACACCGTCCATTCCATGGAAAATCCAAGGAATCCAGGCATAAGCGAAAAGCATCGGAGTGGCCCAGGCAAGGGATACCGCATTAAAGGAGAAGCCGAAAACGAGGCATCCGCAGAGACTCATCCAAGGGGAAAAACCCCGGCCCCGGGCGAAGAGCCAAAAACCCAAAAGAACCCATAGGTGGTGCAGAGGGATCAAAAGAGTAAATGCCCAGGTGGGTGAAAAGATGGAATAAAAAACCCTCACCGGGGGGTACCAAGACGCCATTTGGGGGTCGGCAAAATAAGGCATTCCGAATCCCACGTCCGGATTCCAGAGGGGAATCACCCCCCGGTTCCAGGCCCCCGCCCCCCATTTCCAAAAGGGGTAAAAAAAGCGGGAAGAATCCTCCAGGACGAAGGTTTGTCCAAGGAAAAAAACCTTGTAATAAAAGAAAAACCAGCCCAAAAATAAAACAAGGGACGGAACCCAGCCGCTCCCGTCCCCTGTGCCGGTTTTTTTTCTTCCTGCCGTCTTTATCTTTTTTTCCTTTTGGGTTTCCTGTGCCGGTGGGAAGGCCGGCTCCGGGCCTTCGGCTTGATGGACCCGCCGTGGTTGGGGACCTTCTTGTAGTAAATGAGCTCCGGGTCGTTCCGGTCCAGGTGGGTAATCAGTCCGGATTTCACGAAGCCCGCCCTTTCAAAGACCCCCTGCATGGCCTTATTCGAACGGTTGGTGGAGGAAAACAGCTTGTTGCCGGGACATTCATTTTCCATGGCGTGGATCAGCGCCGACGCCACTCCATGACGCCGCATCTTGGGATGCACCACCACCAGGTCGATGAAATAGTGGCTGTAAAAGTCCCTGGTCCAGATCAAAAAACCGGCGGGAATGCGCCCGACGAATGCGATAAAGGCCCGTTTTTCCGACAAGGCGGCGTTCAGATGGCGGAGCTTGTGCCATTTGGGGGCTGCGGCCTGGTTGATCTCGACCATTGCTTCCCGGTCTTTGGCCCGCGCCTGGTCGATTCGAAGCTTGAATTCCCTCTCGATGATGCCCATGTCGTTTTCTTTTCTGTGTTGTTGAGGCCATAGGCATTTTACAAATAAACTCGGGGGGCGGGAGCGGTTTTTTGGCGGCTTTTGGCAGGCAAAACAACCTTCCGCTTTAAAGAATCAGCATGGCGTCCCCATAGGACAGGAACCGGTAACCCTCCCGGAGGGCTTCGTCGTAGGCCGCCAGGACCCTTTCCCGGCCGGCAAAGGCACTGACCAGCATCAGAAGGGTGGACCGGGGCTGGTGAAAATTGGTGAAAAGGACGTCGACGGTCCTGAAGGCATAGCCCGGTGAAATAAAAAGACGCGTTTCCTCGGGCCGGACCAGGAACGAACCGTCCGGTTGGGCCGCCGACTCCAAGGCCCTCACGACGGTTGTTCCGACCGCCACCACCCTTCCGTGCCTCTTTCGCGCGGCCGCAATGGCGGAGGCGGCCTGGGGGGGCACCTCAAACCACTCCGGGTGCATGGCATGGTCCTCGGTGTCTTCCGCCGAAACAGGCAGGAAAGTCCCCATGCCCACATGAAGGGTGACGGCCGTTTTACGGATCCCCTTTCTCTCCAGCTCGCCCAAAAGGGATTTCGTGAAATGAAGCCCAGCGGTGGGGGCGGCGACCGATCCCTCTTTCTTGGCAAAAAGGGTTTGGTATCTTTCCCTGTCCGACGCATCATCCTTACGTTTGATATAAGGCGGCAGGGGCACATGGCCGTTCCGGGAAAGAAAATCCCGGACATTCCCGACCTTGTTGAGGCGCAGGATAAACCGCCCCTCCCGGAGGGTTTCCAGTATCACCGCTTCCCCTTTTCCCTCCAATTTCAAGACGGGGTTCCCTTTAATCCGTTTCGCGGGGCTGACGAGCGCTTCCCACTCCGCCCTGGAATTTTCCAAGGCCGGCCTCAATAGGAATATCTCCAATTTGGCCCCCGTATCGGGTTTGGTGGCGAAAAGGCGCGCCGGGAAAACCTTGGTTTGGTTGACCACCATCAGGTCCCTTTCCAGGAGCCAATGGGAAAGGTCACGGACAAAACTGTGGTTGACCCGCCCTGTTTTCCGGTCGAGCACCAACATCCGGGCATCATGCCGTTTTTCAAGGGGACGTTGGGCGATCTTTTCGACGGGGAGGTTGTAGTCGAACAAGCTTGATTTCACCGGTTACCTGCCTGGCCGCCGGCAGACGTGACCTGGGCTTCTTCCTTCAGTTTTTCAACCATGATGCCGTGATAGTAATATCTCAAGATTTCAAAAGCGCTGTAACCTTTTAAGGCCATTCCACAGGCGCCTTCCTGGCAAAGCCCGACGCCATGGCCCCAACCCTTGCCGTTGAAAACCACCATGGTGGGCCCCACTTCGGCCGTAAACCGCGTGCTTCGGATAACGTCCGGTCCGACCGCCATGCGGAACGTGGCGCCCCTTATAATTTTGTGGGAACCATCCGCGTCCATTAAGGACAACCTCAAGATGCGGTTGGATCCGTCCCTCTCAAGCGCTTCCATCCGGACAATATCGCCGATCTTGACTCCAGCCCCGCGCAGCGAGCGCACCAAATCCCGGATGGGAATTTCCGTCTTCCATTTAAAATGGGTTCCATTGTTGCCGAAAGGGCAATTTACGGGCTTTAAATAGGGCTTGTCCTGGCTCCAAACGTCCATGGCGCCACAGGTTTCGCCCCCGCAATTGGAATGAAAAAAAGCCGCAATCGGGCGCGAATCGAAGGTGGCGATACGCCCCTGGGTTTCCAGAACGGCCTGCCTTATTTTTTCGTTCACCAGGCCCGACCCTTGGTACATCTGGAATTGGGCCGTATTTTCCAGGTCATAAGGTTCGTTTTTCTCTTGGGCCTCGCCTCTTTTGAGGACGGCAAAGGTCCTAGCCGCAATGGCCTGGGCTTTTAAGGCTTCCAAGGGCCAGTCCCGTGGAATTTCACCCGCCAGAACCCCCATGACATAATCCTCCAGCGAAAGCTCGTTGACCACCGTGAGGGTACCACCCGGTTCGCGCAGGATTTCCATGGCCCCCTTAAAATCCTTTCCGTTAACTTGAATCTCGCCCCCGTCCAAGGGCTCGATATAGGCCTTGTCGGCATAAAGTTGGTCGAAAGTCAGGGTCGTTTCCTTGTAATTTTTCGCCCCCCGTTGGACCACCGGGGTCTCGAATGGGAACCCCGAGAGAGTGAAAGACTCCGGGGCCGCCAGATGGATTGAATTTTGGCGCACGGCGATCGCCACCCGGATTTTTTCAATAGTAGAGGATTCGGGCACGACGGTTGCCGTCCCCTCCACGCCCTGGTTTGAAATGATGGGCGTGGTGGCGCAACCCGCAAGACCCAGGATCAGGAGGGGCAAAAAATAATGGAATTTCATTTGGATTTGGAAAGCAGCCAAAAAAGGATCGAAAGCATGAAGGAAATCAGCAAGCAGGTGGTGATCGGAAAGTAGAAATTAAAATACCCGCCTTCCAGACGGATATCCCCAGGCAGGCGTCCCAAATAGGGAAGCTTCCCTCCCGCCCAAAAGAAACCACCCACCGCCGCCAAAACAAGGCCCAGGACCACCAGCCCTTTTCCCATGGATGAAAAGTCAGGCAACTTTACCTCTCCGCGCAATAAAAAAGGGCGGCTGAAGCCGCCCTTTTTCCGGATGGAATAACCCGTTATTTTTTCATGACCTGGTCTTTGACCTTGTCCCAGTCCGCCAGGAACTTCTTCAGTCCGATGTCCGTCAGTGGATGCCCAAAGAGCATTTTCAGGACCCCGAAAGGCATGGTGCCCACATGGGCGCCCAAAAGGGCCGATTGAACCACGTGTTGGGGATGGCGGAGAGAGGCGGCCAGGACCTGGGTGGGATAGCCGTAGTTCTTGTAAATCTGAACGATCTCACCGACCAGCTTCATGCCATCCTCGGAAATGTCGTCCAACCGTCCCACGAAGGGGCTGATGAAAGTGGCGCCGGCCTTGGCGGCCAGAAGCGCCTGCGAGGGGGAAAAACAGAGCGTCACGTTGACTTTGATGCCTTCCTGGCTCAAGGAACGGCAGGCGCGGATTCCGTCGGGAATCAGCGGCACCTTGACGGTGACGTTGTCGTGCAGCTTTGCAAGCGTATGGCCTTCCTTCATCATGCCGTCATAATCGGTGGCGGTGACCTCCGCCGATACCGAACCATTGACCAAAGCGCAAATTTCCTTGATCCGCCCGTGGAAATCCACGCCCTCCTTGGCCACCAGGGAGGGATTGGTCGTGACGCCGTCCACCAGCCCCCAGGCAACCCCTTGTTTGATCTCGTCAATATTGGCTGTATCCAAGAAAAACTTCATGCTTTATTCCTCCTTCACGCTTTTGATCTTTTGAAATTATCGGCGCCGTACCATTAAAAGTCAACGCGCCCGGAAACGCCCCTGGGACTTCCCTTCAGGTTCCATCCCCATCGCCGGGAGGTTATTTTTTCCTGACAGCCAGGTAGGAAAGCCAAATGCCCACCTCGTAGAGGGCGATAAGCGGCAAGGCAACCAATGTCTGGCTGATGGGATCGGCGCTGGGAGCGACAAAAAAAGCCAGAACAAAAATGCCCACAATCGCATGTTTTCGCTTTTGGGACAAAAACGCCGGTGTGGCGACGCCGATGCTGACCAGCGCCGCCAAAACCAGGGGCAGCTCGAAAAGGCAGCCAAAGACCAGGAGAAAATTGGACAGGAAGCCGAAATAGCCGTCCAAGGTCCATTGGGGGATGAAGTGATAATCCAGGTTGTATTCCACCAGGAACCGGAGGGCCAGGGGAATGATCACGAAATAACCGAAGGCCAGGCCTCCGCCAAAGAAAAAAAGCCCCAGGCAGAAAACCATGAAAATGGCGCCGCGCTCGTTGGGTTTCAGGGCGGGGGCCGAAAAAGCCCAAATTTCCCTCAACAGGAAGGGCGAAGCCAGGACCAACCCGGCAATGGTGGCCAATTTCATATTGATCATGAAAGCTTCGATGGGAGCCAACGTCTGCAACGAATGGACCTGGCTCGCGAAATCGGGAAATTGGCTTTGGACTTTCCGAAAAGGCCTCAACAATAAATTAAAAAGCCAGTCGGATTTCCAAAAAGCCACCGCCATCCCGGCAAGGGCGATGAGCAGGCATCGAAGAAGCCTCTGGCGCAGCTCCGCCAAGTGTTCCACAAGGTACTTGGGTTGGTCCGATGGGGACTGGGACATGGGGCCCAATATAACACCGAAACAAATCGCAGGTTTCCGTTTTTATCCAGACCGCTTGTCGAATGCAGTAGGCGAAACCGGGTTACTTCGAGGGGATGGGGCTGAGGGCCGAAACCGGCGTAAGGATGGTGTTGTAGAAACCTTCCATTTGGGAAACAACGGCATCCGGCACCAAGTAAACGTCCTTGGATTTATCCGCGGACAAGTAGACCTTGTCTTTGTCCCTTCTTCCAAACTTGAAAAGCCGGATAGAGCCGTCCGCCAATTGAACTTGCGCTAAATAAACCGGGACGGTCAATCCAGTGTCGGCAGGTTTTTCCACAAAATCGCCGATGGTGATTCCCGCGAGTTGGTTTAACAAGGAAGAAGCCTCGGTATTCGCGTTGGTCCTCCCCGGACAAGCCCATTGTCCTTTATCGTCTTTTTTGTATGTGAAAACCTGCCCGCCCCGCTGGATGGACAGGGACTTGGCGGTGCCGCCATCGAATTGAAGAATTGTCTTGTCCCGATAGTCGGAAATTTTGAGGTCGAAGTTCTTGTCGACATATTCCCCGACCAGGTACACCGAAGGTTCGTCGCCGGATTTGACGTAAAGATTCGTGGTCTTGTCTTTTTTGCGGCCGATCAAAATAGCCTTGGAAGGCCCTCCGTCGTTCGGCCAAACTTCCACCCGGATACGGGGGGAAGCAAGGCCGTATTGGGACAAACTAGAAGGGTTGTCGGCGACAAATTCCAGGATATGGAGCGAACTGATGGTGTTCAAAAGGTCCCGGATTTTCGAACTATCCGCCCGGGCCGCCAAAGGCCGGGTAATCCTCCATTCGTTGTTTTTGTCTTTTTCAAAAACGGTGGTCTTTCCGTCCCGGGTCACTTCGATTTTCTTGGCCACAACCGAATCCGTTTTGAAAAAACCGTGGTCGCGGTAGTCATTGACCCCTTTGTGGAGGTTGTCCGCCATATAGGAAGCGGCCAGATAGACCGTGTCCCTGTCCGCCGGCTTCACATAAACGGAAGAGCTTGTCATATCTTTATTGCCGATCAACAAGACGAAGGAAGCACCCGCTTTGGATTTCAGGGTGCAGCGGGCCATGGGGGGATCCAGTCCGTAATCCTTCAAGCTGGACGGCTTGTCAATGGTGGTATCC
>JAJPJW010000027.1 GCA_021324075.1 Pseudomonadota bacterium | reverse complement strand
TGCCGACCTTTGCATCGTGCCCCTGGGCGTGGGGGTTTCGCTTTCCGAGTACATCGCGGCTTGCGAGAAGGTTTTGAAAAAGGCCGGGCTCAAGACCCAGCTTCACGCCTATGGGACCAATATCGAGGGGGAATGGGACCAGGTTTTCAAAGCCATCCGGCGGTGCCACGAGGTTGTCCACCAGATGGGTGCTCCCCGCATTTCCACCACCCTGAAGTTCGGGACCCGGACGGATAAAAAACAGACCATGAATGACAAGGTCAAAAGCGTCCAAAAACGACTGGGGAAATAAGTCCCCCGGTTCTTTAGGATGCCTGCGGGCCGAGGTTTTAGGTACAATTGGGGCGGGTCGGGCCTTCCTAGTCGGAGGCCTTTTTATTCAAAGGGGGGGTGGATGCGAAAAACGTCAGGGGATCACCGGGGGTTCACCCTGATCGAACTCATGATCGTCGTGGCCATCATCGGCATCCTGGCCGCCATTGCCCTTCCCCGGTTCAGCGCGATGCTGGAGAAGTCACGGGAAGGCCAAACCAAAGGCAACCTGAACAGCATCCACTCGGCGGCTTCTATCTATTACGGCGACCAAAAGGGCATCTGGCCCACAACGCTCAGCACCATCTCCGTGTATAACTTTAGCCAATACCTGGACAATGTGGGAGCCGTCAAGGTCACGGGTTATTTCATCCAAGGGGCTGTCAATCCTTCGGGCACAAAGGTCACCCTGACCACCCAGTCTTCAGTTCCAACCGGCAGCGGGTCCGGATGGCTTTACGACAGCATGAACGGTTCATTCTATGTAAACAGCACGGTGACGGATTCCAAGCAGCTTCCTTATTCCTTTTACGGGTTCGAGTAACCCGGTCCCCGTTTTACCCCTTCCGGTTCCGTTCCATGCCGCCCCAAGAAAAGACAAAGTTCATGCGAAAATAGATTTTAGAATCGGCCCGAGTGTTTAAAAAACATCTTGGAATGTAAATTTTTCATTATTCATTTTCTCGAATTTCATAAAAACCTTTTAATGCTTCTCCACGAGATTGAGCGGTTTCACGCTTAGCCTCTCCCGCCTTTTTCCGGAACAAAAATTGCATTTTCAAACACAGGCCAAAGGATTCTTGCCGCGGACTTTTTCCACAACCGCCGCACTTGAACGGGTTTTTGTCCGACATCCTTCAACGCTTTTGACGAGGACTTCTTTTAAGGGGACGACGGGATGTTTGAAAGTTCCAAGACGACTCCGACGGTCCTTCCCCTTCGCCGGGAAAACGCCAGGCCCCTGGGCAGGTGGTTCCTGGCCTTCACTGTCCTGGCGGGATTGACGGCGGCCTGGACCCACGGCATGGCCCATGGTTCCCTCCATAAAGTCCCCGTCACGCTGAAAGACGGAACGGTCCTTGTTCCTGAAACCGAACGCAACTTGGACCTCTGCGTCATCGGGGTGGACCCGAGCCGCGGGAACTTTTGCTTCCTGCCCTTGCTCCAACAAGAGAAGTCCATGCCCCCGGCGCAATTTAAGGAAATCCACCGGGAATTATACTGGCTCAATTTCGAGATTTCCCACGGCCGGCTCCTCAACGCACTGCCGAAATCCACGCAGATTTACGTGGCCCTTCCCGATCCCCAAAAAGTAAAGGAAGCCGACGGGACGGAGGAGGAATTGTTCCGCGGCTACCTGAAGGACCGCTGCGGATGGAAGGAAGGGGAAATCAAGGGCAGGTTCCATTTTTTCAAGGCGCCGGTGCCGATCGTTTGGGCCCAAGACATCGGCAAAATCCTCGGCCATGACGCGCAGGGCCGTTGGGTCATTTCCCGCGGTTCCAACGACCAAAAAGGCTACGCCGAATCGGTGGCCGCCCTCTGCCAGGCCTTCCCGGACAAGTTCGTCTACCGCGACCTGCCCGGGGGCGTCAGCGGGGAGGGCGGGGACGAGGACCTGGTGCGCAATCCCAATGGGGAGCTGACCCTGCTCCTGGGGCGCCACCGGGCGAGCCATTATTTGGAATGGGCGGGGGGGCGTTCCTTGAACGGCCAGGTCCTCAGCCAGGACCAGATCCTGCAGGCCCAGGACCTTTTTTCGGGCGCCTTCGACGGCGTGCCGGCGGTTTTCATCCCCAGCCAGGCCTTGGAAAACCCGGCCCTCGGCAACAACGAACTTTTCCACCTGGACATGTCGGTGGCCGTCCTTCAGGCGGGAGGGCGTCCCCGCGCCTTTGTGCCTTCCTATATTGACCGTCCGGTGGACCGGGTGACGGGCCTGCCCCTAGACCCCGCCTTTGTGAAGAGCCTGCAAGGGGAATACGACCTGATGGCCTCGGACCTTGCTTCCATGGGTTATCCCGTGGACCGGCTGGCCGTAACCGACCATCCGGTGCGCAGCCCCGCCAACATGGTGCGGTATTTTGATTCCACGACAGGCCATTGCACTGTGCTTTTGGCGAAGTACCCCTGCCAGTTGCAGGATGGAACGGGCGCCACTCCCCAAGGCAGGCTCATGGATGGTTTTAAGGATTTAAGGGAAAGGGGGGAGGCCTGGAGGAACAGCCCGCAAGAAGCGAATTTCCGATTACTGCGCAAGTCCATCGAGAAAACCTGGCAGACCATGGATTGGGCCGTCTCCCGGCCCGATCCCTATTTCGACCAGAACCAGGCGCTTTTCCAAAAGTCGGGGATTGATGTGGTGGCCGTTCCCGATTTCGCTTGGGGCTCGGGCGGTCTTCACTGCCAGGTCCTGCATTAAAAATTCCTTCATCGGTTGTTAAACCTGCCTTGGTTTCATTCCCCCATGTTTCCTCGTCGTAAATTTTACTCGGTGTTCCATAAAAGACAGGGTAAAGCTGTTACCTTTTCAAACCTTCTTTGGGCTTGAGGGGTACTTCACGCGGAGGCCTATAATAAAACCGGTGGTGAAGTTCATTTGAAGGTTGTTCTCTTTCACGGTTCATCAACAGGAGGCACTTCATGAACGATCAAGCCGCGGGCGTTTCGCAGGTTGCCGCTACTGGTCAAGCCGATAGTATTTCGCATCTCGTCTATTCCGTCCTTCTTTTCCCCCTTTACTTTGAAAACCAAATGGTCGCTTTTGCCTGGGGGGCCTCCGACATTTGGTGGTTGATGGCCGCCAAGCGGGTGTTCCTGCTTTTGCCCGTAGGCGCCGTCATCGCCGGCCTCTGGGCCAGCATCCTCTGCGTGCTTTCCGTGATCATCCGGAACAAGCGGACGGAATTTTTCAAGGCTTTCCTGGTCACCTGGTGGGACCTGGGCAAGGCCATCTTCGCCTTTTGGGGCGGCTTTTTCCGGTTTCTCTTCGTCCTGGTGAACTCCCTGTTCGCGCTGGTGAGGGTCCTGGTGGTGGGGGTCTGGCTCTTCATCCAGGACATCCTTTTGGTCCCCTTCAGGCTCATCAAGACGGTGGCGCTGAACATTTCGGCGCCCGGCCTGCCCTGGATCGCCGTGACCTTGACCTTCATTTGGTGCCTGGTGGAGGCGGTCATCTTCACCTATGTCATGACGCCGCTGGTCATGGACACCCTTTCCAATTTGACCGGCGCGGGCTTGACCGAAAACATCCTCCGCATCCCCCTCTTCCTGTTCCTGCTGTTCCTCATCCTGGGGAGCTACGCGGTGCTTTCGACTTTCGTCGAAGCCGTGAAGAGCCGGAACGTCGGGACCATCATTAAAATCGCGGCGGTGGAAGTGGTGGCGATGATGGTGGAAGTGGTGTTCCTCTACCGCGAACTGGTGGATTCGCTCGTGCCCTGGTTCGCCCAACACGCCTCGAAGGATTTCGACCTGGGTATTTTCGGGACCCTGGCCATCGCCGGCCTGGCCTGGCTGGGGATCCGGGCCATGACCTGGTTCCTTTTCGCCGCCCACGGGGTTCCGGTCATCACGGCCATCATCCAGGGAAGGGGATTGAAACCCACCGAAGCGGGGGAACGGGCCCAGATGAAGGACACCTTCGCCTACACCGTCGGGTTTTATTACCACATCAAAACGGACCTCAAGTTCATCCAGGAAAAGGGAGACGACCTTTTGGGCGCCTTCATCCTGCCACCCCTTCAGGTGGTTTCGGCGGTCGTCAATTTCTTCACCCTGTTGGTGGCCGGGCACCACTTGTTCGCGATTCCTTTTAAGAGCATCCGGGATGTGATGTCGTCCAAGGAATTTCTCCAACCCGCCAACGGTAAGAAGGGCAGAAAGGAAGGTAAAAAAGTCAAACCCACCGCGCAAGCCGGGGAGGTGCAGTCATGAGACACCCCCAACCCATCCGCCTCCTGGCGGCCGTCTGCGGGATCCTTTTGATGTCCGGCTGCTCTTATTTCAACGAAAAGCCCCAGCCCCGCCTGGTGATGTTCGTGGGGCTGGACGTCAGCGGGTCCTTCGTCCAGGGAAAATACTTCGACGATTCCATCGATTTCCTGGCCAACTACCTTTACGGGCACTTGAACGGGCTGGACGACCTGGAGGTCCCCAGCGCGGTTTTCGTAGGTTCCCTGGGAGGGGCCAAGGCGGGGCAGCCCAAGGCCTTTTACCCCATTGAGACCTTCCAGAATAAATCCGTGGCGGAGATCGCGGCCAAGCTCCGTGAGCTTTTCCCCAAGAACAAGCTGGATCCCTACACCGACTTCAACGCCTTCCTGGAGCAGGTGGGGGAGGTGGTGAAGGACCGAAAAATGATCCTGAAGCCCATCTCCGTGGTCATGGTGAGCGACGGCATGATCGACGTGCCGGGCAAGAACGGCCGGCATGACTACCGCAGCATCGACCTTTACCCGATGGAGAAGCTTTCCCGCAACATCACCCTCCGGCTTTTATACACCAGCCCGGAGGTGGGGAAGAAGTGGGAGGACCAAATCCCCCGGCGCCGGGTGAAGATTTGGACCCAGGACGCGGAGGTCATGGCCACTTGGAAAGACCCGAAGATCTACCTGCCCGACCAGCCGATCGAAAAACAGGACAAGTTCCTGAATTGGATCAAAAACAACGTGGATTTCAGCGTGCGCATGAAGCGGGTCGACTGACTAAAACCGATTTAGTCGCTCGAAAAAGCCCTTCACCCCCGGGTGAAGGGCTTTTTTATTGGGCGCAAAGTGACAAGTCCAAGGGTGGGGGATATAATTTGCCCCGGTATGGCGGGTATTTAATTTGGGAGGCTCCTTTGGAAAAGTTTTTCTTCTTCGCGATTTGCCTGTTCATGGCCCCGCTTTCGTGGGCCGACCAGCCCACTCCCCCCGTCATCCCGATCCCCAGCGGGGATGAGGCCCTGCCCCCGCCTCCCCTGGACCAAAACCTGGCCACGCCGGTGGTTGTCCCCGTGCTTCCGGGCGGCGACAAGACTGCGGCCGAAACGGCACCCGCAACGACCCAACCAGCCCTGCCGCCACCCCCGCCCGCGACCCCCACACCGGTTCCCGTGAAGGCCGTTACGGCCGTTCCTGAGGCCAAGGCGGCGGACACCCCCACGCCCCGGGCCGAGGCACCGGCACCCCAAGCCGTTGCTTCCGGCGCGCCCATTTCAGCAGGATCCCTCACGGCCTATTTCCCCGTCCAAGAAGGCGCCCAATGGACCTATGAATACCTCAAGCCCGCGACGGGACAAACCGCCAAGGGGACCTATTCGGTCAAATGCGCCAGTGCCAAACAGATGCCCAACGGCACGGTTCGCGCGGTTTTCGAGACTGATGAAAACGGCCAGGCAACGCAGGACCACTACTCCCTTTACGACAACAAGATCGAGCATATGACCGGGGACGGCCAGACCACGACCGGAGACTTTGTTTTCAAGGTTCCCGCCGCCGGCGGCGCCGCTTGGGTGTTGACGGAAAAGGACGGTACGGTGCACAAATCCAAGGCGGCTTTCGGCCAGGCCCAGGTCTACCAAAAGACCTATCCGGACTGCGTCGTGGTGACGGAGAAGGTGCTCAAGGGCGGCAAAGCCGCCAATACGGTCATTTATTACTACGCCAAGGGGATCGGCCTGGTGGCCATTGAGGTCTATTCGCCCAAGATGAAGCTGGTCCAGGACAAGTCGGTCGCCCTCACGAAAGGGCCGAATGCCGAATAAGGGATTGGATCGAACCCAAAACATCCTGAAAATTGTGGGAGAAAGACTGTCCGACCTCAACCGGTTGTAAATTTTACAAACCATCCGGTTTTTCGCCATTCCCTTTAAAGCTACCCGGCCCAAAACCCTTAAAATAGTTGAAGTTATTCGGTTTGTAACGGTATCATGCTTCCCCTGGCCCCAACCTTTATTGATTTTCCCCTAGCTTTCCGGTTTCTGGGCCTTTCGGTGGTTTAACACACTCGTCAGACCATCCATTGAATTCTAAATCTTTTGAGGAGGACGGTTTTTATATGGAGAACGAAATCATGGTAGGAATCGGCGGCGCGGCCGGTGACGGCGGCGCTTCCACTGCGGACAACCTGGCTTTGACCAGCGCCCGCCAAGGCTTGCATGTCTATGTTTATACCAGCTACCAATCCCTGATCCGCGGCGGCCATTCCTGGATCCGCTTGCGCATCTCGACGAAGAACGTCAATAACGTCAACGACCAAGTCGGCGCCATGATCGCCTTGAACCAGGACTCGATGGACCGCCATCTGCAAGAGCTGGGCAAGGGCGGCATCTGCGTTTACAACGGGGACAAGATCAAGCCCGGCAAGGCCCCCGAGGGCGTGCAGCTCTGCCCCCTCCCGGTCTTCGAACTGGCGGGTAAGGACGCCCTGCCGATCATGCAAAACACCGTGGCCCTGGGCGCCCTGACAGGCCTCCTGGGTTTGGAATTCCATTCCCTCGAATCCGTCTTCGAACATACCTTCAAGAAGAAGCCCCAAGTGGTCAAGGCCAACGTGGATGCGGCCAAGGCCGGTTACGACTTCGCCGTGAAGACTTATAAGAAGGTTTCCAACCCCCTCGGCAAGACCGACGCCAAACTGGCGATGGTGCACGGCAACAATATGATCGCCTTGGGCGCCGCCAACGCGGGCCTCAAGGTCTATTGCGCCTATCCTATGAGCCCGGCCTCGGGTGTGTTGCACTGGATGGGGGCCCACGGCCCTTCGCTCGGTATCTGTGTGCGCCAGGTCGAGGACGAGATCGGCGTGGCCAACATGACGATCGGCGCGGCCCAGATGGGCGTACGCGCCATGTGCGCCACCTCGGGCGGCGGATTCGCCCTCATGACCGAGGCCATTGGCATGGCTTCCATCATGGAGATCCCCCTGGTGATGATCAACGTCATGCGGGGCGGCCCTTCCACGGGCTTGCCCACCAAACAGGAGCAGGGCGACCTGAACCAGGCCATCGGCGCTTCCCAAGGCGATTTCCAACGAATCATCATGGCCCCCACCTCCATCGCCGACTGCTACACCAGCATGGAAGAGGCCTTCAACCTGGCCGAGAAGTTCCAGATGCCGGTCCTTTACCTCTCCGACCTTTTGATGAGCGAAGGCCACATGACCCTGGAAACCTCCTTCCTGGACCGCGAGTTCAAGATCGACCGCGGCGAGATGATCTTCGAGGATGACGGCAACAAGGCCTATTACCGCTATAAGGACACCCCCTCGGGCGTGTCGCCCCGGGCCATTCCCGGAATCCCGAACCATCTTTATGTGTCGGCCACCGACGAGCATGACGACGACGGCGTCACCATCTCCGACGTCTACACCGACCCGGTCACCCGTAAGCGCGTGGTGGACAAGCGCGAACGCAAA
The DNA here is from genome assembly GCA_021324075.1 of Pseudomonadota bacterium. Lineage (GTDB taxonomy): Bacteria > Oederibacteriota > Muellerivitia > Muellerivitales > Muellerivitaceae > JAJPJW01. Next base: position 3,627 of record JAJPJW010000027.1, on the reverse strand, counting down.
ATGGCGGGCGTTTTGGCCGCCCTGCCGAAGCCCAAGCTGGAAGGCCCCGCCGACGCGGATACCACCATCGTGACCTACGGTTCCTGTTGGGGCGTCGTGAACGAGGCGGTCGAGCGCCTGAACAAGGAAGGGATCAAGTGCAACCACCTTTCCATCAAGTTCCTGGTGCCCTTCCAAGAGAAGGAAGTCACCGAGCTCTTGAAGGGCAAGAAGAACATCATCGTGGTCGAGATGAACAAGGGTGGACAGTTCGCCCGGCACCTGCGGGCCGAGACGGGCATCACCGCCACCGGCAAGGTGCTCAAGTACGACGGCGAGCCCTACGAGCCCAAGCACGTGGTCGCGGGCATCAAGGAATGCCTGAAGGGCAAGAAGGTCGTTGAAGCCGAATCACTGGAACCGGGCTGGCGCACGCCGCACCCGCCGGGTCCCGGAGTTCTCTCCACGTCGTCAGCCCACTAATCGTCAATACCCACGCCCCCCATGGGGGGCCAACTTGAGGAGGAAATTATGCCGACAGCAGTAGCCGCCCCCAGAGACGCGAAACTCTACAAACCGGAAGTCCCGCCCGATTGGTGCCCGGGCTGCGGGGACTACGGGGTCTTGACCGTGCTCCAGCGCGCCTGCGGCGAGTTGGGCATCCCCAACGAGCAATTGATGGTGGTGTCGGGCATCGGATGCTCGTCCAACCTGCCCGGATTCTTCAAGTCCTACGGCATGCATTCCCTGCACGGCCGTTCGCTGCCGGTGGCCACCGGCACCAAGATGGCCAACCACGAGATGACCGTCATCGCCTGCGGCGGCGACGGCGATGGCTACGGCATCGGCCAGGGGCACTTCATCCACGCCATGCGCCGTAATGTGAACATCACCTATATCGTCATGGACAACGAGATCTACGGCTTGACCACCGGCCAGACCTCGCCCACTTCCGAAACGGGGATGAAGACCAAGTCCACCCCCCACGGCAACCCCGAGGGGCAGCTCAACCCCATCGCCCTGGCGCTGGCCGCCGGCTGCGGGTTCGTGGCGCGCGGCTTCTCCGGCGACATCAACCACTTGAAGAGCCTCTACACCCAGGCCATCCAGTATCCGGGCTTCGCCCTTATCGACGTGTTTTCCCCCTGCGTGACCTTCAACAAGCAGAACACCTTCGGATGGTTCAAGGAACGTGTTTACAAGCTGGAGGACAAGGGCCACGACGCCACTAATTGGAACTCCGCCATGGAGCGCTCCAAGGAGTGGGGAGCCCAGATCCCCATCGGGCTCTTCTACAAGAACCCGAACCCGAAGCCTTCCATCGACGCGGCGGATCCGGCCCTGCAAGGTGAGGGTTTGGCCAAGGCGAAGAAGCTGGGTTTAAGCGCCGAACAGCGTAAGAAGCTGATCGAAGAATACGTCTAAGTTCAGCGTTAAAAACAAAAATTAAGACAACGATGGCCCTTCTTCCGAAAAGAAGAAGGGCCTTTTCTTTTTTCGGGTGGTTTGGTTAAATACTTCCGCGAACTCGTTTCCCGGAACAGGGGAAAGATTTTGGCCCGTTGGCCAAGGCGTTGATTTTTCTGGGTGAAAAATCAACAGGCCAAGGGCGATCCATTATCGATGGCTCGGCTAGTCCTCTCCATCGATCTAAAAGGCTTGATCGTGCCTCATACAATCTTGGACAACTGCATCGGCTGCACACTCTGCGCCGTGAAATGCCCCACTGAAGCCATTGCCGGCGAAAAAAAGGCCATCTTTCATATCGATCCCGCCCTCTGCATCGACTGCGGGGTTTGCGGAATCCATTGCCCGGTCGAGGCCATCGTGGACGCGGTGGGCGAAACGGTGAAGAAGATCAAGCCCCTGGCCATTCCCAAGGCCAAGGTGGACCCGGTTACCTGCACGGCCTGCGAATTCTGCGTTGACGTCTGCCCCTTCGACTGCATTTCCATGCAGCCCCGCACCGACCATCCCGAGTTTTTCAAGATCGCCGTAGTCGACGAGAAAAAATGCGTCAGCTGCAAGTTATGCGAGACGGTTTGCATCAAGGGCAGTATCACAGTGGACCGCCCGGCGGAGTTGATGAGCCACCAGCCCAACCGTTGACGGTGTACAAATTGGTTGAATCAGCGGGATTTGGAATCGACAACTTTCCAGCTTGCCGCGATTAAGTTTTCCGTGGCGGATGTTGTTTTTAAAATTTGATCTCCCATAATGCCATTGGAAACGAGCGCCGCATCGTTTCTTTTTTTTGTCCCGATTCACGCCCTCTGTGACTTCCGTCATGAAGGGGTCTTTGCTTTTAAAATAAAATTCGGGCGGTTATCAACCGGCCCGTTGGGTTGAAAGGAGAAGTTCCATGGCCGAAGAAATATTCGACGTCATCATCATCGGTGGGGGTCCGGCCGGCATGTTCGGCGGTTTTTACGCGGGATTGCGCGGCATGAAGTTCAAGATCGTTGATTCCCTCGAGCAACTGGGCGGCCAGGTTTCGGCCATGTACCCGGAAAAAGACATCTTCGACGTGGCGGGTTTTCCCCGCGTTTCGGGCAAAAAACTGGTGGTGGACCTGGAAGAACAGCTCATGCGCTTCAAGCCCCCCCTGGCCCTGGGCGAAAAGGTGACCGGGCTGGTCAAAAGGGCCGACAATGTCTTCGAACTGACCACAGACAAGGGCAACAAGCACCATTGCAAGGCGGTCGTCCTGACCCTCGGCATGGGTTCCTTCACACCCAAGAAGCACCCGAATGCCGAAATCCTTCCCTATGAGGGGAAGGGTGTCCAATACGGCGTCCTTTCACTGGAACCCTTCAAGGGCAAACGCGCCCTGGTGGTGGGTGGCGGCGATTCGGCCCTGGACTGGGCGCTGATGCTGGAACCCATCTGCTCCAAGGTGACCCTCATCCATCGGCGCGACGAGTTCCGCGCCCACGAGGAATCGGTGCGCAAGCTGAAGGCCTCGAAAGTCGACATCAAGCTCTGGCACGAATTGCGCACGGTCAAGGGCAACGGCAAAGTCGAAGAAGCCATCATCTACGAAAACCACACCAACAAGGACGAGCCCCTGCCGGTGGATTTCGTCATCCTCAACTTCGGCTTCCAGGCCTCCCTGGGCTTCCTCAAGGATTGGGGCATCCAGATGGAAAAGAACAAGATTCCCGTCAACCAGAAGATGGAAACCAACATCCCCGGCATCTATGCGGCGGGGGATATCGTGACCCATCCGGGTAAGCTGGACCTGATCGCCACGGGCTTCGCCGAGGGTGCCACGGCCGTCAACTTCGCCAAGACCTACATCAATCCCAACGAGAAGGCCGAGCCGGGCCATAGCTCCAACCTAAAGTGGTAAAAGGCGGCCGCGGGTTGATTCGGCCCAAGGGTTCCCCGAAAATATCCTGAGGTGAAACATGTCCATTGATGTAAGGACCAAAAGAGGCCTGTTCTTTACACTTCGCAAGGATGCCTGGTGGCTGGAGCCGCTCTTTTACCAATGCCTCTTCGGCGGCTTCACGATCTACGCCACCTGGGCGGCCCTGCACCCCTACGGTCCCATGGGACAGCATTACTACGAATGGGGGCCCTATCTCTCCCCCATGTTCTCGCCTTTCTTCAATCCGGACTGGCTGCATAAGCTGCCTTCCCTCC
>JAJPJW010000146.1 GCA_021324075.1 Pseudomonadota bacterium | reverse complement strand
TCCCAGGTCGTAGCGGGTCTTCCCTTCCTTCTTGAGTTCCCGTTCCACTACGTTCTGCGTGGCGATGCCGGCGTGGTCGCAACCCGGAAGCCACATCACGTTGAACCCCTGCATGCGCTTAAAGCGGGCCAGCATGTCCTGCAGGGTGTTGTTCAGGGCGTGTCCGATATGGAGGCTGCCGGTGACATTGGGGGGCGGTATGACCATGCTGAAGGCGGGCTTGTCCGTGGTCGTGGAGGCGGTGAAGATGCCCGAAGCCTCCCATTTCTCATACCAGCGGCCTTCCACCGCCTTGGGATCATAGGCGGAAGGGAGCGCATTTTCGGCGTTTTGGGATTCCATTAAAATTTCCCGTTCGAGTTTTCCGTCACCGGCATCGAGGCTTCCGAAGTCGCCAGCGCGTAATGGCCGAAGAGGGTCGGCTGGTCCTGGCCATCCACGAGGATCTTGACCTGTTTGACCTCAAAGAAGTTTCCGGTCAGGGTTTCAATAAGGCCCCGGACAAAAAGCGTCTCTTCGTAAAAACCCACCCTTTCCCTTTTGACCTGGGAAACCGAAAGGTCCGCCACCGCCGCTCCCGTCGGGGTGAAGTAAAACTCGTTCAAGGCCGTCCCCTCGGGCACCGGCACTTGGACGGGGCCTTTGCGGGAACCCTCCAGGTAGGCCAGGATGGCCTGCTTCATCTGGTTCACCCGGCTTTTGCTTTGCCGGATAGTGGCTGCGGCGTTCACCATTTTCCCGCTTTCCAAGGCCACCGCCTTGATGTAAATGGTCACCGGCTTGTCCCCCGTCTCATAAAGGGGGGATTGGCTTTGGGAATGAAGGGGTTCCAGCCGGGGAGACCCGTGGAAATGCCGGAAAGCCAGTACGCCCGCCACCAAAACCGCCAAAAGGAAGGCGTAAGCCGGCCAAGCCGGTTTGAGTGTTGATTTTTCTTTCATGTTTTCCCAACTTTCCGCGTTTTAAAGCCCCGGCAAATCAATATTGGAGAAAATTCGCCACGCCCCGGGCCACCTGGGCCGCGAAATCCGCCGCCGCTTGGTCGGCGGAAAACCTCTTGACGTCCGACGGGTTGGAAAGGAAGAGGGGCGTTATCACGACGGCGGGGGGGGCAAGGTACCGCAATCCCTGGTGTGGCAGGCAGTAAAGCCGTGCCGTGTCGTTGAGCGCCTCGCCCGCCGTGCCGCGGCTGTCGGAAAGGCTGGAAAGCTCCATTCCAAACCCCAGGGCCTGGGCGATATCCCGGCCCAACTTCAGGCTCATGCGGTACTGGTAGGGGGTGATAACACCCCAACGGGGGATCTCGGTGGATTCGCCCCCCTGGGTCGGAGGCTCCACGATGATCATGGGTCCGCTGCGTTCTCCCGCCCATTCGCCGTCGGCGTGGATGACTAAAATCGCCGAGGCTTGGGCCGTATTGGCCCTTTCGGCCCTTTTATCCAGTGGGATGGTTTCGTCCTTATGACGGACTTGCACCACCTCAAAGCCCTCTTCTTCCAGGGCCTTTTCCAACGCCAATGCGAACCGAAGATTCCATTCCTTTTCGACCTCGGACCCGTATTTCAGGCCCGGGTCGCTTCCGCCATGGGCCGCGTCCAGCACAATAACGGCCTTGGCCCGGCCCAAGGCCGGCAGGAAAATCAAAACAGCCAATAGGAAAATTTTTAGTTTCGAAAGGACTCGCACTGTTTTCGCCTTTATGTTTGGACTCTACGGACGGGACGGCCGGAAGCGGTTAATCCTGGAATACTCCCATGGCGCGGAACTTTTGGTAGCGCTGGTCTTCCAGGGCCTTGGGACCCAAGCCCATAAGGCCCTTGAGGTTTTTTTCCAGGGCCTTCTTGAGGTTCGCCGCGGCTTGGTCGTGGTTCAGTTGTGCCCCGCCTTCGGGTTCGGACACGATGTCATCCACGATTTTGAACGACAAAAGGTCTTGGGCGGTAAGCCGGAGTACTTCGGAAGCCTGCTGGATCATCTCCCGGTTGTTCCAGAGGATGGCCGCACAGCCTTCCGGGGAGATGACCGAATAAACGGAGTTTTCCATCATGAGCACCTTGTTGGCCACGCCGATTCCCAATGCGCCCCCGCTGCCGCCCTCTCCGATGATCGAAGCCACGATCGGCGTCCTCAGCTTGGCCATTTCCAGGAGGTTGCGGGCGATGGCCTCGGATTGGCCTCTTTCCTCCGCCCCGAGCCCGGGATAGGCGCCGGGGGTGTCGATGAAAGTGATGACGGGCTTTTTAAACTTCTCGGCCATTTTCATGACCCGAAGGGCTTTGCGGTAACCTTCGGGATTGGGCATCCCGAAATTGCGTTTGATGTTTTCTTTGGTGTCTCTTCCCTTTTGCTGCCCGATGATGAAAACCGGCTGGTCGCCCAAATAGGCGAAACCTGTCACGATAGCCTGGTCGTCCCCGAAGGCACGGTCCCCATGGATTTCATGAAAGTCGGCGAAAATCCGGGCCACATAGTCCAGGGTAAAGGGTCTTTGGGGATGACGGGCCAATTGAACCTTGGTCCAGGCGGCCGAAGGGGCCAAGGCGCCCTTGGCCTTTTTTCCATTGGCTGAAACGGCTGTTTTGGAGGCTTTCACGGACGAATGGCCTTTCCCTCAAAAATGAGGGGCCATTATAGGGGGGTGGCGGGACGGGCCGCAACGCTCAACTTGGCTTCCCCTTGGGCCTTTCCGAGGGTAAGGGCTGGGGCATTAAGCGGCAGTGGCGGCGAAGGCTACGGCGATTTCCCCGATCTTTTTTTTCAATCCTTCCATGTTCACCGGCTTGACGAAGAAACCGCTGATATTGAACCCCTTGAGGGCAAAATCATCCTCCATTCCCTTGAAAGCCGAGGCCACCAGGATGGGAAGGTTGGGGTGCTCGGCACGGACCAGGGGGATCATTTCCATCGCGTGCATGTCGGGCATTTTAATGTCGGTCAACAGGAGGTCCACCGGTTCATCCTCCAGGGTGCCCAAGACTTGGAGGCCGTTTTCAACCGGGATCACCCGGAACCCGGCTTCCTCCAACACCTCCGTGTAAAGAAACCTCGAAGCGGACTCGTCTTCCGCTAAAAGAATCGTAAAAGGTCTTTTTTCCATGACATCCTCCTCTTTCAATTCCCTTCCATAGGAAGGTGAATGGTAAAAACGCTTCCCTTTCCAACTTCGCTGTCCACATCCAAGGACCCTCCGTGCGAATGGATGATCTTGTGGCAAATGCTCAGGCCCAATCCCGTCCCCGTAATCTTGGTGGTGAAGAAGGGATGGAAAAGCTTCGCTATATTTTCCTTTGGAATTCCACAGCCCGTATCCCCCACTTGGATGGACAGGACCTTTTGCTGGAGAAAGAGCCTCTCGTAAAGGGCGGCTTGGTTTTCGGCTTCCGCAGCCTCCGGGAGAAGGCCTTCGATCACGCGGGTTTTCAATGTCAGCTTCCCCCCTTGGGGCATGGCCTGGAGGGCGTTTAAAACGAGGTTCAGGACCACCTGACGGACCTTGGGAACATCCATTGCGACCGGCGGCAAATCCACGGCATAAAATCTTTCGACCTGCACCCCGCCCTTTTCCAATTTTTCGTTCAGGAAGACCAGGGTTTCTTCCAGGACCTGGTGGGCATCCACCGGCGTTTTGTGGACTCGGTCCGGGCGGCTGTATTCCAGGACATCGTTGACGATGGTGTCCATCCGCCGCACTTCTTCCGAAATAATTTCGGCGTATTTTTTCAAGGAGGGCTCCTGCAGCTTGTCCGAGAGGCGCTGGGAGAACCCCATGATGGCGTTGAGGGGGTTTTTGATCTCGTGGGCCACGCCGGCGGCCATTTCCCCGAGCGCCGAGAACCGCTCGGAACGGACGAGTTGGGTTTCCATTTGCCGGAGCAGGGTCATGTCCTTCAAAGTGGCGATGGCGCCCACCACTTCCCCATTCCCCGCCTTGAGGAGGGAGGTTTCCAAGGTGACAGGAATGGTTTCATTGCGGGAAATCTTCAAGTCAAGGTGATCCTGGACATAGGTTTTGCCTTCCGCAAGGGTGCGTTGGAGCGCCTCCGCCACGGGCTTCAGGTTTTCTGGGAATTCCTCCAGCCTTTTCTCGGCCATTTCCGCCTCAACGCAATCCGTAATTTGCCGGGCACCCGAATTGAAAGTCCTCACTTTGCCGTCGTTTTGGACAACGATCAAACCTGTTTTAATCGAAGAAAGGACGCAATGGTGGTACTCGAGGAGGGATTTCAGTTTCCGGTTCATTTCGGTCATTTTCAGAATGGAAGCGTCGGCTTGTCCCGCCAAGATGACGTTCATTCCCTCCAGCCGTTTTCTTTCGTCCTCATTTTTTTTGGTTTCCATGGCCAGAAAACCGCTCATGGACGCGGCCAGGAAGAGGAAGGGGAAACGAACGAGCGAAACCGTATCGGAGATCATGAACTCCCCCGTGGTCTTGTATTGCAGGAACAGGTAAAGGGCGCAGGCGACAATCGCCACAGAAAAGACGCTTTTAACGTCCTGGGAAAGGGCCGAAATGAAGACGGTGGTGAAGAATATCAGGAAAAGGTCCGTGTCCCGGATGCCCGAAAGGTAAAGGCCCGCGGTGATGAACAAGGTGTCGGCCACGAAAAGGGCGGACAGGAGCCCTTTGTTTTCATACCACCTGGCCCCCACAAAAAACATCGCGACGATGGAACAGGTGAAAAGGGAGAGAAAAATTTCCACGCGGGTTTGATAGATCGCCTGGTTGTTCTTTTCGTTAAAGAATAACAGGACCACAATCACCAAAAAAACCAAGACCCGGAAAAGAATCAGGATTTCTTTGGTTCCCAGTTGAAGGGCCGTACGGGTAAAGCCGCCGAAGCCGCTTCGAAAAGGGACGGAGGGCGCATGGGGGGCTGTGGGCATTTCCAACGTTGCGGTATTAATCATGGCTATAAGAAGATCAATCTTCATGCCATTCGTGGGATCGGAAAGACTTTAAATAAGGGTTGATTTCAACGGGCTCACAATCAATTCAGGGCCCTTTTGCGACTCATTGGGTAATTTTTACCCCAACCCGCCCAAGAAGAGGATGGGTTCAAAAGGTGGAGCTGTATCGTCGGCATTGAGATCGGGCTATTCGAGATGGAATCCACGGTGAATCAAAAAGTTCTCAACCCGGGACTTCACAATCATCAGGGTATCACCGCTTAATTTTTCGCCCGTTTCCAATTCAATAAGCGAGCCTACCAGTTCAAAAAGATCGATGAAGACCGATTTGTGCCTGGCGGTCAATTCGTCTGCGGAGAGGAGCACTTCTTCCATGGCGCGGGTTGGGGGGTATATCTTGTCGAGGGTTTCCGTTGTCAAACGGGTGTCCAAGATATGCCGAATAACGGCCTTTTTTTCCATAGAACACCTTTAGGTAAACGGTAATCCCAAAGATGCTTTTTGTCAACCTGCACAAAATACTAGGTATTTTTGGGATTAAGCCGGGTTATAGGAATGAAAAAATGCGGCTTTTGCCCCTAAAAACCGCCCCTCTTCGATGGACTTTCGGATGAGGGCGGTGGTGTCATTCATGAACTGTAAGTTATGGAGCGAAACCAGCCGAAGCACCAACAACTCCTCAGCTTGGAACAAATGGCGCAAATAGGCCTTCGTGTAGTTGCGGCAACACTCACAGGAACATTGGGAATCCAAAGGCGTCAAATCTTTCGAATATTGGGCGTTTTTAAGGGCGACGCGCCCATTCCGGGTCAGGGCCGTCCCGTTCCGGGCGATCCGGGTTGGCATGACGCAATCAAACATATCCATACCCCGCTCCACGCATTCCCAAAGGTCTTCCGGAGTTCCAACCCCCATCAAGTAGCGGGGCTTGTCTT
>JAJPJW010000205.1 GCA_021324075.1 Pseudomonadota bacterium | reverse complement strand
GCCACCATCCTCAAACAGGAAGCCCGGGAAGTGGATATCGTCGCCCGCTACGGCGGGGAAGAGATGGTATTGATCCTTCCTGAAACCAGCCGCAAGCGCGCCACCGAACTGGCCGAGCGGATCCGGCAAAGGGTCGCGGAGGCGCTCTTCGACCGCATGCAGTCCCAGCCCTTGGGAAAGATCACCATCTCGGCGGGCGTGGCCACCTTCCCCGTGGACGCCTCGACCGAGGACGACCTGATCAAGAAGGCCGACAACAGCCTTTACCAGGCCAAGTCCCAGGGCCGCAACCGGGTCGTGGCCTTCGAGCCGCCCATCAAGGTGCCCATCACCTTCCGGCCCCACCGGGAAATTTCCAAGGTGGCCCTGGTGGGAAGCTTCAACAATTGGGACAAGGATGCGGACCCCATGCCGCGCCAGGAGGACGGCAGTTTCCGTTTCGTCATCTCCCTCAACCCGGGCCTTTACCACTACAAGTTCGTCCTCAACGACGTGGAGTGGATCGCCGACCCCACCAGCCCCGATCGCGTCCACGACGGCCTGGGCGGCGATAACAGCGTGCTGCGGGTCCACGCCTAACGGATAAAAATCTTTCCAAACCGCGCCGAATTCCCAAAAAACACTCAACATTTCCCCCGCCTTTTGATAAGCTTTCGGTCTTAATTCCCCCGTTTTTGGATGGAAAATGGCCGATTACAAACCAACCCTCAACATCACCCAGACCTCCTTCCCCATGAAGGCCAACCTGCCCCAGACCGAACCCGAGCGTCTCAAGTTTTGGGAGGGGATGGGCTTCTATAAACGCGCGACCGGAAAACCTCATGCCCCCAAGTACGTGCTCCACGACGGCCCCCCCTTTGCCAACGGCGACATCCACATGGGCCACGCCCTCAACAAGGTCTTGAAGGACATCATCGTCAAGTACCGTTCCTTGCGCGGCAATGATGCGCCTTATGTACCCGGCTGGGACTGCCACGGCATGCCCATTGAGCACAAGGTGGTCGGGCAGTTGGGCCCCAAGGCGAAGACGATGTCTAAGGTCGAGATCCGCCAGGAGTGCCGGAAATACGCTGAAAAGTACCTCCAACGCCAAAAAGAGGAGTTCAAGCGGCTTGGCGTTTTCGGGGATTTCGAGAACCCCTATATGACCATGGACCCGGCCTATGAGCTTTCCCTAGTCAAGGTCCTGACCACGCTGGTCAAGGAAGGCTATGTCAGCCGCCGCCTGCGCCCTATCCACTGGTGCCCGGTGTGTAAAACCGCCCTGGCGGAGGCCGAGGTGGAATACGCCGACCATGAGTCCCTGGCCGTCACGGTGGCCTTCCCCGTAAAACAACTGCCGGAAGGAGTTTTTCCGAACACCCCCCGTCAAAACCTTTCGTTCCTTATCTGGACCACAACCCCTTGGACCCTGCCGGCCAACCTGGGTATTTCGGTTCATCCCGATTTCGAATATGTTTCCCTCCAATTAGGAGAAGCCTTTTACATCGTGGCCAAGGTGCTTTTACCCCAGGTGGCGGCCATGTGTGGGTGGAAGGCCACTGACTTTAAGATCATCGAAGAGGCCCGGGGCCAGGCATTGGACCGCGCGCTAGCCAGGCACCCTTTCCTCGAGCAGGACTCCTTGGTGATGGTCGGAGCCCACGTGACCGCGGACGCAGGCACGGGCCTGGTCCACACTGCCCCCGGTCATGGGCGCGAAGACTATGAGGTCGGTTTGAAATACGGTTTGCCCGTTTATTCACCGGTGGACGAGGCGGGGAAGTACGACGCCCGGGTAAAAGAATATGAGGGGGTGAGTGTCTGGGACGCGAACCCCAAGATCGTTGAAAAACTAAAGGGCCTGGGGCGGTTGTTGTCCCTGCAAACCCTCAAACACAGCTACCCCCATTGCTGGCGGTCGAAGAATCCCATCATCTTCCGCGCCACGGCCCAGTGGTTTATCGAACTGGACCATAAGGACCTACGCAAAAAATGCCTGGCGGAAATCGAAAAGGTTGAATGGATGCCCGCCTGGGGCAAGGACCGCATCAAGAACATGGTGGAAGGCCGTATCGATTGGTGCATTTCCCGGCAAAGGGCTTGGGGCGTACCCATTACCGCCGTTTATTGCAAAACCTGCGGGAAGGTCGTCGAAGAACCGAAAGTCCTGGAGTCCATCGTAGCCCTCGTTCAAAAGGAAGGGATTGACGGATGGTTTAAGCACCAGGCCCAGGACGTCCTGCCCCAAGGGTTCAAGTGTTCCTGCGGCTCCACTGAATTCGTGAAGGAAGAGGACATCCTGGACGTTTGGTTCGAATCCGGCAGCTCCCATTTCGCCGTCATCGACCAAAGGCCGGAGCTTCAGGATGCCAAATACACCCTGTACTTGGAGGGCGGGGACCAGCACCGCGGCTGGTTCCAGCACGCGCTTTGGACGGGGGTTGCCCTGAAAGGCCGGGCCCCGTTCACGGGTGTGCTGACCCACGGCTGGGTTTTGGACGCCGAAGGAAAGGCCATGCACAAAAGCCTAGGGAACGTTATTGATCCCCAGGACATGATGAAAAAGTATGGGGCTGACATCCTGCGTCTGTGGGTCTCCTCCGAGGATTACACGGAAGATGTCTCCATCAGCGAAGAAATGCTCAACCGGATGTCGGAAGCCTACCGCCGCATCCGGAACACCTTCCGCTTTATCCTGGGAAATCTTTCGGATTTCGACCCAGCGGTGAATAAAGTAGGAGAAAAGGAATTCAACCCCCTGGACTTCTGGGCGATCAAAGAAGCCCATGAGACTTTAATAACGGTCAACCAGGCTTATGAGAATTATCAATTCACAAGGGTTTTCCACGATGTTGATAGGTTTTTTTCCGTCGGGCTTAGCGCCGGGTATTTCGATATTTTGAAGGATCGGCTTTACACTTTTGCGACTGATTCCAAAGAACGTCGTGCCGCCCAGACGGTGCTTTACGATATCCTGAAGGGCTTCGTGGTTGTGGTGGCGCCTATTCTTTCTTTTACCGCCGAAGAGATATGGCAATCTTTGCCCGAGGCCTTTAAGAGCAAAGAAGGAAAGAGCGTGTTTGAAGCCGCTTGGCCCTCCTTTAAAGAAAAAACCAATGATGCCAAGGGGCAAGATATGGAAGCTCTTGCTCAGGAGTGGGAGACTATCTTTGCGGTCAAAAGGGCGGTTTCCAAGTCCCTGGAAGGCCTGCGCCAGGCCAAAACCATCGGCAGTTCCCTGGAAGGGGAAGTCGACCTTTATGTGGGCAGTGACAAGGTAAAGGCGGCCCTCCAAAAGCATTTGGAACAACTGCGTTATTACTTCCTGGTTTCCAGGGTGGAATTAAAGGAAGGCGAAGCCCCTGAAGGTTCCCTGGAAGCCGAGGACGCCAGTCTCAAGGTCAAAGCGGTTGTCCGCAAGTCCGCGGGCCAAAAATGCGCCCGGTGCTGGAATTACTACGCCCCGGAGGAGATGGACAAGACCTATCCCGACATTTGCCACCGCTGCGGCCCGGTCGTGAAAAAACATCCGGCCTTCGCCGGAACGGGCCCCACCCCATGATGATCATGGGCGTTTCGATGCTGGTTGTGGCCCTGGACCAACTGACCAAATTCATGGTGCTCAACAACATGTATGTCACCGAATCGGTCCCCGTTTTGCCCGACCTGCTCTACCTCACCTATATCCAGAACCCCGGTTCGGCCTTCGGTTTCATGTCCAACATGCAAAGCCTGGTGCGCATCCCGTTTTTCATCGTCGCCACCGCCGGGGCCACCGCCATCGTTTATATGTACCATCGCATGGTGCCGCCGGAGAAGGTTTACACCCGGATCGCCCTGGGGCTCATCTGGGGCGGGGCCCTGGGCAACCTGGTGGACCGCCTGCTTTACGGCAAGGTCATCGACTTTATTGAAATGCGCTACCACGAATTCCAATGGTTTCCTTACATCTTCAACGTGGCCGATTCCTGCATCACGATCGGAGTTTCTTTCCTTCTGGTCGAGTTCATCGTCGACCAGCGCAAAAAGACCGCCGTATGAGCATCCGGGTGGTCTCCCTGTTGGCGGTCATCCTCGACCAGCTTTCCAAATATTGGATCGTCCGGTCCTGCCAGTTGGGCCAATCGATCACGGTCCTAAAGGAGTATTTTTACATCACTTATATCCAGAATCCCGGCGCGGCCTTCGGCTTCATGGCCGACATGCCTGTTTACCTGCGGATCCCCTTTTTCATCCTGATCACCCTCGGGGCCGGTATCATCGTCTATGCCTACCAGCGGTTCGTTCCCCCCGAGAAGAAACTCCACCGTTTTGCCCTGGGATTGATTTGGGGGGGCGCCATGGGTAACTTTATTGACAGGCTTTTCTACCGGAAGGTCGTGGATTTCATCGATGTGCGGTACCATCAGCACCAGTGGTATGTTTTCAACGTCGCCGACTCCTGCATCACGGTGGGGCTGATCCTGCTGGTCCTGGGCTATTTATTCGGCGGGGGCGGCCGTCCCCAAGAAAGGTTTTAAATG
>JAJPJW010000076.1 GCA_021324075.1 Pseudomonadota bacterium | reverse complement strand
TTCAGGCAAATCACGCCCGGATTGAGGGCTTTCATCCAGGGCGCCAGGGAATCCAATTGTTGGGCAGGCACCGGGGAAAGGGACTGTCCGAAAAAATAAGCGCCCGCACTGCCCACGGAAGGATTTGATGGGGCCGGCAGGGGAGAAAGACGCAGGGTGACCGCCCTACCACGGGGACCCAAAGCGGCCAGCGCCACCGCGTAACCCTTGAGTCGGCCGTAAAGGACCGACTTGTTGTAAACCTTGATCTTTTGGAATTCGAAAGTTCCCTTCGAATCGGTCAGGACTTGCTGTGCCTTGGGCCAGGTCGTAACAAGGACCCCCGAAAGCGGCTTCCCCGTCGTGTCCAAGGCCACGCCCATAGGGGTCCGCACCCCCGCATAGGTGGCGCCCCGGGTGCCGTCTTGCACCAGGTTTGCGTAAAGGTCTTCCGGCTGCTCGAAGGGAACGGTTTGTTCTGTCTGCCCTGCCCATTGGGCCTGCGGCCAGGTGGAGGGGTCCTCGGGGTCGAAATTCTTTCCAGCATAATCCAACCGGACGATGCGGTAACCGCTCAGTTTCCCGCCTTCATCGAGGGCGGCATCCAGGCGCAGGGACTTGCCCGGCCCCAGGTCCAGGCCTTGGAAATAGCCAAGCGGGATGGAGGCTTCCATCAAATAACCCTTCACCGTGATCCGGGCCACCAGCCGCGACCCAGGAATCGTCTCATCCCGGTTGAAGCAATACATCTGGGGGTTCTTGCAGTCCGTCCCTGGGGAAAGGCCGATGTGGTAATCCCCCCGCGCCAGGCGGGACGGGCCTTGAAGGTTGGAACGGACGGACAGGAACAACTCCAGGCAATCCCCGTTCCAAAGCGAGATGGGATCGTTGGAATTGACGACGTTACCCGTCGCCTGGAGGGAACTTGGGTCGGTGGGCAGGGTCATATTCTGGGTTTTTTGGACAATGGCCGAAATATAGAGGTACTGCTGGTCGTAGGTGACGAAAACCCGGCCGCTGAAGTCGTCTTCCCCGTGCCAGAAGTTTTTTCCCAGGGTGAGCTGGTCTTCCCGGCCCAGGTAGATCATCCGTGCTTCCGGCCAATCGCTCAGGTGGCCATCCACCCGGATGGGAACGTCGGTTTGGTTGATAGAGAGGGGGGTGGCGGTAGGCGTTTGGCCGAGGGCGGAAACGGCCAAAGCCATTCCCACCGCCAAGACGCCAAGACGCCAAGTTTTACAATTCATTTAAAGCCTTTTCTCTTAAAGAACTATCCATCCACAAACTTTCACCAAAATATGTTTCGAATCAAAAGCCTTTAAAAAAGCAAGACTTAATCAATGGCCACAAATCTCATTGGGAGAAAAATTTATCTCTTTAATAATTTGGATTCCGGCATATGTCGCAATAAACACTGAAATAAGACTAACAGCTAAAGCCAATAATCTTGCCCCTCTAATATATGTAGTGCTTTTTTCCTTCCCCCAAGTTTGCCACCCAGCAGCCATCTTCAAAGCCAACCAAGCCGCAATAAAACTTGTCACCCCACTCAATTGATTAGAAATGATAAATGTAATAAAGGCCCTTTCCAATACTCCAATTGAAAAGGGAATCCACCAGATTGTGGTCGCCTTTTCTTCACCTTCTAGGGCGTACGCCTTATAAAAAGGTTTTTGCAAAATGGAATAAGGCAAAAGCGATATCGATCCTCCGAACACCGATATTCCATACCAATGCCAAATTTTGTTTCCAAAAATAAAAATCAGCATTAAGCAAATTGAAGAAACAATTCCCAATATCAAGGTTCTCATCGGCGATGGTTCGAAAAGAGATTTTTTCTTCTTATTAAACTTTGCGTTCATTCTCACCCGGCTTTACTAATTTATTCAGAACAAAAAAACCGTCATCAGCAATGATAACCCATAAAACAAAAAGGCGAACCAAAAGGTCCGCCTTGGGATCGAAGCATAACTTTTCAGCTTATTTTAAAGAGGACTCGGAAGGGTCGTTTCTCCCATGAGCCACAAATCCACGCCCCGGGCTGCGGCGCGGCCTTCGGCGATGGCCCAAACGATCAGGGATTGGCCGCGGGTCATGTCCCCCGCCGTGAAAACCCCGGGAACGTTGGTCATCTTGTTGGGATCGCCCTTGACGTTGGAACGCTGGTCGAGCTCGATGCCCAGCTTCTCGAACAAGGGGTTCTTTTCGGGCCCCAGGAAACCCATGGCCAGAAGCACCAGGTCGGCAGGCAATTCGAATTCGCTGCCCGCGATTTCCTGCATCTTGGGGGGGCCTGCCGGTTGGGGCACCCATTCGATTTTCACACCCTTAAGCTTCTTAACCGTGCCATTCTCACCCGTGAACTCCTTGGTGGAAACGCTGTAAAGGATTTCGCCACCCTCTTCATGGGCGCCCGCCACGCGCAAAATGCGGGCCCATTCGGGCCAGGGGTTGTTGGCGGCCCTTTCGGCCGGGGGCTTGGGAAGAACTTCCAGGGAAGTCACGCTCTTGGCGCCCTGGCGGTGGGCGGTACCGATACAGTCGGCCCCGGTGTCGCCGCCGCCGATGACGATGACATGCTTATCCTTGGCGGTAATCTGGTTCTCGACCTTGTCCCCTTCCTGCACCTTGTTGGATTGGGGCAGGTATTCCATGGCGTAATGGACGCCTTTCAATTCCCGGCCCGTAACGGGAAGGTTCCGCGCCTGGGTGGCTCCGCCGCAAAGGACGATGGCGTCGTAGTTCTTCTTGAGGTCTTCGATGGGCACGTTGTGGCCGATGTTGGAATTCACCTTGAATTCCACGCCTTCGGCTTCCATCTGCTTCATTCGACGGTCGATGTGGCGCTTTTCCATCTTGAATTCGGGGATGCCGTAGCGCAGCAGTCCGCCGATGCGGTCCGCACGCTCGAACACGGTGACTTTATGGCCCACCCGGGCCAATTGCTGGGCGCAGGCGAGTCCCGCGGGCCCTGACCCCACCACCGCCACCTTCTTGCCCGTGAGCTTCGCGGGCGGCATGGGCGTGACCCAGCCTTCCTTGAAGGCGTGGTCGATGATGGAAACTTCGATGGCCTTGATGTTGACGGCCTGCTTGTAGACATCCATTCCTAAAGTACAGGAATTCTCGCAAGGGGCCGGGCAAAGGCGCCCGGTGAACTCGGGGAAATTGTTGGTGGCGTGCAGCCGCTCAATCGCCTCCCGCCAGCGGTCGCGGTAAACCAGGTCGTTCCAGTCGGGGATGATGTTTCCCAGGGGGCAGCCTTGGTGGCAGAAGGGGATGCCGCAGTCCATGCAACGGGCGGCCTGGTCCTTCAGGTGGGAGGACTCAAAAGGAAGGACATATTCCTTCCAATCCTTCACCCGTTCTTCGACGGGACGCTTGTGGAGGTATTCCCGTCCCTGCTCCATGAATCCAGTCGGTTTTCCCATGTCTTCCTCAGATCCTCGTTTTGATTGAAGTTTCGGTTAGGCCACCGCGGCAGGTTGCTTGCCCGCTTTTTGTTCCTGCAGGGCCTTCTTGTAGTCGACCGGCATCACCTTCACGAACTGCTTGGAGACCTTGTTCCAGTCCTTGAGGATGTTGGCGGCCACCGTGCTGCCGGTGAAATCCTGGTGCTTGCGGAGCATGGCCTCGACGAACTTCAGGTCGTCCCCTTCCATCTCTTCCAGGGCCACCATTTCCTTGTTGCAGCGGATCTCGAAATCGCCCGCCTTGTTCCAGACATAGGCGATGCCGCCCGACATACCCGCCGCGAAATTACGCCCGGTTTCGCCGATGACCACCACCCGGCCCCCGGTCATGTATTCGCAGCCGTGGTCTCCCACGCCTTCGACAATGGCTTCCACACCCGAGTTACGAACACCGAAACGCTCTCCTGCCTTGCCACGGATATAGACTTCCCCGCTGGTGGCTCCGTACAGCAGCACGTTGCCCACGATGATGTTCTCTTCCGGCACGAAGGTGGCGTCCTTCGAGGGGTAGATCATGACCTTACCGCCGCAAAGGCCCTTGCCCACGTAGTCGTTGGCGTCCCCTTCCAGGCGCAGGGTCATGCCCTTGGGCACAAAGGCCGCGAAGCTGTTCCCCGCCGAACCCTTGAAGGTGATCTGGATGGTGTCGTCCGGCAGGCCCTTGGCGCCGTGCTTGCGGGAGATTTCCGCCCCCACCATGGTTCCCACCGTGCGGTTGATGTTGCGGATGGGCACCTCGAACTTGACGGGCTTTTTGTCGTCGATGGCCGGTTTGCAGCGTTCCATCAGGACCTCGTTGTCCAGGGCCTTGTCCAGGCCGTGGTCCTGTTTCTGCACGCAATAGACCGGGCCCAGGTTGGATTCTTCGGGCTTGTGGAAGATGGGCGAAAGATCCAGGCCTTTGGATTTCCAATGGGCGATGGCCTCGTTCATCTCCAGCATTTCGGAATGGCCCACCATCTCGGGGATGGTCTTAAACCCGAGTTCGGCCATGATCTCGCGCACTTCCTCGGCGATGAACAGCATGAAATTGACCACGTATTCGGGCTTGCCCGTGAACTTCTTACGAAGCTCGGGGTTTTGGGTGGCGATGCCCACCGGGCAGGTGTCCAGGTGGCAGACGCGCATCATGATGCAACCCTCGGCCACCAGGGCGGCGGTGGCGAATCCGTATTCTTCGGCGCCCAAGAGGCAGGCGATGGCCACATCCCGGCCGGTCTTCAACTGGCCGTCGGTTTGGACCGTAATGCGGTCCCTCAGGCGGTTCTTCACCAGGATCTGGTGGGTTTCGGCGAGGCCCAGTTCCCAGGGCGCCCCGGCGAACTTGAGGGAGGTCAGGGGTGAAGCGCCCGTGCCGCCGTCATGGCCGGAGATCAGCACGTGGTCGGCGTGGGCTTTGCAGACACCCGCGGCAACGGTGCCGACGCCAATTTCCGCCACGAGTTTTACGGAGATGCGGGCGTACTTGTTGGCGTTCTTCAGGTCGTGGATCAGCTGGGCCAAGTCCTCAATGGAGTAAATGTCGTGGTGAGGAGGGGGGGAAATGAGACCCACAAAGGGCGTGGCATGGCGCGTCTTGGCGATCCAGGGATAGACCTTCTTGCCGGGCAATTGTCCGCCTTCACCGGGCTTGGCACCCTGCGCCATTTTGATCTGCAGTTCCTTGGCGTTGACCATGTAATGGCTGGTCACGCCGAAGCGGCCCGAGGCCACCTGTTTGATGGCCGAGTTGCGGGAGTCACCGTTGGGTTCGGGAATGTAGCGGTCCTCATCCTCACCCCCTTCGCCGGTGTTCGACTTGCCGCCCAGGCGGTTCATGGCGATGGCCAGGGTCTGGTGCGCTTCCTGGCTGATGGAGCCGTAGGACATGGCGCCGGTGGCAAATCGCTTCACGATCTCGGAAGCGGGTTCCACTTGGTCGATAGGGATGGGGTTGCCCTTCTTGAATTTGAAAAGACCCCTTAAGGTAGCGAGGGCCTTCGATTGCTCATTGACTTCCGCCGAATAGGCCTTGAAGTTCTTATAGTTGTTCGTCCGCACGGCATTCTGCAGTTTGTGGACGGTGTCGGGGTTGAACAGGTGCTTTTCCCCGTCCCGGCGCCATTGGTAGCGGCCGCCCCAGTCCAGGTCTAACTCGCGGGAAGGCCTCTCAGGGAAAGCGCCCCGGTGGCGCTTCTCGGATTCGGCGGCCACTTCGGTGATGCCGATGCCCTGGATACGGCTGGAAGTCCAGGTGAAGTACTTGTCGATGAATTCGCTGTTGAGGCCCACCGCCTCGAAGATCTGCGCGCCACGGTAACTTTGGATGGTCGAGATGCCCATCTTGGACATGACCTTTACGATGCCCTTGTTGGCGGCCTTGATGTATTTCTTGACCGCGGTCTTATGGTCGATATCGGTCGGCAGGATGCCCCGGCGAATCATGTCGTCCAGGGTCTCGAAAGCCAGGTAGGGGTTAATGGCGTTGGCCCCGTAGCCCAAGAGCAGGGCGAAATGGTGCACTTCCCTCGGTTCGCCCGACTCCACGATGAGGCCCACCTTAGTGCGTTCGCCCTTCTTGATCAAATGGTGGTGCACGGCGGCAGTGGCCAAAAGGCTGGGGATGGGGGCATTGTCGTGGTCCAGCCCCCGGTCGGTCAGGATGATGATCTGGTTGCCGTCTTTTACGGCCTTGCTGGCCTTTTCGCGCACTTCCTCGATAGCCTTTGCCAGGCCGGCGCCGCCCTCGGCCACTTTGTAAAGGATGGGCAGGGTGGTGGCTTTGTAATTCTTAAATTTCAAATGGGTGAACTTGGCCAATTCGTCGTTGTCCAAAACCGGGCTTTTCAGTTCGATTTGGCGGCAGGATTCGGGTGTGGGTTTCAGCAAGTTGCCTTCGGGACCCACGGTGGTGTTGACCGTTGTCACCAGTTCCTCGCGGATGGCATCCAGAGGCGGGTTGGTGACCTGGGCGAACAATTGGCGGAAGTAGTTGAAGAGGGGTTGGGCCTGGTTGGACAGGACCGCCAGGGGGGTGTCATCCCCCATGGAGCCGATAGCCTCTTCTCCGTTGGTGGCCATGGGGGCCATCAGGATGCGCACATCCTCGTGGGTATAGCCAAAGGCCTTCTGACGCTTCAAAACCGTTTCGTGGTCGGGCTCGGGCACATGGGGCGCCTCGGGCAGTTTGTCGAGGGAGGTCAAATTGTCCTTCAGCCACTCGCCATAGGGTTGGGCCTTGGCAATCTTCTCTTTTAATTCCACATCCTCGATGATACGGCCTTCCTTCAGGTCGATCAGGAACATCTTGCCGGGTTCCAGGCGGCCCTTCTTCAAAACCCGCTTGGGTTCAAAGTCCAAGACCCCGACTTCGGAGGCCATGACTACCAGGTCGTCCTTGGTCACGTAATAACGGGAGGGACGAAGGCCGTTGCGGTCCAAAACCGCGCCGATCACCTGTCCGTCGGTAAAGGCGATGGAAGCCGGGCCGTCCCAGGGTTCCATGAGGCAGGAATGGTAGTGGTAGAAGTCCTTCTTGTACTGGGGCATGGTCAAATGGCCGGTCCAGGCTTCCGGGATCATCATCATCATGGCGTGGGGCAGGCTGCGGCCGGCCATGACCAGGATTTCCAGGGCGTTGTCGAAGGTGGCCGAGTCGGACTGGCCTTCCCGCACGATGGGCAGGAGTTTCTTCATCTCTTCATTGCTGTAGTGGTCGCTGGAAAACAAGGCTTCCCGGGCGTGCATCCAGTTGATGTTGCCCCGCAGGGTGTTGATTTCCCCGTTGTGGGCGATATAGCGGAAGGGATGGGCCAGGTCCCAGGACGGGAAGGTGTTGGTGGAGAAGCGGGAATGCACCAGGGCCAGGGCCGACTCCACCGCCGGGTCCCTGAGGTCGCGGAAATAGGGGGCCACCTGGCCCGGGGTCAACATCCCCTTATAAACCAGGGTGCGGCAGGACATGCTCGCCACGTAAAAGAGGTGTTTCTCGGTGAGGATGGAGGCGGCCACCGTGTTTTCCACCCGTTTGCGGATGAGGAAAAGCTTCCGTTCGAAGGCGTCCTGGTCCTTGATGTCCTTGGACTTGCCGATAAAAATCTGCTTCATCACCGGCTCGGAGGCGCGGGCTGTGGGCCCTACCTCGCTGTTGTCCGTGGGCACCAGGCGCCACCCCAGGAGGGTCAGCCCTTCTTCCTTCACGACCTTCTCGAAAACGTCCTCGCAGAACTTGATGTGATCGGCCAGTTTGGGCAGGAAGATTGCGCCCACGCCGTAGTCCCCTTCCGGAGGCAGGGTCAGGTTGAAAGCCGCCGCGTTCTTGCGGAAGAACTTGTCGGGGATCTGGATCAGGATGCCGGCCCCGTCGCCCGTGTTGGTCTCGCAGCCGCAGGCGCCGCGGTGGGAGAGGTTCAGGAGGATCTCGACGCCCTGCTGGACGATCTCGTGGGACTTCTTGTTCTTCATGTGGGCCACGAAACCCACGCCGCAGGAATCCTTTCCGGCGTCGAAGGGGGCGATCAGGTTTTCATTCGGATTGACGTAAATCGGTTGGTCGGACATCGTTCTTCTCCTAGGCGGTCAGGCCTCTCAATGCGTTTTCAGGGTTAAAAAAAGCGGCCTCTTGAGGGGGCCGCCGACTACCTCCAGCTTTGATGGGGTGGTTAAATTACAGTAATCACACTGTATTTTCAAGCAAACTTCATACCAGTGGTGGCGGCGAATTCAGGAACACCAATGCTTGGGATTCCCTGAAAAAAGCCATGTTCAAGATGAGGTCTTTGGAATGGCCCGGTGTGAAAATCACGGTCGACAGAATTGAGGGACGGTCTTGCAGGACGAAAACAAAAATGTGGTACGGAACGGGTCATGCGGAAACCTGTCCCAAGTCATGAATTGCGACAGGAAAAAATTTCAGGGTGCCTCAAACCAAACGGTCGCCAGCGGCGGCAGGGCCACCACCACGGAGTAAGGCTGGCCGTGCCAGGGCATCGGCTCGGCATGCACGCCTCCGTTGTTGCCGAAGTTGGAGCCGCCGTAAAGGTGGGAATCGGTGTTGAGCAGTTCGCGGTAATAGCCGGGCTTGGGCACGCCCACCCGGTAACCGTTTCGGATGACCGGGGAGAAATTACCCGTGACCAGCACCTGCCGCCCCGTCGCCGGGGACTTTCGCAGGAAAGCCACCGAGTTGTCGTCGGCGTTGCTGGCGTCGATCCATTGGAAACCGGCCGGGTCCATGTCCGCCTCCCACAGGGCGGGATTGCCCTTATAAAGACGGTTCAGGTCGGAAATGAGGTTCTGCATCCGCCAATGGTCCGCCCATTGGGTCAGGTGCCAGTCCAGGCTTGTTTCGTGGTTCCATTCGTGGAATTGGGCGAACTCACTCCCCATGAAAATCAGTTTCTTGCCCGGATGGGCCCACATATAGGCGTAAAGGGACCGGAGGTTCGCGAACTTCTGCCAGCGGTCCCCCGGCATCTTGTCGATCATGGAGTATTTTCCGTGCACCACCTCGTCGTGGGAGAGCGGCAGGATGAAGTTTTCGCTCCAGGCGTAAAGGAAGCCGAAGGTCAGGTTGTTGTGGTCGTACCGGCGGTAGACGGAGTCGCGGCTGAAGTAGAAAAGCGTGTCGTGCATCCAGCCCATGTTCCATTTGAAGCCGAAACCCAGCCCGCCCGTGTAGGTGGGCCGGCTCACCCCCGGCCAGGCCGTGGATTCCTCCGCCGCCATGATGACCCCCGGGAATTGGGCGTGAACCAGTTCGTTCAGTTTCTTTAAAAAGCTGATGGCTTCCAGGTTTTCGTTTCCGCCGAACTGGTTGGGGACCCATTCCCCTTCCTTGCGGCTGTAGTCCAGGTAAAGCATGGAGGCCACTGCGTCCAACCGCAGGCCGTCCACGTGGTATTCGGACAGCCAGTAAAGGGCGTTGGACAAAAGGAAGTTCCGCACTTCATTTCGGCCGAAATTGAAGACGTAAGTGCCCCAGTCCGGGTGCTCCCCCTGCCGGGGATCCAGGTGCTCGTAGAGGGCGGTGCCGTCGAAGCGCCCCAGCGCGAATTCATCCTTCGGGAAATGGGCCGGCACCCAATCCAGGATGACGCCGATCCCCTTCTGGTGCAGGTGATCCACCAGGAACTTGAAATCATCCGGCGTGCCAAACCGGGCCGTGGGAGCGTAATAAGAAGAGACCTGGTAGCCCCAGGAACCGCCGAAGGGATGCTCCATGACCGGCATGAATTCCACGTGGGTGAACCCCATTTCCAATAGGTAATCGGCCAATTGGACCGCCATCTCCCGGTAGGTCAGGGGACGGTCGCCTTCCTCCGGCACCTTTCGCCAGGACTCCAGGTGCATCTCATAAATAGAGAGGGGCTTGCGGAGAAAATCCCCCTTGGCCCGGTTGGCCATCCATTCCCGGTCCTTGAACTCATAGTGCGGCCGGTAAACCACCGAGGCCGTCAGGGGCGGCTTTTCGGTGGCAAAGGCGTAAGGGTCGGCCTTGAGGAGGCGGCGGCCATCGTGGGTGCGGATTTCATACTTGTAATTCATCCCCTCGGATAATTCGGGGATGAAAATTTCCCAGATACCGGAGGACCCTAGGCGGCGCATGGGGTGCAGGCGGCCGTCCCAGCCGTTGAAATCCCCCACCACGGAGACACCCTTGGCCCCCGGCGCCCAAACCGCGAAGGAAACGCCCTCCACTCCCTGGTGGGCCATAAAATGGGCCCCCATCTTCTCATGGAGCTTCTGGTGGTTGCCTTCGCCCAGGAGGTAGAGATCCATTTCCCCCAGCGTCGGCCAGAAGGCGTAGGGGTCCCAATAAGTGAAGGCCTTGTTCCCGGCATATTCCACCTTGACGCGGTAGGGGGGAACTTCAGCCCGGTCGTCCAAATGAACTTCAAACAGGCCCGCCGGATGGGAGCATTGCAAGGCCACTTCCCCGCCCTTGCCGTTGAGAAGGATGGAAACGGACTTGGCCTCCGGCCGGAACACCCGGATGGACACGCCCTTTTTCTGGGGGTGGATGCCCAGGATGGAATGGGGGTCGCCGTGGGAAAGGGACAGAAGGCTGTGCAGGTCGCCCTGGGATATTCCAGAAGAGGTTTTAGGCTTGGGTTTCGCGGACTCTTTTTTCGTGCGTGGAGACATTTGCGTTCCCGGCTTGGATTTAAGGCTTTCGCGCCTTGCTGCCGGCCGCCAACTGCGAGCCGTCAACTGCCGTTAAGCCACTTCAATATCGTCGGTGTGCAGCGACTTCCTCAGCTTGTCGTTCTCATCCAACAGGAAGTCCGTCTTCAAGTCGAGCATCTCGGACAGTTCCACCAGCTTGTCGAATTGCAGGGATTTCCCGGCCGCCTCGAAAACCGCCTCCTGCGCCAGGTAGAGGTTGTATTCCAGGCCCAGCTTTTTGGTCAATTGCACCACCGCGATGGCCGCCCGGACGTTCTCGTCCGCGGGTTTTTCCACGGCCATTTCCACGATCTCCGTGATGAGGTTGCGGAAGGTGTGTTCGGCCACGAATCGGTCGATGCGGTATCCGTGCCGGGTCACCTCGTCGGCCAGGGAAATGAGGTTTCGGTAGGCGTCCGGGTCCTTGAACCATTCCCGCTTCTGGATTTCCTCCTCGAAAAGCTTGCCGAAGGTGAATTCCGCCGCGGCCCGGATTTCCCGGGGCAATTCGAAGCCGACCGATTGCAGCATCTCCAGGTTACGGCGGTTGTCCTCGTAAAGGCGCACGTATTGTTCGGAGAAGCGTTCCACCAGGCTGCCGAAGACTTCCTTGAAGATCTTCTGTCGGCTTTCCGGAAGCAGTTGCTCCACACCGAACTCCTCGGGACCGAATTGCTCCTGCATCAGGCGCAGCAACTTGGGGAGGGAAACCAGGTAAAACTGGTCCCAAAGATGGTCGGCGGACTTGTTGAAATTCTCCTGCCTTAAATAGGGCCGGATCGCCCCGTAAAAATCGATGCCACCCAGGTGCAGTCCGGCGAAGGCGTAGCGGAAATGCTGCCGCGTCATGGCTTCCTGCAACAGCACGTGGCCGGTCATCAGGGTGAAACGGCCGTGTTCCTCCTTGCGGGCGTCCAGCATCTCGAAGAGGTAGCCCCCCGCTTCCCCGCTATCGGCCACATGGTTGACAAGGGAGGAGATGGCCAGGTGGGCCACCACGCCCTGGGGGGTGACACGGGTGGGCTCAGCGAAGCGGCGGTAAACGTCGGCACCTGTTCCGAACTCGTGGATGTTGCTCTTGGCTTCGGCGAGGATGTCGAGGAAAGGTGTCTCCGGGGATTCGAAGCCCAGGGTTTCCAGCAGGTCGAAGATGCGGGCCGCATATTTCATGACCTGCACGGTTTCAATGCCCGTGATCTCGGTAAAAAACCAGCCGCAGCTGGTGTACATGAGCATGGCGTTGCGCTGGATTTCCAGGTGGGTCAGCGCCTTCACCTGTTCGGGTTCGGTGAGTTCCCTTCCGGCGTGCAACTTGAGGAACTCCTTGCGGGAAGCCTCGGGATCCAGCACCAGTTGGATGTAGTCGTTGCGGGTGGCCCAGGGGTCGGTGAAGAGCTTGCCCCTTTCGGCCTCGAAATAACCGTGGACCTTGTCCCGCAGGAAGTCGAAGGCCTTGCGCAAGGGCCCGCGCCAGGCCTGGTTCCAGCCTTCCCGGCCCCCCGTCTGGCAGCCGCAGTCCCGGTACCACCGGCCCACGCCGTGGGCGCAGCTCCAGGAAGTGCCGTTTCCATCCGGGCCCTTCTTGATCTCCACTTCCCAGGTGGGCGGATGCTTTTCCAGGTAGGCCCCGTAGTTAGTCACCCAGTAGCCGCCCTGGGCCGCCTCGACCTTCAGCGCATAGGCCAGGCTGCGGTCGCCAAATTTGGTGTGATGGCCGTAGGATTCACCGTCGGTGGCCGTCTGGACGATCCGGCCTTCGCCCCTGCCCACCCGGCCAATGCGGTCAATCAGGGCTTGGCTGGAAATAAGCGCCCCCTCGAAAGCCACGCCCCGGGCGATTCCCATGTCGTAAAAGAAGATGTCGATGAACCGCTTGGAGCCGTCCCGGTGGAAATAACGGTAGGGCATGCCGGGGTCGATGCGGTTGTTGGAAACGTCCGTCCAATCCCCGCCTTCCATCGGCCGGACCCTCTCGGCCTGTTCAGGGGACAGGATCACATATTTAAGATGGTGGTCGATCAAAACCGAGAGCGTATCGTCGTTACAGGCCGTTTCCGGGAGCCAGAGGGATTCGGGCAGGCGCTTGAAACGGTGCTTGAAATCCTCGATGCCCCATTTGACCTGGGTAATGCGGTCCGCCTCGTTGCAAAGAGGCAGGATGGTGTGGTTATAGCCCTGGGCGATGGCATTGCCATGCCCGCCGTTCTTTTTGGCGCTCTTCCTGTCGGCCTCCAGGATTTTCAGGTAGGTGCCGGGGTGGTATTTCTCCATCCAGGAGAGCAGGGTGGCCCCGAAATTAAAGCTGATGGACTCGTAATTGTTGAGGATGCCCTCGATGCGGCCGCTTTTGAGGTCGAAAACCCTGGCAAAAGCGTTGGGGCGGTAACATTCATAATAAACGCGGTCGTTCCAATTGGGAAAAGGTTGGGCGCTGGGTTGGTCGTCAATGACGCCCGTCCAGGGGTTTTCCCGGGGGGGCTGGTAGAAATGGCCGTGGATGACAAGGGCGGTTGACATGGAAACGGTTGCTCCGGACTTTGGCTAAGAAGTTACCCTATTGTGCAGAGCCGATCAGGTGAATTCAAACCCAAAATGGCCATGGAGCTTCCTTCCCTATGTATCGGCTAGTTCGTTTGAGGGCGGCCGGGGGAAGGCAAAAGGGGTCCGACAAATTGCCGGGGAACGTACCAAACCCGGCCATAAGCCTTCAAGCCCACCTTATAGTCCTTTTCCACCGCCTGGGTCAAAAATTCGGGAAAAAGGGGTTGGCGGGGAAGATCGTAAAGCTCGATCGTCGTGAATCGTTGGGATTGGATGTCACGCAAAAGCGGCGCCGGGTCCAGCTTCCCATTTTTCACCATGGCGTTGTATTCCATCGGCATGATCCACAACTTTTTTCCGGCCATCAGGGGCAAATCCCCATCCATCGCCAGATGCTCCCCCGGAAGCCGGTAAATCGGAAGGACGGACGCCTTCATTTGCATCTCTTCCTGGCTGACCGTCCGTGGAAGCGGGCGGGTCAGCAGTCCGGTGAATCCTAATAGGAAAAGGCCTGTCATCCCCCAGTAGGCCCAGGCCGCCGGCTTTTCGGAATTGCGCCCGGCCGGTTCCACCGCCCAAGACTCGCCCAGGGTAAAAAGGGCGTAAAGCCAGAATTCCAGGCAGTAATTTTCAGCCGACCCTTCCCTTCCCAAAGCCAGAACCATCAGGCTCGAGAAAAGAAGCTGGCATTTCAGGAGCGGGGATACACGCCGGGCAAGAAGGGTCGCCAGCACGGCCAAAACCGCCCATCCCATCTCCGGCACGAAGGAGGTTTTCAGGAAATAAAAAAGCTGGGAGCCATGGAAACCCAGCGGCAGGGAGTGAAAAACCCAGAAGAAGAACCACCCATGGCTGGCGGCTTGGAGAGCCCCGAAAACACACAAGGTTGGAAGCAGGGCCGCCGTCAGAAAAAGGCCCAAGGGGCGAAACCGCCCCTGGAAAAGACAGGAAAGGCCGTAAGCCGCGGGCAGTGTCAGGGCACTTTGTTTGAGTGAAAGGGCGGCCGCCGTCAACAGCCCGGCCGCGACCAGGCGCCAGGCCTGGGTTTTCTTTCCCGCTTCCATCTGGTAAAGGAGCAGGAAGGCGGAAAAGTGAACGGCTAGGAGAAAGCTGTCCATCCGGGCCATGGAACCCCAGGCTTGCCAGGTGGGCGAGACCCAGAAAAGAAAAAGCAGCACAGCGGCCCAGGGTTTGCCCCAGCGCCCGAATCCCCAGGCCGCGAACAAAAACCCGCAAGCAAGGTAACCGGCAAAGGCCAGCAAACGGGGCGCGAGGAAGGGCGGTTGGAGGAACGTGGAAAGCCGGGAAACCAACAACGGAAAAAGCGGGGGATAAGCCGGGTAAAGATAGGGTCCCTCCGAGGGGTTGAAATAAAGGTTCCCACCCCTCGTCAGGATCCGGCCGAATTCAACATTGATGGCCTCGCCCTGGTTGACCTGAAAGGGACAAACCAGTCGATTCCAAAGGAGTGGGAGTCCAAAGACCCAGAACAGGAACGCGAAAGCCGCGAGGACCCACAGAATTTTTTCCGGCGAGAACCAAGCCTTGGGCCGGGCGGAATTAGGCAAAAATCATCCCCGCCGCGGCGGTATTGTTGTTGAGCTCGTCGATCAGGATGAAGCTGCCGGTGGTCCGGTTGCGGGTGTAGGGGTCGTAGCAGATGGGCTTGAGGGTCTGGATTTCCACCAAGGCGATGTCATTGAGGTTCAACTGGCCGGCGGGGTTCTTTTCCAGGGTCTTCATGTCCCGGACCCACTGTATGCCCGAAACCATGGCCTTGACCTCGGTGGTGGCCAGCTTCAGGACGAATTTCTTCTTGAGGGGCATGGATTCCTTGACCATCCAGCAAAGATGGGCCTGGAACTTGTTGCCGACCGTGGGCTGGTTTCCGGGGTAACAGATGAAATCCCCCCGGGAAATGTCGATTTCGTCGGTGAGGCGCAGGGTCACGCTCATGGGCGGAAAGGCTTCGTCCATCTCCCCTTCGAAGCAATCAATGCCTTTCAGGGTCGAGGCCGTACCCGAGGGCAAAACCACGATCGGTTTGCCCTTCTGGGCGACCCCCGAGGCCACCTTGCCCGCGAAGCCCCGGTAATCCAGGTTGGGGCGCAACACCAACTGCACGGGAAAGCGGAAATCCTCCAGGTTGCGGTCCTTGGAAATTTCGATGGTCTCCAAAAGTTCGAGCAGGGGCTTGCCTTGGAACCAGGGCGTGTTGGCGCTCTTGGTCGTGACGTTGTCGCCCTTGAGGGCCGAAATGGGGATGAACTCCAGGTTCGAGAGGTTGGGCGCGGCCGGACTCTCCGCCGTCAATTGGGAGAAGAACTCCCGGTATTCCGCCTTGATCTTCTCGAAGACCTCCTGCTTGAAATCCACCAGGTCCATCTTGTTGACGGCCACCACGATGTGGGGGATTCCCAGGAGCTTGGCGATATAACCGTGGCGCTTGGACTGGATCATCACCCCGTTGCGGGCGTCGATGAGGATGATGGCCAGGTCCGCCGTGGAGGCCCCGGTCACCATATTGCGGGTGTACTGCTCGTGGCCGGGAGTGTCGGCGATGATGAACTTGCGCCGGGCCGTGGCGAAATACCGGTAGGCCACGTCGATGGTGATGCCTTGTTCGCGTTCGGCGGCAAGCCCGTCGGTGATGAGGGCGAAGTCGATGTCCTCCCCGCCCTTGCGCTGGGTGGTCTTGCGGATGGCTTCCAACTGGTCCTCAAAAACCCCCCGGGAGTCGTAGAGAAGCCGGCCGATCAGGGTGGATTTGCCGTCGTCCACGCTCCCCGCCGTCGAGAAGCGCAAAAGCTCCTTCTCTTCGTTCTGGCGGAGAAAGCTCTGGATATCGGTCACGGGCGTTGGGGTGGTCGATGTCATCTCAGAAATACCCCTCCCGCTTCTTGATTTCCATGGAGCCTTCCTGGTCGTGATCGATCACGCGGTTCTCGCGCTCGGACCGGCGGAACAGCATCATCTCTTCAATGATTTTGGGAACCGTGTCGGCCGTGGAGTGAATAGCGCCCGTGCAGGGACTGCAACCGAGCGAGCGCATGCGGCACATGACCTTCTGGGCGCGTTCGCCGGGCAGCAGCGGAATGTCCTGCTCCACGGGAATCAGCGTGTTGCCGCGCACCACCATGTCGCGCTCCTTGGCGAAATACAGGGGCACGATGGGAATATT
>JAJPJW010000108.1 GCA_021324075.1 Pseudomonadota bacterium | reverse complement strand
TCATCTGGAAGCTGCCGTCGCCGGCGATGTCGATGACCGTGGCGTTGGGATGGGCGAAGGCCACGCCGATGGCCGCCGGGAAGCCGAAGCCCATGGTGCCCAGGCCGCCCGAGGTGATCCAACGGCGCGGCTTGTTGAACCGGTAGTATTGGGCCGCCCACATCTGGTGCTGGCCCACTTCGGTGGCCACATAGGCGTCACCCTTGGTGATGCGGTAGATTTCGTCGATGGCGTACTGGGGCAGAACCGGCCCCTTGGGATCCTGCTTATAACCCAGGGGATGCTTCTTGTTCCAGCCGTCCAGCTCGTCGTACCAAGCGTCGTAGTCCTTGGACCCGGCCCGCTTGGTCAGTTCTTTCAGGATGAAGCGCATGTCGCCCAGGACATGGGCATCCACCTTGACGTTCTTGCCGATGGAAGTCGGGTCCACGTCGATATGGACCTTCTTGGAGTTGGGCGAGAACTCGCTGAGCTTGCCCGTGACCCGGTCGTCAAAGCGGCTGCCGATGGCGATCAGCATGTCGCAATAGGTCAGGGCCATGTTGGCCCGGTAGGACCCATGCATGCCCAACATGTCGATGAACTGCCGGTCCGTGGCCGGGTAGGCGCCCAGGCCCATCAGGGTCAAAGTGACCGGGATGTTGGTCTTGCGCGCGAACTTGTACAAATCCTCTGCCGCTCCCGCATTGATGACGCCGCCGCCCGCGTAGATCAAGGGGCGCTTGGCCTGCTTTAAAAGCTCAGCGATCTTGTCGATCTCATTCATGTCCGGCGTGGGCACGAACTTGGACAGCGGGATCGAGGGTTTGGAGGGGATTTCCACTTCCGCCGAGGCCGCGGCGATATCCTTGGGGATGTCGACCAAAACCGGCCCGGGCCGCCCTGAGCGGGCGATGAAGAAAGCGTCGCGCATGATCTGCGGCAGTTCCTGGATATTCTTGACCAGGTAATTGTGCTTGGTGCAGGAACGGGTGATGCCCACCACGTCCGCCTCTTGGAACCCGTCGGTGCCGATAAGGGAGGTCGGCACCTGGCCCGTGATGGCGACCAGGGGGACCGAATCCATATAGGCGTCGGCCAGGCCCGTGACGATGTTGGTGGCGCCGGGGCCGGAGGTAACCACGCAGACACCGACTTTGCCGGTGGACTTGGCGTAGCCTTCGGCCATGTGCACCGCGCCTTGTTCGTGGCGGGTGTCGATCAAGCGGATCTTGTCCCGGTTCATGAAGAGGGCGTCGTAAACCGGCAGGATGGCCCCGCCCGTCACGCCCCAGGCGATGTCGACCCCCTCGCTCAAGAGGACCTCCACCACCATCTCCGCGCCTTTTTTGAGTTTCGTCTTTTGTTTAGCCATGGTCGTCTCCCTTAAAGTTCCCCGCGTCCTTGGAGGACGCGAAAGACCCAGATTTTACAATAAACTTGGGCTTTTTCGAGGCAATTCAGGGTAAAAAGGGCCTGAATGCTGGAAAAAACCTGTTTCACCAGTGTTGGGGGGTCTGCTTTGGCGGGAAAACCGGGCCTAAAAAGAAAAAAGCCGCGGAAGTCCCGTTGGGCGGGACTCCCGCGGCTTGGTAGCCGTCGTTAGGAGCGCACCGCCTCCGGACGCAATACGAGTACCAGTACCAAAAGCACTAGGTTCATTGCGATTCCGAAGGCCATTGAAAACTCCTAAAAAAGTAACTGCGTGGGAGGAACTATACCGACCCCTCCTGCCTTTGTCAAGCAGGGGTAAACCCGGCCCCTTCCTTCACAAAAAATGGAGGATGCCCCAAACGACGGCCAGCACCACCGCCCAAGTCACCAGTGAATTCTTCAGGTCCTCCCACCAGATCATGCCCTTGGTGTCCGATAAATACTTCCGGAACCTTCCGGTGAAATAAAGGAGGGGCGGAACCAAGACCACCAGGATGACCGCCACCTGCACCGCCTGGTGTTGGAATTCGGATGTTTTCAAAAAGCGGAGGGCCAAAAACAAGGTGATGAGGACCATCAGCGATTGCGCCACCCAAAAGGTGATGTACTCCAAC
Organism: Pseudomonadota bacterium; assembly: GCA_021324075.1. Lineage (GTDB taxonomy): Bacteria > Oederibacteriota > Muellerivitia > Muellerivitales > Muellerivitaceae > JAJPJW01. Next base: position 2,134 of record JAJPJW010000108.1, on the reverse strand, counting down.
AAGTGGGGCGGGACTTGGAGGTAAGTCGCTTGCCAAGAATGGTCCTTGATTTCCGAAGCGTGAAAATCCTTCGGGAGGCGCGTACCACAGCGGTAACAAAAACGGACTTTCCTTCCGCGGATAAACCAGCTCTCGTTGACGAGCAAAACCTTATGCGGACAGGACTGGATGATCCAACCAATGGAGACGGCAAACCAGGCGCTCAGCGCAATTTGGAGAAGAAGGGCCACCAATACAAATTGGTAATCAAAGTTGCTGGAAATGATGGTCAAAGTGAGGTTCAAAAAGACGAACCAGTACCAGGGCTCCAATAAGCGGATATGCCGGATGTCGTCGGAGCTTTCGAGAAAAAACCGCCAAGCCTTGGAGAGCGCGAAGATCAAAACCACGAGTATGACCGCAGTTGCAACCATATTTTACCCCGTTTATATATTTTTGACTCGACTTGGTTAAGGGCGTTGTTCCCAGATACGCGACAGGATTTCTTGGGCGCTAGTGTAATTGGGTTCGCATTTCACCGCCATCAAATAAGCTTTTCGGGCCTGTTCGGATTGGCGGTTCAAGAATAGAAAATTCCCCAATTTGTAATAAAGGTTGGCGGCCGGGTAACCCTTGCGAAGGGCCCTTTGGATGGCTTGGATATTGGGGCTCAAGTCGGCCCCCTGGTGATATTGGGCCACCCATTCCCCGTAGCAGGATTCAAGATAGGGGTCATTCCCCATCAACGCATATCCCCCCGCCAATTCTTCAACGGCATGGCGGTATAAAACCGGACTGTTGAGGATGTTTTCAGCCTCGAAATTCAAATTATGGAAATAATCATGGGCGGTTTTCCAACGGCTGAACACCTCCCCGTTTTTCGGGTCGACGGGAAAGATCCCCACCACCAAGCCCCCATCCGTATCCTCCGGCCCAAGCCCCAAACGATGCCAACTTGAATCTGGGAACCGGCGGTTGAGATAAGGCTGGTAGTGGATATTGGTGATGACGGCCGCCCAATGGCAGTTTTGGGGGGCGATTCGGGGATTGAGACATCCATTGAACCCATAGGTCGCCACGGTCAGGCTGTGGTTGCGGGACAAGAGCAAGAAATCACTAAAAATGAGCCCGGGGCCTTTTTTCCGGGATTCCTGGAGGAGGACTTCATAAGCCTCAAAGTTGGGATCATCCGCCTTATTTTTGAATTCAAAATGAGGGAAAGGGGCCGCGATAAGGTTTGGTTTGACCAGGTGGTAAAAGTCCAATCCAAAGGAAGGTATCAAAAAGAACCCGAGAAAAGCCCACCTTCTTGAAATGGGATGGACCATTTCCAGCACTTGTTTCAATCCAATAGCCGCAACCAGAAGCAGCAGTGGCATGACCTGGATAACCCGGTCCATGCATGGGTAATCCGCGGTAGCTAAACCAGGCGCCATCAGCAAAACAAAGGTGGCCGAGAAAAACAAAAACTCGGTTTTTTTGAGGGTCTTAAAGGCGATTACCAAACCCAGTCCAAAACAGGTCGCGAGCAGGGGGTTTAAAATCCCACCCCAGGAAGGGCCGTAGGAAACATCGGTTTGCAGCGATCCCCAAAACAACGACGTCCAATAGGACAAAAAAACCGCCGCTTTATGTGGAATCGGGAATTGACCGTTTGAAAAAACCACGTCTCCCCAATGGGCTCCAAATCCTTCTGTGACAGCCGCGCATAAAAAAGGGCACAGGGTGACCAGAAAGGATACCCAAAAACAAATCAGGTCTTGAAGGTATCGGCCTTTTTTATCCTTTAGGGCGACCCATGAAAACCAGCCGGCCATCAGGACCGCAACGACCATCCAGGAGGTGTAAGTAAAAAAGCCAAGTCCGGTCCATCCCCCGACGAAGATCGAATACCGGCTTTTCCAGGCCGGATCGGTGCATTTGAGCCATAGCCCCATCAGGGCCAAATCCATGAGTTCGAAGAACGGGACAAACTGGAGATAAAAGCGGCCCGTGAAAAGGGGCCAAAAGCTGAAAGCCATGAGGCAGCCGAATAGGAACGCGAAGGACTTCGAAAAAAATTGCCGGGCGGCGAAATACCCCGCCATGGCGGTCAAAACCGAAACGACCGCCGGTACCGTCCGAAAAAGGGAAAGGGCCGAGTTGAAAAATTTGC
>JAJPJW010000053.1 GCA_021324075.1 Pseudomonadota bacterium | reverse complement strand
CAAAATCCAGGAGGTGGACGTTGACCAAAAGTGAACTGCTGGGGACTTTGGCGAACGAAACAGGGTTGAAGAAAAAGGACGTGGACAATGTCCTTCAGGCCCTGAGAAGCACGATTTACAAGACTTTGAAGAAGGAATACAAGATCAAGCTGGATGGGCTGGGAGTGTTCCAATTGAAGGACCGCAAGGCCCGGATGGCACGGAATCCCCGCACCGGCGAGATGGTGAATGTTCCGGCCAAGAAAGTCGTCAAGTTCCGCGTTTTGAAGGATTTAAAAGAAGCCGTTTTGTCCTAAAAGCTTGCCTTTTCGCAGGTTCAACCCAAAGCACCCCGCTCTTTAACAAGACGGGGTGCTTTTTTGTTTCAGGATAAAATTCCTTTAAACTGCCTTGGGAGAATCGCTTGGCCTCCAAAGCCTTTCCTTTTTTTGACCGATCCCAAAATGCGACAAAGTTTTTTATCGTTCTTTTTTGGGCCCTTTTCATCGTTTGCTGGTATTTCCGGGCCTTCACGCATCCTTGGGCTTCACTGCAAAATGTTTTCAACTTCAAACCCTTCGTCCAGCCCGGATCCGGCGAAAGATGGGCGATTTGGGAAGGCAATCTCGCCGCGGCAGCCACGGGTTTTTGGTGTGTTGCGGCCCTTTGGACTTGCGGACGACCTGTTCGAAAATGGCTTTTGCTTTCGACAGAAAACCTGGCGCTTGGGTTTTGCCTGGATTTAGGCCTTGGTTTCTTTTTTTTAAATATGTTTTGGATGGGCTTGGGATTGACGGGGCTTTGGTTTGAACCCCTTTGGCTGACGGGGGTGCTCATCCTTTCAGTTTTGACAGCAAAAAACCTTTTAAGCCTTCCCTGGGGGAAACTCCGCTTCCATTTTCCGCAAGGGGAATGGCCCCTGGCCCAGTTGATTTTGGCGGGAACAGGCCTGGTTTACTTCGGGTTTCTTTTCCTACAGGGGCTCCTTCCTGAGACCTTTTATGATTCCCTCAATTATTTCCTGGGCATGCCCCATTTCTGGCTTTTCCAGCACGGGATCACCGACTATCCCACCCATTTACTTTCAGGATATTTCCATGGGGGCTCGCTTTTTTACCTTTTCGCCTTTGTTTTAGGGGGGACGGAAGGCGCCAAAATTTTAAGCGTTTTGGTGCTGGGTTTTAACTCCTTGTTCGCCTTCGGCTGGGTGAAAGAAAAGGCCGGTTTTTTGGCGGGACTGGCAGGGGCCATTGCCGTCCTGACCTTTCCGCTGATTTACTTGAACTCTTGGGCGGTCAGGGTTGACGGGCTTTCCACTTTTGTTTCACTGCTTTTCTTTTATTGCACCGGAAAAGCCTGCGGTGAAAAAAATTCCACGCCCCAAAAGGTTTGGACCGCCATCGCCGCCCTCTTCGCGGGTTTAGCCCTCTCCATCAAGCCCACGGCGGTGGTCCCCATCTCGGCCGCTTTTTTGGCGGTTTTGTGGCAATGGGGGCTCCCACCCTTTAAAAGAAAATTTTTCTGGGCCGCCTTTTCAGGTTTTGGCCTCCTGGAGGTGGGACCCTGGCTTTTGAAAAACGCGGCCTATACCGGCAATGCTTTTTTCCCCTATGCCATTTCCTGGATGGGGGGGCGGTCCTTTCCGGCGGCGGGATATGCCCGGCTTTTGGGGGAGAACCGGCAATTCCTTCCGATGGACCACGGTTTCGCGTCCGTGTTGACGCTCCCCTGGCGCCTGAGCATGCCCCTGGCGGGGGACGGACAATGGATCGGCCCCTTGTTCCTGGCCTTCCTACCGGGGCTTTTTTTGTTGGGGAGCAAGGACGCCGCCACCCGGTTTTTGATGAGGGCGGCTTTGCTCAGCTTTGTTTTCGGGCTCACCCTTTCCCATATGCTGCGTTTTTCCCTGCCGGCCTTTGTTTTGTCCCTGCTTCTCTTTTCCGCGGTTTTTTTCACCCAAAAAGGAAGGGGATGGAAGGCTGTTTGGACGGTTTCGATCCTCGCCTGCGCGGTGTTGTTTTTCGGCGACTATTTGGACTTAAGCGCTTCTTATTATGATGGCGCGGGTATCTGGAAGGGGTTGGAAAGCCGGGAAGGCTACCTGGAGCGAAAGATGCAGAATTCCTACGAGCCCCTGGTGCTTTGGACCCGCGACAACCTGCCGATGGAATCCCGGCTTCTCATCGTCGGGGATTCACGGGGCGTTTACTATGAAAGGCCCTACCTGGCACAGTCCGCCTTCGACGAGCCCGTTTTCGCCCATGCGGCGCGTTCGGCCCCGAACGCCGCCGGAATCCTGGAGCAATTGCGGCAGTTGGGAATCACCCATGTCGTGATCAACCTCCCTGAGGGGTTGAGGGTCTCCAAGGAATACCACCAGTACGAATTAAGACCCGAAGAATGGAAAAGGCTGGACGACTTTTTCGAAAGGGGATTGAAGCCCGTTTACTTCAAGAATTTCCAGGGGGTTTACGAGGTTGAAAGCCGACTGGGCCCGGCCGGGGCGAGGCAGCCCTTGGATCCTTTCTCCATCCTCGCCCCGCAGGCCTATGATTTCCTCGCCGATTCCAGGTCCGGAAACCATGAAAAGGCGGGGGAGGAACTGGCCGAACTCACCGCCCTTTTCCCCGGGGATTCCTACTGGCAAAAACAAAAGGAACTTTATTTTAAGGCCCGGCGCGGAAAAGACCTTCCGGCTTCGCGGGATTGAGGGAACGTGGATTCCAAAACCCATTTGGCTACAGCTGAAAACAGGGGCGGAAGGCTTGCGCTGGGAGCGGCCCTCGTTTGGGCGGGCTGGGTTTCCTTCAATTACTTCTTCTCCCCCTCCCATCCCTTGTCCCAGGCCTTGCCCTTCCTTGGAAAACTTTTCGACGCGGGTGCGGCCGCCCCGGACAACGGTTTGCGGTTTTGGGCCATTCAATGGGAATCCCTCCGGATTTTGCTCACCGCCCTTTGTATCTCGGGCGCCACCTGGGCGTTGGGCCGACGCAGCCGGCTGCTGGTGGGCCTGGAATTGGAAGACCGATGGGTGCGTTTTGCCTTTGATTTCGGCCTTGGCATCTGCTGTCTGGACCTCTTTTGGATTGGTACGGGCCTGGCGGGCCTGTGGTTCAAGCCGGTTTGGACGGCCCTTGGGGTGCCGTTACTCTTTCTACTCGCCGTGGAAATCATCCGGGTTGTGAGGGGTGGAATCAAACCGTCTTTTCCCAAGGCGGCGGCCTTCGTCCTGCTCCTTCTGGCGGGGTTCCTTTATTGGCTTTTTTCCATCCTGGAGAACCTGGCCCCCGAGACCTTTTACGATTCGATGGTTTATCACCTGGCCGTTCCCCGCTACTGGCTTTTCCACCACGGCCTGGCGGATTTTCCGACAAATTTCTTTTCCAATTATCCCTACGGCGCCGAAATGTATTTCATCAACGGACTGGTTTGGCAGGGAACGGAATCGGCCAAGATGCTGCACGCCCTTTCCGCCGGTGTTTGCGCCCTTTTGGCGGGCGGTTGGGCAAGGGAAATGGGCGGGGAGAAGGCCGGGTGGCTGGCCCTGGGCGCCACGCTCACCCTGCCGCTTTTGACGGTGAACAGCTGGTCCACGGAAGTGGAAGGTTTTCAGTCCCTGGCGGTCGTGCTATTTGCCTACAGCCTGTACCGCTTCGCCACGGAGAAGGGGGCATCCTCCTCCTGGGCCCTGGCCACAGGCCTTTTCGCCGGGCTGGCTTTCTCCATCAAGTACACTTCGATCCTGGCGGTGGGAGGCGCGCTGCTTGTTTTGACCTTCCAGAGGTTCGACATCCTGAAAAGGAAAAAGCATTGGTGGTTGGCGGCACTGGGGGCCTTTGTTTTGACCGGCCCTTGGATCCTGAAGAACCTCGCCTATACCGGCAATCCGTTCTTTCCTTACCTGATGTCCCATTTTCCGGGCCGCCATCTCCTTCCCGGGGCTTATGACCGGTTGCTGCAGGAGCAGCATGCCCGGGTGACCACCGACGGGTGGTCCTGGCTTTTGCTTCCCTGGACGCTCACCCAGGCCAATCCTGACAGCTATAACTTTTGCGGGCCCCTGGCGCTGGCGCTGGCCCCCACCTTGTTCCTCTTCCGTTTGCGGCACCCGGCGCTGAAATTCTTGGCGGTCCTTACACCCGTCCTTTTGGTTTCCGGGCTGGCAGCCACCCATATCCTGCGCTTTGTGCTCCCGGCCTTCGTTTTTTTCGCCATCCTTTCCGGGACGGTTTTGGGAGGCGGCGACAGGCCCGGTTGGGGAAAGGGATGGGCCTGGTGGGCGGGTCTTTGCGGCTTGCTTTGCTTTGCCTACCTCAGCGCGATCAGCTCCTACTATTATTCCTGCGCAGGCCTGTGGACCGGGCGGCAGACGAGGGCCGAATACCTGATGGCGCCCGGGAAGATAACCCCTTATTATTCGACGGCCCAATGGATCAACCAGAACCTGCCCTTGGACGCCGGCCTATTGGTCGTGGGGGACGCCCGGGGGCTTTATTATGACAGGCCTTTCCTGACCAACAGCGTTTTTGACGAACAGGCGCTGTCCAAAGCCGCCAAGGAGGAGGCGGCCCCCGAAGGGATCGCCCGGCGTCTTAAGGAACTGGGGGTGGATGCCCTAGTCGTCAACGGTTTGGAAGGCATCCGGGTGTCGGCGGACTACCACCACTACGACCTGACACCCCAGGAATGGAAAAAACTGGATGGGTTCTTCCAAAATGACACGGAGCTGGTTTACCAGAAGGGGCTCCAGGGAGTTTACCGGATCCATCCCGCCGCCAAGGGGGGCCACCCTGAAGTTTTGGACCTGGTCCTGTTCTTCTCCAAGCCCGCGTCCCAATTCGTGAAGGACGTCCAAAGGCGGCAATGGGAGGCGGCAAAGGAGGATTTGAACCAGGCTTTGGCCCTTTATCCCTTCTCGAAGTTTTGGAAAGAGCAGAAAAACCAGTTCGACCGATCCACGGCCACACCGGACCGTTGAAGACTTATTTTAAAAAGGCGACTCCATGATCGACCGAATCCAAAAAATCCTGCTTCCCCTGCTGATTTTATGGGTGCCCCTGGTTTTCTACAGCCGGGCGGCGGATGGGTTTACCCTCGCCAAGGAGGTGGTCGCCGCCGTTGTCCTCGCTTTTTTCGCCGTCCGGATCCTCTGGGAAGGGCGCTGGGTCTTCCGGCAAGCCCTCCTCCAAGCCGCGGGCGTCTTTGTCCTTTGGATGATCCTGGACTCCCTTGGCGTGGGCCTGCTCAAGATGGAAGCCGTGAAGGGTTCGGTGCATTTACTGCTGATATTGGGAACCCTGGCGGCGGTGGTCTTTGCCTCGGCCCGGGCTTTTTCGTATGAAAAGGCCCTGCGGGTTGCCCTTCTGGGCGGGACCTTCGTCGCCCTTTACGGAATCATCCAAAGCCTGGGAGTGGACCGGGGGAACTGGACCACCCAATTCGATCGGCGGGCCTTCGCCACGCTCGGCAATCCCGACTACCTGGGAGGATACATGGCCGCACTCCTGCCCCTTTCCTTCGTCATGCTTTTGCGCGATTTCGGCAAGAAGAGCGCCTGGCTCTGGTTGAACACCACGATATTGATGGGCGTGGCGCTTTTCGCCACCCGGGTCCGGGGCGCCGAAGTGGCGGCCTTGGCCGGCCTTTTGTTTACCGCCGCCGCGCTGGCGACACCCTGGGGCAGGGAAATGGCCCGGCGCAACAAGCTCCTGCTCCGGGTTTGCCTGGCCTTGATATTGGGCATGGGAGGCGTGTGGCTATCAACCCACTGGAATTCTTTCAGCCGGTCGGAAGAATCGGTGCGGCAGCGGCTGGACACCTACCGCATGGTATGGGAGATCATCAAGGACCATCCCTGGTCGGGGATCGGCCTTGGCCAATTGGGCGTCCAGATCCCCCGCTACCAGGCAAAGCCCTGGGCCCCCGGGGATTATCCCAGCCACCCCTATACCTATACCGAACATGCCCACAACGAATTCCTGCAGTTTTGGGCCGAGGGAGGCCTTCCCGGCCTGGTGCTTTTCGCGGCGGTATTGGCCGCGTTCCTTTGGGCCCTGGGGCGTTCACTCAAGAGTCCCGAGACGGAAACGCCGCAGAAGGAATTGCTCATCGGGGCGGCGGGCGGTGTGGCGGCGCTCCTTGTGCAGTCGTTGAGTAATTTCCCCCTTCAAGTGGCCCCCACGGCGGTCCTCTTCGGGCTTTTATTGGCGGGTCCTTTGGCAGTAAGGAAGGCCCCGGCCGCGGTTTCCAGCCCCGTCCGGACGGGACAGAAGGTTGCGCTCGCCCTGGTTGTCTCGGTGACGGCCCTTGTGGGTTTACGGGCGGTGGGGGCCTCCATCGCCTTCCGGGACACGGTGGGGGAAAGCTCCCTGGGAAACGGCCAGCTGGCCGCCCAATTTGGGGCCAGGCTGGTTTCCCTTTCGCCCATGAACCCCAAGGCCTGGAACGCCGATGCCAAGGCCCTTGAACTGGCGGGGCAGCCCGATCCAGCCTTCGCGGCCTACCAAAAAGCCGTGGAGCTCAACCCCAACTACGTGGAAAACCTCGTGCCGATGGCGGACCTGCGCCTCAAGCAGGGACGTTTCCAGGAGGCGGCGGACCTTTGCCGCCGGGCCCTGGCGGTCACCCCCAATTACGCCGCCCCCCTTTGGCCGCTTGCCGTCAGCCTGTTCGAACTGAAAAATTATCCGGAGTCGGCGAGGGCCTTTGAGAACTACCTGGCCTACTCCCCGAATGATTTCCAGACCTGCCTGGACTTGGGCGTCTGCTACATCCAACTCAGGCGCAAAGCCGACGCGATCGCGGCCTGGAAGAAGGCTTATTCCCTCAATCCCAACGATCCGCAAGTGGTCCAATACTTGAAATCCCAGGGCGTAAATCCGACCCAATAAGGGAAGGGTTGGCGGTAAAACCCGACAAAAATAACGCCTTTAGCCTCAAAAGTTGTTTTCCCCCCAACCCAATGTTAAATTAAACAAACACCCAAATTCCGGCGGAATTTGGGTATGAGCTGTCTGGGAGAAGGTGATTTTGAAGTTTTCTCAGCCCGCTCAATAAAGAGTGTTTTCGGGCTCCGGCCGGGGAACGCTATGAAGGTTTCACCATGGGTATCCAGGCACTTCTTGAAAAAACGCCTACGTCCGGCGCGCCTGCGCCTGAATCCAACCTGGACCGCCCCCTCATCCAGAAAGCCTACGAATTCGCCAAAAAGGCCCATGAGGGCCAACAGCGCCTCTCGGGTGACGCTTACCTGACCCACCTGGTAGGAGTGGCCGATATCCTGGCTGAGCTGCACATGGATTCGGTGACCATCGCCGCGGGTTTGTTGCACGACATACTGGAAGATACCAAGGTCACCTACGACGGGCTCAAAAGCGAATTCGGCGAAGAAATCGCCAACCTGGTGGATGGGGTCACCAAAATCTCCACCCGCCAGTTCCAGGACACCACCCTGCGCCAGGCCGAGTCCACCCGCAAGATGCTCATCGCCATGGCCAAAGACGTGCGGGTCATCCTCATCAAACTGGCCGACCGCACCCATAACATGCGCACGCTGGATTTCCTGCCCCCCGACCGCCAGGAAAAGATGGCCCGGGAAACCCTGGATATCTACGCCCCCCTGGCCCACCGGCTGGGGATGGCCAAGATCAAGAGCGAATTGGAAGACCTTTGCCTGAGGTACCTGGAACCGGACGTCTACCAGGACCTGGTCAAGAAGATCGCCATGAAAAAGTCCGAGCGGGATAGGGTTCTCAGCGAGGTCATCCGGACCATCGAAACCAAGCTCAAGGAAGCGGGCATCACCGTCCAGGTGCAGGGCCGCTCCAAGCATTTCACCAGCATCTACCACAAAATGAAGCAACAGAACAAAAGCTTCGACGAGATCTACGACCTGATGGCCATCCGCGTTTTGACGAACACGGTCAAGGAATGCTACGAGGCCCTGGGGATGGTCCACACCATCTGGAAGCCCCTGCCCGGAAGGTTCAAGGACTACGTGGCCATGCCCAAGAACAACATGTACCAAAGCCTGCACACCACCGTTATGGGGCCGGACGCCCAGCCGCTGGAGATCCAGATCCGCACTTACGAGATGCACCGCACGGCCGAGGAAGGCATTGCGGCCCACTGGCTCTACAAGGAAGGCCGGGGCGCGGAGAAGGAAGACCAGAAATTCGCCTGGATGCGCCAGTTGCTCGACCTTCAACAGGACATCAAGGATACCAGCGAGTTTGCCGAGGCCATGAAGGTGGACCTTTTCGACGACGAGGTCTTCGTCTTCACCCCCAAGGGCGAGGTGAAGGAACTGCCCCGGGGCGCCACGGCGCTGGATTTCGCCTATGCGGTGCATACCGACGTGGGAACCCACACCATGGGGGTCAAGGTGAACGGGCAGATGGTGCCCCTGCGCTACACACTGAAGAACGGGGATATCGTGGAGGTGCTGACCCAGTCTTCCCGCACCCCGAGCCGCGACTGGCTGAAGATCGTGGCGACCAGCCGGGCCAAGAACAAGATCCGCCACTGGTTCAGGACCCATCTTTCGGCCGACGAGATCGACAAGGGCAAGAACCTCCTGGAGAAGGAGGCGGTCCGCATGGGCGTGGACTTCAACGCCGCGGTCAAGTCCGGGGCGGTGGAAGGCCTGCTGGAATTCTTCGGATGCCACAGCCTCAACGAACTCCTGGCCAATACGGGCCATGGGGAGATTTCCCCCAAACAGATCCTCAACAAGCTGGTCGCCCGCACGCAAGTGGAGGAAAAACCCAAGGTCGAAAAGCACGAGGAAAAGGGCCCCGAATCCAGGCCGGCCAAGGGGCCGGTCCAAATGGCTCCCTCGATCACCGCACCGGGCAAGGGCATTTCCATCGGCGGGCAGAAGGACTTCCTCATCCGTTTCGCCCGTTGCTGCACGCCGGTGCCCGGCGACCCCATCGTTGGCTATATCACCCGGGGCCGGGGCGTCTCGGTCCACCGCACCGACTGTCCCAATACCCTCTCGCTGCCCGAGAAGGAAGGCCGCATGATCCCCGTTTCCTGGGAAGGGAACGCGGGCCAGGTTTACGAGGTGGCCATCGAGGTCAAGGCCAAGGACCGGGAGAAACTTTTAGCCGACATGTTACTTGCCATTTCAGAGGAAAGCGTCATCATCAACGAGGCCAATGCCAAGGCCTCCGAGGGAGGCTGGGCCCAGGGTTATTTCGTCATCGGTATCTCCCAAGCCGACCAACTGGAAAAAGTGCTGAAAAAGTTGCAGAGAGTGAAGGGCGTGGTCAGCGCCCGGCGCATCGAGGCCCGTTAAGGCGGGTTTTACGTAGTCTTCCATAAGGCTTCCCGATAGAATCCGTTGTGCAAAGGACGTTGAATGACCCGGAAAGTAATCCATTCCGAAGGAGCACCCAAACCCATTGGTCCCTATTCCCAGGCCATTGAAGCCGCGGGACTCCTTTTTTGCTCCGGGCAGATCCCCTTGGATCCCCAAACGGGAGTCCTGGTTTCGGGCGACATCGCCGTCCAAACGAAAAGAATCCTGGATAATTTTGAAGCCGTGTTAAAGGCCGGTGGATCCACGCTGAGGAATGCCGTCAAGCTCACGGTTTACCTGACCAACCTCGCTGACTTTGAAAGCCTGAACAAGGTGCTCGCCGAGAGATTCCAGGAAGCCCCGCCGGCCAGGGCGGTGGTCCAGGTTTCCGCCCTTCCCAAGGGCGCCTCGGTGGAGATGGATTTGATCGCCTTAAAAAGTTCCACTGAGGAACGGGGAAATGGCTGAAACTTTTTGCGTCAAACACGGCGGCAAACCCGCGGTGGGCTATTGTTCCAAGTGCAACAAGCCCTATTGCGAGGAATGCCTGGACATGGAAACGGGGAAACCCGTTTGCCACGACTGCATGAAAGCCAGGGCTGCGACGGCCGCCCCTGCGCCCATGGCCGGCTCTCCCCTGAATTTCAAAGGCAAGGGATTGGACGACGATCCCCTGGGTCTTTTTGGCGGCGGGGGAGCTCCGAAGGCCGAGGCCCCCAGGCCGAACCCGCCCGTCACCCCCGCGCCGATGCCGGCCCCCAAGCCTGCCACGCCTCCAACCCCGCCACTGCCGAACCTGGGCATGCCGTCCGCCCCCAAACCGATGTCGCCTTTGCCGGGCTTGGACCAATTGGGAAAACCGCCATCGCCATTGGAAAAACCTGCCATCCCGGCACCGAAGGGTCCCATGGACCTGGACTCCCTTTTTATCAAGGAATCGCAGCCCTTGAAGGCGCCTTTCCCACAAGCCTCTTATCCCGCGCCGCCTTCCGCGAACAGTCCGGCGCCCATGCCTTTTCCCATGGACAGCCCGGTCCCCCAGGCCTCCAAACAAAAGCAGGCTTTTTCGCTGGTTAAAATCTGGGCCAAGTTCCTCATCCGGCGGGCTTACGAGCTTTTCGACCCCCTGGCGAAAAAGTTGAAGCTGCCCACTTATGTGGTGATCGGCCTTATCGTAGCGATGGGGGTGGGGGCCGTGGTGGGGCTGGGAGCGGTTTTAAACCAGCCGACCGTACCCCTGGTGGATTCGATCCAGCCGCTCCATTTGATCCAGGTCAACTCCAGCCAGGTCAGTGAGATGGACATCACGGCCTATACGGACGTCCAGACCCAGGTCCAAACCATGGGATTTCAATCCCTCCTGCAAATGACCGTGCCCCAACTACCCTCTCCCAATTTCTTCGACGTGGGTATGAAATCGGAAGCCGGGGTTTACAGCGAAATCATCAAGTTTCCGGGGCAATTGGCGCCCAAACTTTCCTTCATCACGGTCTTCACCAATGGAGTCTGGTTTTCCACCAACGGATGGGACGGGACAGGCCGCAATTCGGCAACCGTCGTCAGCGAGTATTACGCCAGCGACACGCCGGACCAACTTTACGTCCAGCACATGCAAACGCTGGAAAAATTAAAACAGGACAACGGCTGGGATGTGCAGAACATGACCGAGAACCGCTATATGGCGGCCTTCTCCGACCGGGTGCGGTCCTTCCTCGACAAGAAAAGCATTCCCGCCTACCAGGCGGATTTCAATCTCTGGCATTAACCGTTTTTGCCCGGCTTGTCCCGTTTTTTTTTCCAAGAGGGGGGTCGTTGACACACCTGTAACATCTGACTATATTAACGCATCCTTTTAGGGCCAGGGGGTTGGGATGATCGAGCCGGACAAGCTGACGTTAGCCTTAACTTACGACGACGTCATGCTGGTGCCCCAACGCTCGAACGTACTGCCCGCCGAAACCGACGTTTCCACCTTCCTCACCCCCCAAATCAAACTCAACATCCCCGTTATCAGCGCCGCCATGGACACCGTTACCGAAGCGCGCCTGGCCATCGCCCTGGCCCAGGAAGGCGGCTTGGGCATCATCCATAAGAACTGCACGGTTGAACAGCAGGCCGGCGAGGTGGACAAGGTCAAGCGCTCCGAGGCGGGCATGATCAGCGACCCCATCACCCTGACCCCTGAAAGGAAGGTCTCCGACGCCCTGGCCATCATGAAGCATTACCATATTTCGGGCATCCCCATCGTCGAAAAGGGGGGCAAGTTGGTCGGTATCGTGACCAACCGGGACCTGCGCTTCGTCAAGAAACCCGAACTTCTCTTAAACGAAGTCATGACCAAGAAGAACCTCGTCACCGTTTCCGTGGGCACGACCCTGGAAAAGGCGGAGGAAACCCTCCACCAGCACCGTATCGAGAAATTGCTGGTGGTGGATAAAAAGGGTTATCTCAAGGGCCTCATCACCATCAAGGACGTCAATAAGAGGATCAAGTTCCCCAATGCCTGCAAGGACAGCCAGGGCCGTCTTCGGGTGGGGGCCGCCCTCGGCGTGGGCAAGGACATGGAAGAGAGGGCCGAAGCCTTGGTCGCGGCGGGGGTGGATCTCGTCGTGGTCGACACGGCCCACGGCCATTCGGAAGGCGTGCTCAAGACCGTCAAATTCATCCGCAAGAAATACCCCAAACTGCCGCTGGTTGCGGGCAATATCGTGACCGCCGACGCCACCAAGGCGCTCATCGACGCCGGCGCCGATGCCGTCAAGGTGGGGGTGGGGCCCGGCTCCATCTGTACCACCCGTGTGGTGACCGGCGTGGGCGTGCCCCAGGTATGGGCCATCACCGAATGCGCCAAGGTGGCGCAGAAGAACAAGGTCGGCGTCATCGCCGACGGGGGGATCAAGTACTCGGGGGATATCACCAAGGCCATCGCGGCCGGGGCCGACGCCGTCATGCTGGGCGGCCTTTTGGCCGGCACCGAGGAGTCGCCCGGGGAAGTCATCAACCTCCAGGGCCGCATGTTCAAGGTCTATCACGGGATGGGGTCCTTGACGGCCATGCAGAAAGGCAAAAGCGCCGACCGTTACTTCCAGGAAGGCGTCACCGAAACCAAGAAACTCGTGCCCGAGGGCATTGAGGCCCGGGTGCCCTACCGGGGCGCCCTTTCGGAACTGGTCTTCCAATTGGTCGGGGGCCTCCGGGCCGGCATGGGTTACAGCGGAACGCCCACCATCAAAGAGCTCAAGGAGAACGGCAAGTTCGTCCAGATCACCACGGCCGGCTACCAGGAAAGCCATCCGCACGACGTCGTCATCACCAAGGAAGCGCCTAATTACTATCTCGACTAGTCGGCAGTCGACAGTCGGCAGCTTCAGCTTTAGTCTTGAACCGTTGGTTGGCTGTGCACCGTCGACCGTCAGCTGTCAACCGCCTTGGAGGTTTTCATGATCGTATCCGTCGCCGCATTGACTATCCGCAAGGGACACCGGGCCAAGGCCGCCGATATCATCCACCAGCACGTCGAAAAGGAAAAAAAGACCCCCGGGGTCGTGAAGGCCTACTTGAAGAAAGCCGTCGACAGCGACGACACCTTCCTCATTTACGTTGAATACGACTCCAGGAGAAGTTTCGCGGCCGCCGAGAAGGCCTCCCAAAAGCTCAAGCAGGACCAAAAGGTCGAGTTCGCCCTGCGCCCCCATTTGCTCAGGGGTTTTTACGGCAACTTCGAGTAAATACGGATTGAACCACAGAGTTCACAGAGTCACACAGAGTTAAGACCAAGAAGTCCTTTTAAAATCAATAGCTTTACTCCGTGTACCCTGTGTACTCCGTGGTGAAAGATTTGGAGTTTCTTTTGCAACACGATACGGTCATCGTCCTGGATTTCGGCGCCCAATACAGCCAGCTGATCGCCCGCCGGGTCCGTGAATGCAAGGTTTATTGCGAGATCCTGCCTTTTTCCGCGCCGATTGAAAAAATCCTCGAAAAAAAACCCAAGGGCATCATCCTCTCGGGGGGGCCTTCCAGCGTTTACGCCCAAGGCGCACCCCACGTCTCCCCTGAAATCTTCAACCTCCGGATCCCCGTATTGGGCATCTGTTACGGCATCCAGATGATCTCCTGGGCGCTGAAGGGCAAGGTACAGAAGGCCCACAAAAGGGAATTCGGCCTGGCCACCCTCAAGATCAAGGACCGCCGCAATCTCTTCGCCGGACTCCCCAAGAACCTCAAGGCCTGGATGAGCCACGGCGACCAGGTGGTCAAGCTGCCGCCGGGTTTCAAGGTGCTGGCCTCCACCGACAACTGCGCCCTGGCCGCGGCAGGCAACGAATCCAAGAAAATCTACGGCATCCAGTTCCATCCCGAGGTCGTGCATACGGAAAAGGGGACCAAGATCCTCGAAAACTTCGTCCGCAAGGTCTGCGGCTGCAAGCCTACCTGGAGCATGGAGAACTACGAGAAGACCGCCATCCAACAGATCCGCCAGCAGGTGGGGAAGGGACGGGTGCTTTGCGGGGTTTCGGGCGGGGTGGATTCCACCGTGGCCGCCGCCCTCATCCACCGCGCGGTGGGCAGGCAGCTTTCCTGCGTTTTCGTGAACAACGGGGTCCTCCGCATGGGTGAGGCCGCGCAGGTGCGGGAAATGTTCAAGAAGAAGCTCAAGATCGACCTCCACTATGCCGACGCCGAGGACGAATTCCTCAAGGTCCTGGAGGGGGTTTCGGACCCCGAACAGAAGCGCAAGGCCATCGGCCGGACCTTCATCCGGGTCTTCGAAAAGTCCGCCCGCGAGCTGATGAAGGAAAGGGGCGAATTCGATTTCCTGGCCCAGGGAACCCTCTATCCGGATGTCATCGAAAGCGTGTCGGTCAAGGGGCCCTCGGCCACCATCAAGAGCCACCACAACGTCGGCGGCCTCCCGGACGACATGAAATTCAAGCTGGTGGAACCCTTGCGGGAACTCTTCAAGGACGAAGTGCGGGCCCTGGGGGCCAAGCTGGACATCCCCAAGGACATGCTCTGGCGCCAGCCTTTCCCCGGGCCGGGCCTGGCCGTTCGCCTGATCGGCGAGATCACCCGGGAAAAACTGGAGATCCTCCGCAAGGCGGACGCCATCGTCATCGAGGAAATCCAGAAAGCCGGCCTTTATTACTCCATCTGGCAGTCCTTCGCGGTCCTGACCCCGCTCAAGACGGTGGGGGTTATGGGAGACGAGCGCACCTACGACCACGTTTGCGCCATCCGCGCGGTGCATTCCACCGACGGCATGACCGCCGACTGGGTGCAGCTTCCCCACGACCTATTGGGCCGCATCTCCAACCGCATCATCAATGAGGTGCGGGGTATCAACCGGGTGGTTTACGACATAACCAGCAAACCCCCTGGAACCATCGAATGGGAGTAAAACGACCATTCGAAAGCAGCTTGTTATAGTACCGATCTCACTGAATCCGCATAAAAGGATCGGTGCATAACCAGCAAATCCCCCGGCACCATCGAGTGGGAATAGATTCCCCTTTTTGAGTTGAAAAAACGTCCTTTTGGCCAAATGGGGCCTGATTCCCAAGGCTTTTCGCTATAATTCCCCCATGTACCGATTCAACCATTCAAAATCTTTGATTAAGGAAATCGGCACAATACCGACCTCTTTAATTTCATCTCCCCAATAGAAAGTCGGCATGGCACGCCCGGAATTCGTCCACCTCCACCTCCACAGCCAGTTTTCCCTCCTTGAGAGCACCGTGCGCCTGGATCCCCTTATCGCCCGCGTCAAAGAATTCCAGATGCCCGCGGTGGCCCTGACCGACAAATACAACCTCTTTGGCGCCGTCGCCTTCTACCAAAATGTCCTGGAAAGGGGCCTGAAGCCGATCCTCGGTTGCGAAATCTGGGTTGCCCCGGATTCCCGGTTCGAAAAAGCCAACGGTTCGGGGCGTCCGGAAGCCGTTTATCCCCTGGTGCTCCTCGCCGAAAACGAGGAAGGCTACAGGAACCTCATGCAGCTTTCCTCGGCGGGATACCTGCAGGGGTTCCACCGGGTTCCCCGGGTGGACAAAGCCCTGTTGGCGCGGCACAAGGGGGGCCTGACCGCGCTATCCGGAGGGGCGGAAGGGGAGATCAACCGGTATCTTTTCAAGGCGGAAGCCCCCATCGCCCAAAGGGTCGCCGGCGAGTACCAGGAAATTTTCGGGAAGGACCGCTTTTACCTGGAACTGACGGACCACGGCCTTTCGGCCGACCGCGAGGCCGTGAAACAACTCCTCGAAATTTCCTCGAAAACGGGCATTCCGGTGGTGGCCGCCAACGACGTGCGTTATTTAAAACGCGAAGAGGCCCCTTTTCACGAGGTCTTGGCTTGCCTGGGCCGGGGGGAAGTCCTTTCCAACCCCAACCATTTTTCCCTGGGGAGCCAGGAGTACTACCTCAAAAGTCCCGAGGAAATGGCCCGGCTCTTTACCGAAACGCCCGAAGCCTTGAAGCGCACGCTGGAGATCGCCGAAAGATGCCACCTGACCCTCGAATTCGGGAAAACCTACATGCCTTCCTTCCCGGTGACCCAGGGGGCCGGTTCCCTTTTGGAACCGGCACAACCTGGAAATGCGTCTCGGCATGAGGCCGCGACGCAGGTGGGAATGACAGAGGAGTCTTATTTAGAACAACTCTGTAACGCGGCCCTTCCCAGGCGTTACGGCGCCAAGGCCAAGGATCCGGATGTCCTCAAACGCATGAACGACGAGTTGGCGGTCATCAAGAGGACCGGTTTTTCCGGTTACTTCCTCATCGTTTGGGACATCATCGCCAAGGCCCGGGACAAGGGAATTCCGGTGGGGCCGGGGCGGGGTTCGGCGGCCGGCAGCCTGGTCTCCTACCTCCTGGGCATTACGGAGCTGGACCCCATCCACTACGACCTGCTTTTCGAGCGTTTCATCAACCCCGAGCGCGTTTCGGCGCCCGACATCGACGTGGACGTTTGCGACCGCCGCCGCGGGGAAGTGCTGGACTACATCACCCAGGCCTACGGGCAGGACCGGGTGGCCTCCATCGTCACCTTCGGCACCATGGCCGCCAAGGCGGTCATCCGCGACGTCGGACGGGTCTTGGAAGTGCCCCTTCCCGAAGTGGACCGTATGGCCAAGATGATCCCCGGCGGGCCCAAGGTTTCCCTGGAGGATGCGGTGGAGCGTTCACCCGAACTGCGCGCCATCGCCGGCGAAGAAGGGCCCTACCGCAAGCTCTGGGATGTCTCAAAGGCCTTGGAAGGGCTGGTCCGCCATGTTTCCACCCATGCGGCCGGCATCCTCATCGGTTCGGAACCGCTCCTGGAGAAAATCCCCCTGTGCAAGTCGGGCGATGAGGTCCTGACCCAGTACGACATGAACGCCCTGAAGGACGTGGGCCTCCTAAAGCTCGACATCCTGGGCCTGAGGACCCTGACCGTCATCGACGATACGCTCCACCTCATCCGGGAACGCCGCAAGGAAAAGCTCCAATTGGAACAGATCCCCCTGGAAGACGGCGCCACCTATAAGTTGCTCCGGGAAGCCAAGACGGCGGGTATTTTCCAATTGGAATCCCGCGGCATGCGCGACTTCCTGCGCAAGCTCGAACCCACGGTTTTGGAGGATTTGATCGCCTTGAACGCCCTCTACCGTCCGGGCCCCCTGGGAAGCGACATGGTGGATGATTTCTTCCACCGCAAGAAGGGCCTCATCAAGGTGGAATATCTGCACCCATCCCTGGAACCCATCCTCAAACCCACCTACGGCGTCATGTTGTACCAGGAACAGGTGATGCGCATCGCCAGGGACCTGGCGGGGTTCAGTCTGGGGCAGGCCGACCTCCTGCGCCGGGCCATGGGCAGCAAGAATCCCGAGAAAATGGAGCAGATGCGGGGCAAGTTCCTGGCCGGGGCGAAGGAAAGGGGCATCGCCGAAGGGACCGCCGAGGCCATCTTCAACCAAATGGCGAAATTCGCGGGATACGGTTTCAACAAGTCCCACAGCGCCGCCTATGCCCTGGTGGGCTACCAGACGGCCTACCTGAAGACCCATTACGCCCCCGAATTCATGGCCGCGCTGCTGACCAGCGAAGCCGGCAACCAGGACAAGGTTTCCCAATACATCTTCGAGTGCAAGAAGCTGGGGGTGAAGGTGCTGCCGCCGGACGTCAACGAAAGCGGGTATGAATTCACGGTCACCGGTGAAGGATCGGTGCGCTTCGCCCTGTCCGCCATCAAGAACCTGGGCACCCCCGCCATCGCCGCCATCCTGGAAGCGCGCGAAAAGGGAGGGGAGTTCAAATCCCTCCCGGATTTCTGCCGGCGGGTGGATTTGAAGCCCTTCACCCCCAAGATGTTGGAATGCCTGGTTTTGGCAGGCGCTTTTGACTTCACCCGGGCTTCCCGGGCGGCTTTGAAGGAGGCCGTCGAAAAGACCTTCCGGCAGGCCCAGGGCCTCCAAGCCGATTCCCAAAGGGGGCAAACCTCCCTTTTCGGCGATTCCGAATCGGAGGCATCCGACACCCTGCCGCAGGTCAAGGAACTGACTCCCGCCCAAATCCTCTCGGCCGAAAAGGAAGTGCTGGGTTTCTACCTTTCGGGCCACCCCTTGTCCGAACACCAGTGGGAACTGGAACACTATGTGACGCCGTTGCACGAACTGGAGGACCTGCCCGATGGTTTTGAGATCCGGGTGGCAGGGCTTATCCGCGGTTTTTCCAAGAGCCTGGTCAAAAAGACCAAGGAGGTTTACGGCCGTTTCATCCTGGAGGACCTGCACTCCCACGTCGAAGTCATCGCCTGGCCGGAGGTTTTCCGCAAGCATGAAAAGCTCCTGGCCAAGGACCAGCTGGTGGCCTTGAAGGGGCGGCTCGACAAATCGGGCGAAAGGATCCAGATCATCGCCAACGAGGCGATTGAATTGGAGGGGATGGCCGCCAAATGGGCCAAGGGCGTGCGGCTCATCATGAACGTGGTGGGGTTGGACGACAGCCTCTTGCCCAAGGTCAAGCAGGTTTGCGAGCGGCATCCCGGCGCCGCGAAGGTTTATTTCCACATGCAGACCACCCACCATGGGCTCATGGTGGTGGAGGCGGGTGAAAGCCTGAAAGTGAAGCCTTCCAGGGCTTTCCTGAGGGAAATGACGGCCTTGCTGGGCGAAGAGGGAATTGATATCGAGCTTTAACGCAAGGCCGGACCATTTTTGTGCCCGCAAAGTCGTGCCAATCCGGACGAAGGGCGCCCCCAGTTCTCAATATTGGAGCACCACAATGAAACTGGGGACATGTCCTTTTTTCTTTCAGACGGGCTTGAATGCCCGTCTAATGTCTAAGGATGAAAAGGACGCTCTTTGAGAAACACCGACACTTTCAAGCTGAAATCCCGCCATCGGGGTTTTTATATCCGGGCTGTTTTGAGCGCGGCCGGACTTCCCACTTTTCTGGCATTCCTGCCCCTCCCCCTGATGGCCCAAAGCGCCCAACCTCCAAAGGCTTCATCCGCCTCCGTTTTTACCCCGATATCGGGGCCAACCACCCATTACGCGACGATGCAAGAGGCCTTCGCGGCAGGCAAGCAAGCGGTCCAGGAACAACGATGGGCGGACGCCACAACAGCCTTCCTCGCCGCTGAAACATTGACGTCGAACCCCCAAGCCCAGGCGTTGCTGGCAAAATGGGTTGAATATGTCGAGGCGAAACGCAGTACGGCCGGGCCCGTTCCCGCCGAAGCCGGGACTTCCGGGGCCCCGAATGCCATTCCTCCCGTTGTCTCCCCCAAAAGCGCGGTGGATGTTTCGAAAATCAAGACGCCGCCGGTTTCGCCCGGGGCTTACCTCCCCGGGAATTTCGGGGGCCAGGGGGTATGGGTTCTTCATGGCGATGTGGGGGAGTACCTCGTCAACCCGATTACGGTACTGGAGAGTTTCAACCCGGGCTTCGGGGGGGGCACGGGTTATTTTGCCCCGATCGGTTCCCATTTCAAGCTGGGCCCGGATTTGGATTACTTGACTTATTCCAATACCCGGACCCAGGCCACGACGGTTTCGACGGGGTTTCCCCCGTCGTTAAGACGGTCTCGACGACCCTGAGCATGACCGAGTCCGATTGGCAGATTTCCCTGGACGGGCAATTGGCTCTGTCGGCGCCCCATAGCGATTATTCCTACCTTTTGATGGGGCTGGGGGCGGCTTTCCAGAGTTTTTCCGGAAATGGGGTGACGGTTTCGGCCACAAGCCCCCTGGTAAGGCTCGGGGCCGGCGGCAACTTGATTGAACAGAAGGGTTTCTGTATTTTCTTGGAAGTACGGTTCAATATGATTTTCCTGAGCCAATCCTCCACCGACAGCCTCGGCGTTCCCTCGGGGATGATCCTTGAAGTGCCGGTTAATGTTGGAATTGGGTTAGATTAAAGGGTTTTAAAATATCCACTGTTTGGGTTTATGTTTTTAACCTTATTTTTGAAAGGTTTATTTATGAAAAAGTTTTTCGGAGCCTTCATTTTTGCCTTCAATCTATCCTGTGCGGGCTTTGCCGGGCCCCTCGGCTTGGGGCTCAAGGCTGGCGTGGCTTTGGACAATCAAAACCTCCCCCATCTAATTTCGGGCATAACCCAGGGGACCTATTTGGGTGTGACCGGAGGGGCCTTCGCCGATATTCAAGTCGTAGATTTTCTTTCCGTCCAACCGGAAGTCGATTTCATCCAGAAAGGTTTACAGCTCAACTTTGACCCGTTGATGACGGCGGTCTCCAACCAAACCCAGGTTTATAACTACCTGGAATTCCCGCTTTTGCTCAAGCTGCAGACAGGCTTGGCGCCAGGTCTTAAGGGTTACCTCTTGACCGGCCCAGCCTTGAACGTTTTGTTAAATGAGAACATTACTTTCGCCTTCCGCGATGGAACCCCTCCGGAATCGGCTGATGACACAAAATATATTCAGGGAAGCCAATGGTCCCTGACCTTTGGTGGTGGGGTAGAGCTGGAGGGTCTTATCTTAGATATCCGCTATGACTTGGGGCTGGACAGCGCAACGGAAACGTCGGTCATCGACCGGACCTATGGTCAGCTCAACGCCTTGACGTTCGAGTTGGGCTACCGGTTGCTTTGAGGCGGGGGATAATTTGAAAACAAAGCCTTCCAGGGCGTTCTTGAGGGAAATGACGGCTTTGCTGGGTTAAGAGGGGATTGAAATCGAGCTTTGACAATTTGAAGCCGGGTATAATCGAGCCGTTTATGAGGACTTAGTATGAAACCCGATATTCCTTGTGCCAACCATCCTGACTCCGAAGGGTTCTTCCAGTGCCGCTATTGCGGGGAGAACTTTTGCGACCGCTGTTGCCGGAGAATTGAAAGGGATTTCCACCTTTGCGCCAAGGCGGAGTGCTTGAGGGCTTACCAAGCCGAAGCCGGCGGCCCCTCCTGGCCTTGCCCTTATTGTGGGACCGAAAATCCACCCTTTACCGGCCTTTGCTTTTTCTGTGGCAGGAAAAAAATACCGGATCCCGCCGGAAAAGACCCTGATGCCCCCGTCACGGTGGCCAAATTCCGCACCGTGAATGAGGCCAACCTGGCCCGTACAAAACTGGAAAATCATGGGATCGAGGCCTTTGTCGCCGATGAAGCCATCGGCGCCATTTATGACCTTGGTAGCGGGTTTCTGGGGGGCGTGAGGTTGCAAGCAAGCCGGCGTGACGCTGATAAAGCCGCGGAAATTCTGCTTCCCAACGGTTCTGAGGGTGTTTCAGGACTTGGCCCGGAACCGGCCGGAGCCTGCCGGTATTGCGGGGATATCCTCAACCAAGAGGACGCAGGGAACGAAGCGGGGCCCCTCCATTGCAGAAAACCTGGATGTCTCCAGGCCTATCAAACCGAAATGGAAAGCCTTACCCGCATTTGTCCTGCCTGCGGGACTTCCGCCGTTCATCCCGGAGGATTTTGCGCCAACTGTGGGGTCCGGCTTCCTGGAATCGAATCGGATCAAGAACCGGGGAATAATCCTTTTCAACCCGTTCCAATGAATGAAAAATGGGATTTCCGCTGGGCTCTATTGCTTTGGCTCCTGCTCCATACACTGAAATTTACCCCGGCCGCGGTCTACAGCGGGATCGATTTTTGGAGGGGTGTTTTACCGGACCCCGTGTTGGTGCATGGGATCTTCGATTTTGTGGATCTTCTATGCCTTTTCCTGATCTTGCGTTGGACCCAAGGGTTCCTCGGCTTGCCGTGGAAGGAAGCCCTGAAGTTCCTGGGCTTCAAGCGGCCCGACCCAAGGCAATTGCTGGCCGGCATTATCCTGTTGATCCCCCTCTTGACGGGTTTTTTGCTTTCCTTCCAGGGCTACCAAAAAGAGGGGGCCCTCATCGGGCTGAAGACCCAATGGGCCAGGGAATTTATCGGTTATTTACTGGGGGCCGGACTGCTCGAAGAAACCTTCTACCGGGGATTCCTCTTCCGCTTTCTGCGGCGTGGGAGGCCCTTCCTTACCGCCGCCATCCTGTCTTCGGGCCTGTGGGCCCTGGCCCATTTGGCCCACCTGATGCCGACCTACGGGCCGGAACACGAGACCTTCGCAGAAACGTCCTACCTAATATTTGGGGTATTTATGGATGGAATCGTGGCCTCATTCCTTTTTGAGAGGGGAGGAAACAATATTTGGGGCTGGATGCTCGTCCACCTGGTTTTTGACAATTGTTATTTGATCGAGGCCACCGGGTCGGATTTTTACATATCCTCCATCCCCAAAAACGAGGTTGAAGCAGGCCATTGGATTTCCGTCCTCCTGGCCGTCCCGGTCACCCTTTGGGTCCTGCCCAAAAGGGAAGGGGACGGTCATCCTGAAAACCACGGGGACAAATTCAGGGGAAACGAGTTGTCGGGAAAATGGAGCCCTTATTTCCGCCCGGTGGTTTTGGCCTTGGCGGGTGTTATGAGCGTATTCCTGATAACAGCCCAGGGTGATTCCGAATCGGCGAACCGCAACCATTGGCGGCAATACATGGACGGCCATCCGCGTTATGCCGATGGCTACCGGAAGTGGGCCTACGACCTTTGGACCTACGAGGAGGATTCGGAGGCGGAGGAAAAATGCCGTGCGGCCCTGGCCATCGACCCGAAGAATTACAAGGCTTGGCTGCTGTGGGGAAAAATCCTGAGGGGTCAAAGAAACTATGAAGATGCGGTGGGGAAATTTGAAAAAGCCGCGGACTGCGCCCCGCGGAATGCCGCGATCTATCTTTGGTGGGGTTATGTCCTGGAATACCTGGATGAAAGAGAGGACGCCATCGGGAAATACCGGACCGTTCTTTCGCTGAACCCCGACGAAGTTTATTTTACGGACTATGCAAGGTACCGGATCGACCGACTGCGGGGCAAATGGCCCCTGGACTCCTTGAACCGCCCCGCTTCCTATTGACCGGTGCCACCACCTATTTTCGGGCCTGTTCCACCAGTTCATCCAATCCCTGGATCGAAGGGTTCTTTTCCCGGGTGGGGTTCAAGGCTTTGGCCGCCTCCAAATCCTTCAAAGCCAAACCCTTCTTTTTTTCCTCCAAATAAAGAATGCCCCGGCAATAGTAGGCTTCCGCGCTGGAAGGGTTTCTTTGAAGGGCATCGGCCAGGATTTCAAAGGCCTTCGGCTTGTCCCCGGCCTTATATTTCTCAAAAGCCATCTGGGCCAGGACCTTTGCCGCAAAGGCGGGGTCGAGTTGGAAGGCTTTCTCCATGGGGGCTTCCGCTTCCTTCCCTTTTCCGGTCTTTTGCAGGGCAATGGCCCAATTAATATTGAAGAAGGGGCTGGACGGGTTCCAATGGACGGCTTCCCCATAGGATTCCGCCGCTTTGGCTGCGTCATCATTGTCCGGGGAGCTTAAAGCGTCACAAACCCGGCCCCGGTCATTGTAGTAATAAGCGTTGAAGGGGCTCATCTCGATGGCCTTTTCATAGCTGGCGAGCGCCAATAATTCGAAATCCTTGGAACAGGTGGAATCCAGCTGGGCCCTTTGTTCATAAGCCAGTCCCAAATAGAGCACATACTTGGTTTCCAAGGGGCATAATTTCACCGCCCTTTCCATCAGTTCGATTTCGTAATTGGAATAGCTGAGATAGGTTTCGGGGGAGGTGCCGGGATCAGGTTGTTTAAGCGCTTCGGCGGCGGCGCTGCCGAAACCAAAGGCGATATCGGCGCCCAAACGGTTTAAGGGGAACCAGGAAATCACGGATAAAAGCAAAATCAATACGGGTTTTTCCACCAAAACCAATGACCGTGATCCGGAAACCGGGGTTTCGGGGGCAGTGAGGCTCCTATAGTTCCATTGGACAACGGCCAAAAGCAAAAACCAGAGGAGGTTGATGCTGGCGACCCCAAAACTGAAGAAATTTTGGACTTGATAAGCGAGCGCGGCCGAAAAAACGGCGGCAAGGAGCCCTTTGACCGGTCCAGAAGCGGCCCCATAGCATTTCCATCCCATAAAAATAAAGGCGCCCAAGACTCCCAGGTAAGCCGCCAGGCCCAGAAATCCGGTCGTGCAGGCCATTTGTAATAATTCGTTATGGGCCATCCGGGAACTGTTGAACATCCCGTCGATCTCGTTGTAGCCAATGCCGCTGTAATAAGGAAAGGCGATCTTGAAGTTGTCCAGCCCCACACCCAAAACGGGTTTGGCTTCCGCCATTTTGACACCGGGCCCCCAAATATGAAGCCGGGAAACGGCCAGGCTTTGGCCGATGTGGATCGTGGAATCCCAAAGCCGATTTAGGAATCCATGGCCAACCAGGTAAAACAAAGTCCCGGCGGTAATCGTGACCACCAGGCTTACAACCCTTGGAATTTTCGAAATCCACCGATGGTATGGAAATTCGGGGTTTCGAAGGGATAAAAAGAGCCAGAAGACGATCCCCAAGACGGCTCCCAGGAATCCTCCCCGGCTTCCGGTGGTTAAAAGTCCAAGGATTATGAGAATGGTTCCGCCACAAGATGAAAGCCAAGAGGGAACCAACAGGAAACGCAGACCCGAAATGGAGAAAAAACACAGCCCGATGGACCGCATCAACAACTGGAAAGTCGTGGAAGGCATTAGATGCAGGAAATTTCCAGCCTTCGGTGTACCCAGAACCAGAAAGAGAAGCCCAGCCGCACCCAGGACCCAGAAAAGTAAAGATGGAGAGGTGGCCGGTTTGGGCTGCTGGGAAGTCGGTTTGACGGAAATGGAAAGAAAAAGCGGAAGGGACATGGCCAGGTAGGCCGAAAGAAAGTTGGGGTTGCCTAAGGAAGCGAATTCGCGGGTGGCGATGATCGAGTCCTTATTCCATTGGATGAAATCGAAGCCGAAATGCTGTCCGATGGCGTAAAGAGACGATAAAAGGGCGGCCAAAGAATTGAAAAAGAACAATTTTTCGATTTTTTCCCGGTTCAAGTGCCGGCTGAAGAAGCGGAACCAGATTAAGTAAAGAATGAACGTCGACAGACCGGCGAAGTTCTCATAATCCCCGAGAAGGCTTGTTCTCCAACTGAGGCTGGTGGCAGGCAGGGAAGCCGCAATCTCGATGGTTAGGAGCACCCCAAGGGCCAGGCTCAAAGGCGTGAAACTCAGGTTTTCCCCTTGTTTCAGCCCCGAAACCAGGGCGGGAAGGGTAAGCAGGGCCAGGAAAGTCAGTTTGGGCAGTTCGAACTGGTCGTGGCTGAGGATGAAGAACAAAAGGGGGGTGAAAAAAACGGGGAAAAGAATTAAAAAATCAAAAAATTTGTAGATTACCCGTTTTGAGAACATTCCATCTTCCTTTGCGGTGGAAAATGATTTTAACATGCCGGACTCGCGGAACTTTTTTTGAAATTGGTTCCGAAAAAATTATTTTCCCCGCCAAGAACGCCCGGAAACCTGTTTTTTTCTTGACAGTGTTTTGCAAAGCTTTATACTTTTAAAAAAATCATAGAAAATTTAAGAAACAGGGACGGATTTTTGATTTTTCACGCTACAGCCGCCTCCAATCAACTTCTCACAACCCTCCCGACGGTCCTTGCGGTTAAAAAAAACATACCTGGGGTCTTTTAAATGCCCGACATCAGCCAGCATTGGCATATCGAGTTTTATGCGCCTGATGAGGCCCACATGCGCGGTATCTCCAAAATCTACGCCTCCGAGCAGACACCCTACCAGAAGGTCGAAGTCATCCAATCCAACCACTATGGCAAATGCCTGATCCTGGACGGCTATATGCAGTCTGCCCAGGGGGATGAGTTCATCTACCACGAAAACCTGGTTCATCCGGCCATGGTGACCTGCCCCAAGCCCGAAAAAGTGGTCATCATCGGGGGCGGGGAAGGGGCTACCCTTTATGAAGTTCTCAGGCACAAGACGGTCAAAAAGGCCTGGATGATCGACATCGACAAGCGTGTGGTGGAATTGTGCGACAAATATATGCCCGAATGGCACCGGGGCGCCTTTAAAGACAAAAGGACCACCCTTTTATTCCAGGATGGGCGCAAGTTCCTGGAAAAGAGCAAGGAAAAATTCGACGTCATCATCATCGACATCCCCGAACCTGTCGAGGAAGGCCCGGCCTACCTGCTTTACACCGAGGAATTCTACAAGATGGTCGCGGGGAAACTTTCCCCGAACGGCATGGTTTCCCTCCAATCGGGCTGTTCGGCGGAAAAAGAACTGCGCTGCCTGGCGGCGGTGCATAACACCCTCAAGAAGGTTTTCCCGATGGTTTATTCCTGGCCCGCCAATGTGCCTTCCTTTGATATCCCCTGGAGTTTCACCATGGCCTCCAAATCGGTGGACCCCAAGGGGATCAACCGCCACACGGTCAACCGGGTCCTCAAGGAAAGGGGCGTCGGGCAACTGAAATACTACGACGGCGAGGCCCATGAAGGGATTTTCTACCTCCCGAAATACATCCGGGACGGGTTCTCCAAAATGAAGGAAACCATCCGGGACAACAAACCACTCACCTACCGTTTCATCGGAGAGGAGAAGAACTCGAAGTAAATGTCACTTTACGACGGCCAAGACAAAACTCCCCTCTTTGACGCCATCGTCAGCTACGCCAACGACAACAAGATCTCCTTCCTTACGCCCGGGCACAAGCACGGCAAGGGCATCCTGAAGGTGTTCAAGAAGTTCGTCGGGGACAAGGTGTTCCGGCTGGACCTTTCGGTCATGAGCGAGATCGACAGCCTGCACGAGCCTTCCACGGTTATCAAGGAGGCCCAGGTGCTCGCCGCCAAGGCCTACGGCGCCGATTATTCCTTCTTCCTGGTCAATGGCACCACGGGCGGCAACCAGGCCATGATCCTCTCGGTCTGCGATCCCGGCGACAAGATCATCATCCCGCGCAACGCCCATAAGTCGGTCATTTCGGCGGTGATCCTGGCCGGCGCCGAACCCGTCTATATGATGCCCAAGATCGACGAGATTTCGGACCTCATCCTGAACCTCACCCCCGAGCAGGTGGACGAGGCCTGCCGCCAGCACCCGGACGCCAAGGCGGTTTTGATCACCAATCCCACTTATTTCGGGCTGACCACCGACCTGGAGGCCATCGCCGAGATCGTTCACCAATACGACAAGATCCTGCTGGTGGACGAGGCCCACGGCGGCCACCTGCATTTCCACCCCGACCTGCCCAAGAGCGCCATCGACTCGGGCGCGGACATGTGCGTGCAGTCCACCCACAAGCACCTGGCGGCCCTGAGCCAGGGCTCCATGCTGCACGTCAAGGGGGTGCGGGTGGACATCCTGCGGCTCAAGACCACCCTGCAGATGCTGCAGACCACAAGCCCCTCCTACGTGATCCTGGCCTCCCTGGACCTGTCGCGCTACCAGATGATGCATGGCGGGGAACAGGCCCTCACCGAGGTCATCCAGATGTGCGAGGAAACCCGGGTCAAGATCAATAAAATCCCGGGTTTAAGCTGCCTGACACGCGAACAGGTGCGCAAGATCCCCCACCTGGACCTGGACCCCACCAAGCTGACCGTTTCCACCAAGGGCCTCCCCTGTTCGGGTTACGACATGGCCAAGATCCTGAATGCCGAATACGGCATCCAAACCGAGATGTCGGATTTCCAGAACGTCCTCCTGTTCGTCTCCCTCGGGAACACCGCCAAGGAATTGAAGCGGTTCGTCTCCGCCCTGGAAAAGATCGTGGTGGACTACAAGGACATGTTCCTCAACACCAAGAAGCGCAAGCGGATCGTGTTTCCCCCCTTTGTCCCGCGCAAGGAAGTGAACCCCCGGGAAGCCCTGACCAAACTCACCCGGAAGATCCCTTTCAAGCGGTCGGTGGGGAAGGTCTGCGCCGAGATCGTCTGCCCCTATCCGCCCGGCATCCCCGTCCTTTGCCCAGGGGAAGTCATCACCCAGGAAATCTACACCTATCTCATGAACGTCCTGGATTCGGGCGCCCGCATCAACGGCCAGTCCGACGGCCGCCTGCAAACCATCAAGGTCCTGGAAGACGCCCCCGCCGCCGCCCAAGGTCAGAAAAAACTCTTCGCCATCGGTTAACCACCGGCTAAAGTCATTGGATGCATGGAATTTACATGCCCCCGGGAATAAACGCAGTCTATTCCCGTGAAGCGGGTCCCGCACCCCTTTTGCTTGCGGACAATCCTTGAGGAGGCGCCATGACGTCGTCGCTGGAAGCCCTGTCCAAGCTCCGGGAAAACAAGACCGTCTTCCTCCGCCCCCACGGAGCCTCGGCCTGGGACAAGAGCCGGGTCGAAATGGCCTTGGGCCGGATCCTGCATGCGGCCCATCCGATCCGCAAGGGACGGCTGGCGCCCGTGACCCCCAAGACCGATATGGAAGTGGGTTTTTCCATCGGGGAGGAGTTTTTCACTTTTTTCAGCGTCATCTTGGAAACCCGGCGTAAACCGATCCCCCTGTTGGTTTTGCAGCGGCCCACCGTCAACGAATTAGTCAATGTGAAGCGCCGCATGTCCGAGCGGGTGGATTCCCTCGTGCCCGTTTCCTATGAAAT
>JAJPJW010000048.1 GCA_021324075.1 Pseudomonadota bacterium | reverse complement strand
CGCAAGAAGAAGGGCAAGAAGAACGAGTTTGCCGAGCCCCCCAAAAGCAAGGTCAGCTACCTTTAACAAAATCCCTTGTCAGAAAGGGAAAAGGTTAAAGATGGATAGATCCCGCCCTCAACTTTCAACTATTTACCCAATCCGTTTAGGATTATGATCTTCCCAATTTTCCCTGGGAGGTCGCGATGAAAGGCCGTCTTTGGTTGGGGATGATCCTGTGCTTCCTGCCGGCCTTAGGCGGCGGGGCCGAAGCCCCGGTGACGGCGGTATCCGACCCTTTGCTGGTCGCCCATAAGGATTCGGATTACCACTGGCAAAAATCCTGTGAAACCAACGGCATCACGATTTACTGGTCGAAAGTGGATGGAAGCCAGGTCATCGCCTTCAAGGGCAACGGCATTGTGGATGAGCCCCTGGACAAGGTGGCTTCCGTGATCGTGGACACGACGCGCGGCACCGAATGGATCGACAGCCTGGTATCTTCCAAGGTCGTGCGGACCCTCTCCCCCACCGAGTTCATCGAGTACGACCATGCGGGGATCCCCTTCCCTTTCGACACCGTCATGTCGGACCGGGATTTTGTCTCCCATGTCACCGTGGACTACGACCCCGCCTCCCAGCGGTTGACCGTCAGCTACCTCCCGGCCGAGGACGAACTGGCCCCCGTCTTGAAGAAATACACCCGGGGCGTGATGACCTGCGTTTTCAAGATGGTGCCCATGTCCATGCCGGACCAGACTTATGTGGAGGCCGAGGTGCACTGCGACCCCAAGGGCGGGGTGCCCAAGTGGCTGGTGAATTTCTTCCAGCAGGGATGGCCCGAGACGACCTTCGAGAACCTGCGAAGGGAAGTGAAGAAGCCCGATATTAAGGTGGTTTCCCTGATCGCCGACCTGATGCAAAAACAACCGGCCCAAGCCGCGCAAACTCCGAAGGGCAAGGCCTCCCATCACGACGGCACCAAGGTCGCAAAGAAGAACTAGCCTTCCTTAACCGCCGACGGTCAACCTTGTTTGGGAATCACGCTGATCTGTCCGTTTTCCTCCAGCACCGCGAACCTTACCTTGTCCACGCTGGCCACCCCGCTCTTGCGGAGGGCCGCCTCCAGGTCGTCCATGCTGATGTGCTCGTGATCCATGCGGTCCTTGAAAATCCTTCCGTTGTGCACCAAAAGGGAGGGCTCGCCGGCCATCAGGCGCCTTAAAGGCTTGAACCGGTAGGTGGCCCAGACCACCCCCCAATTGACCGCCAGGATCACCACCGCCCCCAAAAGGCCCCCGCCCAACGAGTTGTCGTTGCCGATGACCGCGTTTTGCACCACGTTGGCGATGATCAAAAGCACGATCAGGTCGAAGGGCGTCAACTGGCCCACTTGCCGTTTGCCCGTGAATCGGAAGGCGATGAGGATGAAAAGGTAGACCACCACCGACCGGAAGATCTTCTCCCAAACCGGAATATCCGGAATCCACAAATGATCCATTTAGTTTCTCCTTCCCATTTTTACCGGCCCAGCAACCTCACCCGCCGCCATTTTCACGGTCGGATTCGGCCCTCAATAGTATCAATCTTGGACTGCGTAGGTTTTCGCCTGGTTGACCGTAATCGGATCGGGAAATGCGGTCAGGGTATTCATGATCTCCACCAGTTTTTGCATCAGGGCCTCCTCTTGTTTCTCATCCAAGTCCAGCATGATGCCGTTGAGCACCACGACTTCGTTCTTGACCCTTGTGGTCAGCATCACGTTGCGCTTGATCCCTTTTTCCGCCGAGTGAGGCATGTCATAGGTCCAATAGTGATAGATCTTCTTATTCAGGCCCTTGATGTCGAAGTTCATGCCCAGCTTAAAGGAAGGGCCGAGCTTTTCCTTTAAATAATCCGTTTCCCATTCCACATGTTTCTTCAGGATCTCCTCGTCCGTCAGCTTGGATAAATCCCCGTTGTAGAACTGGGTGACCCCCGCCGTCACGAATTGGACGATAAGATCGTCGACCACCACGACCCCGAAAGCATCGTCGCCCTCACCGATGGTCCCCTGCTGGACGTCGTTCCCCCGGACGCGGACGAAGAAAGGGGAGTCATCCTCGTTGGAAACCAGTAAAAGCCCATGTTTGGCGTGCATGGCGAAAAAGTCCGGATGATCGTTGCCCGAGGGAACCTTTTGGGCCTCATCCCCCCAGGCCGTAACCATGGCCGAAATTAAGATAAACCCCATCAATATCCCCCACCTTTTCATAACGGATCCCATAAATAATTTCCTTTCAGATACCAAACTTAATGAAGTCTTCTGTTTTCCCTAATCTGTCCGCTGCAGGTCCCCGTTGTGGACAACTCGTTCCCTTTCAGGACTTCACTTATAGTAGTAAAAAAATTGCCTTGATAGTTTTTATCCAAATGCTCCTTCGAATCCGAAGAGACAAAAAAGGTCTCGCGTTGAAAATATTTGAACTCGTCATATTGGGTCAGCAAATCAAAATAGGAGTCCCGCATTTTCTCCAACCGGCCGTTCGCCTTTGCCTCCTTGGCCTGTGCCTCCGTATAAAAGAAGAATGTCACCGTCCCTAAGAACCGGGATATGGTCCAGAGTTCGGTACAGTCCAACCCGGCCTTCAGCTCGTCCAACGCTTTATTCGGGATCCTTCCATTCGCCTCACACTTGGCGGACTTTTCAAAAGCGCTGAAAATAACAGCTAAATTTTCCAAGTCAACAGGTTTGGCGAAGCCAAGGAACGATTTCACTGAGAAAAGATTCCCAACCCTGACCCTTTGGGACTTCAATATCGAACGGAATTCATCCGCCGTCCGTTCATATCTGTTTTTATTAAAGTCGCCGGAAGTACCTCCCGTGAATTTGGGTGTATCCGATTCATACTCGTAAATAATGTCTAATTTGGGGAAATCCGGTCCGGGGCTTTTTCTCTTCACGACTTCGCAATGGGCGTTCAATACCTTTGCGCCGAACGCGGAGCTTGCCCATTCCACAATGTCCCTGAGGGGCGGCAAAAGAGTCTTTTTGGCCTGTTTGATGAGCTTCGTTTCGTTATATACGGATCCGTATGGACCGAACATTTTCTGAAGTTTTCCTTCACTTTTTTGATTGTCCACGACGGTTCCCCGTCGTGGACAGCCTTGGTCACCGTATCCGTTTCATCGTGTTGAACTTCCACATCCCCTTCTCGAAGACCATGGAGTCTTCCCCGTCCGCCATTCCCTCGCTGGTGAAAAGCATGAACTTGTAATCGCAGTCTTTCTCGGTGAGGGTGTGCTCGATGAGCTTGATGCCCTTGACCGTGCCGTTGTTCAACCGGTCGTTCCAAAGGGTTTGCAGGGTCATTTCGGGGTGGAGTTTCATGTAATTGAGGACGTCGTCGCTGAAAAAATCGGCCGTTTCGTCAAATTTACCCTCAAGGGCCAGGCTATAGGCCGTTTCCAGGCTGGGGTCCGGGCCCAGGTTGGAATGGGAATCCCCACACCCGGCCATCCACCACGGCAGGATGAGCAACGCCGCCCATAAGATCTTTTTCATAACCGACCTCCTCGAAAATTATTCCTGCACCTTGATCAAACCGCCGCTGTTCTTCCAACGCCACAAAAGCCAGAAAGCCAGGCCCGCCAGCAGCCCCCCCAAATGGCCCGAATAGGCCACACCGCTGCCTTGCTGGTGGAAGATCCCCAGGACCTGCAGGCCGACCCAGATAGCCAAAACCGCCAGGGAGGGCAGGCGCATCAGCTGCCCGACGCCGAGCATCGGCGTGGGCATCCTGAAGACGAGCTTCCGGTGGGGAAAGGCGAAACCGTAAAAAAGCAGGACTCCGGCGATTCCCCCGCTGGCGCCGACGTTGGGGATGTCGCCCCCGGGGTCGAAACAAAGCGTGAAAAGGCTCCCCCCCAGGGTGGCCAGAGCCAGCAGGGCCAGGATGCCCAGGCCGCCGATCTTCGCCTCCACACCCCGCCCGAAGGTGAAGAGAAAATACATGTTGCCGATCAGGTGCATCCAGCCGCCGTGGACGAAAAAGCAGGTGAGGAAGGTGAGGTATCCCATCCGGTCATAGTCAACCGGTATGAACCCATAGGCCTCCACCGAGGCCTTGAAGTCGGTGAAAAAATAAATGCTGGCGGCGCTGGTCAGCAGGACCACCGTGGCCGTCACCCATGGAAAGGCGTGGGATGGCTCCCATGTGTCTTCGACGGGAAATCCGAAGGCCGCCAGGATTTTTTGGGACATGGGAAGATGGCTGGCGTCGAACTGGTTCTCTTGGCGGGCCTTCTCGGCGATCATTTCCACCTGGTGGAGGGCCAGAAGCTCGGCGGCTTCCTTGGGAAGCTGCTTTTCGGGAGGGGGCGCTTCGGGCTTCAGCGGTTTGGGAGCCGCCTGGACTGGAAGGGCAGCCCTTTCCTCGGGGGTCATCCAGGCCACATTGCAGGGCCTGCAAACCAGCAGGCTGAGGGGATTCTCATCGGTGCCCAGGAAGACCCGGTTCATGGGCTTGGAACAGGTGAGGCAGGGTTGTCCCAGTCCTTCCCTGCTATTAAGGACTTCCTGCCAAAGGCGGTTGAAGAATCCGGTATCGAGGGTGCGGCGCAGGATGGGCAGGCCGATCAACCACCGGTTGCAGCTTTCACAGGCCCAGAAAACGCCATAATCGCCTTGCTTGCGCGTCAGGGGCAGGTTGCAGTTGGGGCAGGAGGTCATAAATTTCCCCCTCGATAAGATCGGAAATAAATTTTACTGCCGGCAATAAATAACTTTAGTCGAGATAAGCGTCCGCTTCGATTTCCACCAGCATGGCCGGGTCAATGAGCTTGGAAACTTCCACGATGGCCATGGCGGGGCGGATTTCGCCGAAAATCTCGCCGTGGGCCCGTCCGTATTTTTCCCAGTCGGCGATTTGAGTGACATAAAGCCGCGTGCGCACGACGTTCTTATAGGACGCGCCGGCTTTCCCGAGCGCTTCCCCGATGGTCTTCAAGGCCAGTTGGGTTTGGACGTAAGGGTCGGGGGAAAATTTCCCGTCCGGCCCCGCTCCGGTCGTGCCGGAAACGTGGAGGTAGTTTCCCACCTTCACGGCGCGGGAATATCCCAAGACAGGTTCCCACTTGGATCCCGTACTTATATTTTCCCTTTTGGACATGGATTTCTCCCGATCGGATAAGGTTAACTTTGGCAAAAAGTTAAAAGGTTAAAAGTGGAAAAGTTCGGCTTTTTCACCTTTCACCCTTTCAACTTTTAACTAAAGATGTTTACGATCCGCCGCCCGCTTTGCGGGGCGCGCTCACCTGGTGCACCACCGGTGATCCCGGCTTGGGGATGTGGCTTCCGTAGTCATGCTTGTGCCCGTGTTCATGGGGATGGTCATGCCCATGGTGGTCGTGGCCGTGTTCCTCGGCGTGTTTCTTCGCTTCTTCCGCCGCCGCGGCGTTCACCTTGGCCAGGGCCTCGCTTTGGGCTTTCTCGTCGGCTTGCAGGTGGCACTTCTTATATTTTTTTCCCGAGCCGCAGGGGCAGTCGTCGTTGCGCCCGGTCTTCAACCGCGTTTGCCAGTCGTTGTTCTCCGCCATAAATCCCTCCTTAACCTTGTCACTGATCGCGATCATTATAATAGGCGAGCAAGAAGAAGCGGGTTTACTTTTTCGATCCGCTTTTGGCGGCTTCCTTGGCGCGTTTGGCCTCGGCGGCGGTCCATTCCTCGTACTCGGCGTAGCTTCCCTTGAAGTCGACGAAGGTGCCGTCCATCTTGAGCTCCAGGATGCGGTTGGCCACCTTGCCGATCAAATCCTGGTCGTGGGAGGAAAAAAGCACCGTGCCGGTGAATTCGGCAAGGGCCGTGGAGAGGGATTCGATGGATTCCAGGTCCATGTGGTTGGTGGGCTCGTCCATGATCAACACGTTGCCGCCTTCCAGCATCAGGCGCGACAGCACCATACGCTGGCACTCGCCCCCGGAAAGGACCTTCACGTTCTTGTCCTGTTCCTCCCCGGAAAAGAGCATGCGGCCCAGCATGCCGCGGATCACCTGGCCCTCGGCCAGGGGGTCGAACTGGCGCAGCCATTCCAGGGCCGTCATGTCGCGCACCAGTTCCTCCTTCACGTCCTGGGGCATGGAGGAAAGCCTGACGGTCGAACCCCAGAGGGCCTGCCCTTCGTCCATCTTCAGGCCCCATTGGGCCAGGGTCGAGCCTTCGGCCTGGTAGGAACCGACGAGGCACTTGATAAGGGTGGTCTTGCCCACGCCGTTGGGCCCGATGACGGCGATCTTGTCGCCGTTGCCCACGATGAAGCTGATCTTCTTGAGGACCTTCAGGTCGCCGTAGGCCTTGCTGATGCTTTTGACGTTCAGGATGTCTTTCCCCGCGGGCTGCTTTTCCTTGAAGAAAAGCCGGGGGTACTGGCGGGTCGAGGGGATGATGGTTTCCAGCTCGATTTTCTCCAAAAGCCGCGCACGGCTGGTGGCCTGGGCGCTCTTGCTGGCGTTGGCCGAGAACCGGGCCACGAAGGCCTTCAATTCGGCGATTTGTTTTTCCTTGCGGGCGTTCTCGGTAACCTTGCTGTCGAGGGCCTGCTTGGAAGCCTGGGTGAAGAAATCGTAGTTGCCCGAATAAACCGTCACCTTCTCGCGGTCCACATCGGCGATATGGGTGCAGATGTGGTTGAGAAAGTGCCGGTCGTGGGAGATGACGATGATGGTGCCGTCGTAGCCGTTCAAGTAGTCTTCCAGCCAGTCGATGGTGCGGATGTCCAGGTTGTTGGTGGGTTCGTCCAAGAGCAGCACGTCGGGCTTGGCGTAAAGCACCTGGGCCAGCAGGACCCGCACCTTCCAACCCCCGGTCAATTGCTTCATTTTCCAATCGTGCTTGTCGGTCTCGACTCCCAGGCCTTCCAGCAGTTCGCCGGCCCCGGCGGTGAGGGCGTAACCGTCCATGTCCCCGAACTGGCTCTCCAGCTCGGCGGCCCGGATACCCTCGTCATGGGTCATGTTGGGCTTGGCGTAAAGGGCGTCCTTTTCCTGCTGGATCTTCCAGAGGTCTTCCCGGCCCATGAGCACCGTGTCCAGGACCGTATATTCGTCGAAGGCGTATTGGTCCTGCTTGAGCATGGCCACCTTGACGCCGCGGTCCACGGCGATTTCGCCGTCGTCGGCCTTGATCTGGCCGGCCAGGATCTTCATGAAAGTGGATTTGCCCGCGCCGTTGGCGCCGATGAGGCCGTAGCAATAGCCGGGGTTGAACTTGACCGTCACCTTGTCGAAAAGGACCTTCTTGCCGAACTTGAGGGTGACTTCTTTCGCCGAAATCATTAAAAAATCCTCTTTACCACGGAGTACACAGAGGTCACAGAATTGAACAAAGACTTAATCTTTGCCGTACTCTGTGTACTCCGTGAACTCTGTGGTTCACTCTTGGTTTTTAGGAGCGCAATTGTCGGATGATTCCAACGGTGAGTCAAGGACGTTTGAAGGGTGGGAAACTAGGCCTGGGCTTTACGGACGGCGGCTTTTGCCGATTCTTTTTGTTTTAAATAAGGCTCGTAATATTTGGCCAGGAACTGGTCTTTGTAGTCCCGGGTGGAGTCGACCGCGCCGATCCACTGGTAAAAACGGATGAAAAGCCAGGCGTAGTCCCACTGGTAGGGCAGGAAACCCGCCCGGATGCCGTTGGGGTAGAGATGGTGGTTGTTGTGCCATTCCCCCGTCACCATGCCCGGCCAGACCTGATTGATGGAAAGGTCCTCGCGGTTGAAGTCGATTCCTTCCTTGCGTTTGTCCTTGCCGCCCCCATGGCCGTCGTAGTTGAAGGTCCTCACCCCCACCGCCCAAACCGCCGACCACCCGAAAAGGGTGACGGCCAGCGGCATGCCGCCCATCAGGTAAAAGGCCCCGAACCAGAAGATCCAATTGGACAGGAATTGAAAGACGGTCCTTGCCGGATGGGCGATGGAACCCCATTTTTGGTACTGCTCGTAGCTGTTCAACCCCATGCCCGTGTGGCGGACCAAGGCCGCGGTCTTGGCATAGTCTTCCCTTGAGAAATTCTTGGCGATGGATTGGTGGTTGACGTCGGCCAGGAAGCAGTAAAGCCAGCCCCCATAAACGTTGTAGGGGTCACCGGGTTTTTCTGAAATATAGTGGTGAACATGGTGGGAAACGACGTAGGTCTCCTCCGGGATCAGCTTCACGACCAGGTTGCGCAAGATGAAAAGCCAGAAGCGGTTGCGGATGGTAAAGGCGTGGTGGGTGGAGTAGCGGTGCAAATAAATGGTGCCATGGGTCCCCAGGATGACCATGCTGTAAATGAACCCAAGGACGAAGAGCGGCCAGGAGAAATAGCGGAAAAAGGAGAGGAAGAAAAAGGGGGCGAAGCACAAAATGATCGCCCAGCCGAAAAAGGGAAGCCAGTTCTTGCGGGATTTGAGGATGTTCAGCCTTGTAAAAAACTCTCGGAAAATTTCGCTGGAAGTAGGGACGTATAACCGGTCGCCGCGGATGAAACCGTAAGATGGAGGGTCGAGGACCCGGTTCAGAAAAGCCATGAAAACCCCTTGCGAAAGACCCGCAACACCTGTTCAGGGGGTTACTTGTCGGTGATTAACTGCCAAAGGAGTATAAACCATCCGGGCGAAAGGAGGTGTTAATTCGGGCGGCAACTTCGGCTTATTATTGGGAAATTTCGGCTAAAAGGGCCTGCCAGGCCTGTAAATGGCCTTGCTGGTCGGCGGTCAAGTGGTGGGTCTTGTTGCGGAACTTGCCGTGGTCCAGCTTCAGGACCTCGTTATCCTTCGCCATCTTGGTCTTGCCGTGGAAATTGACCACCATGGCCCCCGTGTAGGAAACCGCCGTCAGCTCGTCGACGTTGCGCGAAATTTCGAAAAGGGTCCCGTGCTCGCGGAAAAGGAGGTTGCCGGCCGTCACCTCGAAGGCGCTTTGGGGGAGGTCCTCCAACTGGCCCAGCATCCGGCCCGTCACGAGGTTGACCTGGCACTCCAGCCCTTTGTCGCCCTGGCGCAGTTTATGGATGATGATCTTGGTGCGCGGGGCCAGGTAAAGGTAGGTTTTTTGTTTGAGCCGTAAAACCACCTCGCTGTCCGAAGCCGTCGTGATCTTGTCTCCGTCATCCACCGTTTGGTTCGTATAAAGCCGGGCGGTCTCATCGTTCTCGTTGTGATAGGCGGTGACGTTGCCCTTGACCTTGACGGCACGGAAGGTGAGGTCTTCCTGGGACCGGGAAATGGCGGGAATCGAAAGGGCCAAGGCCAGCACCAGCGGAAGGTGGAACGGATATTTGGGGGTGTTCATATTTTTGGAAGGCGCATTATAGGGCGGTGGATGTTAGGTGTCAGCTATTAGGAATCAATTTTAGAGTCTGACCTGACAACTAACAGTGGATGAAGGGCTTTAACGTATCCGCACCGTCCATTTTTCAAACCGTTTTTTTGATCCGGCACTTGATTTCCATTCCGAAGTCACAATTTTAATTTCTTCCTCAACCCCGGGCCCAACACCGCCAAGGCCACGACCAGCACGGCGATGACCCCCACCAGGCCCCAGGGCCATTTCCCCTCGGCTAGTGCCTGGTGCAAAGCATCTGCCCCGCCCACATAGATGATGATGGCGGGAATCATGCAAAGCCAGGACCAAAAGGCGTAGGGCCAGAAAGGGATGCGGGTGAGGCCGAAGGCGTAGTTGAGCAGGTTGAAAGGCAGGAGCGGAAAAAGCCGGGTTAGGATGACGATCCAGACGCCCTTACGGGCGGTCCACTCGTCCAGCTTGCGGAAGTTCGGGTGGTGCCCCACCATCCTCTTTACCGCGTCACGGGCGAGGTACCGGCCCGCCAAAAAAGCCAGGCAGGCACCCACCGTGACACCGATATTGGACACGACCACCCCTGTCACCGTCCCAAACAGGACCCCGGCCACGAAAGCGAAAGGGGTGACGGGCAGGGCGGCCACCACAGCCGCGGCATAAAGGAGGGTATAAACCACCGGGCCCCAGGGACCCAGTGATTTGATCCAGGTTTCCAGGGCATCCAGCCGGCCCCCCAGGTGGAAAAGCTTCGCGGCGGCTAAAAAGCCCGCGATGACGGCGAGGAGGAGGACCGGTTTCCACCATTCGTTCGACGGCTCTGGCTTTCCCGCCTTGGTCCTTTTCATTTTGGACTTCCGGGCCTTGGGGTTTGGGGGAAGAACGGAAGCCATTAGGCCGGAAAACTCTCCAGTAACTTCGCCACCAGGGCGGTCCAACCAGTCTGGTGGCTGGCACCCAGGCCCTTGCCGTTGTCGCCGTTGAAATATTCGTAGAACAGTGCCAGGTCCTTCCAGGCCGGGTCCTTCGCGTAACGCTCGTCCCCGCCGTGACAGGGCCGGTTGCCCTGGGCGTCGGGCAGGAACAACTGGGCCAGCCTTTTGCCGAGGAACTGGGCCACTTCGGATAAATTCATCCATTGTCCCGAGCCCGTGGGGCATTCCACCTTGAAGTCGTCCCCGTAAAAATAGTGGTACCGCTCGAGGGATTCGACCAAAAGGAAGTTGAGCGGCATCCACACCGGTCCCCGCCAGTTGGAATTGCCCCCGAAGAGCCAGGTACGGGACTCGGCGGGTTCGTAATCGATCTCGCTGCGCTGGCCCATGAGGTCGCAGACGTAGGGGTGGTCCTGGTGGAACTTGGAGAGCGCCCTCACGCCGTGGGGGGAGAGGAATTCGTTCTCGTCCAGCACGTATTTGAGCACCCGCACCAGCCTTTCCTTGGAGGGCACGGCCAAAAGGTAGCAGCCCTTCCCCGGCTCTCCCTCGTCGCGGCAAAGGACGGCCTGGGCTTCCTCCGGCCTGTTTTGGATGAACCATTTCATGCGCTTATAGAACTCGGGCAGCTTCTCCAGGTCGCATTCCCGCAGCACTTCCACGGCGAAAAGGGGGATGATGCCCACCGCGGAGCGGATTTTGAGGGGAAAAACCTGGCCGTTATGGTGCAGCTGGTCGTAATAAAAGCCGTCCGCCTCGTCCCACAGGCCCGTGCCGCCCAGGGTGTTCATGGCGTGGACGATGGAAAGGTAATGTTCGAAGAACTTGGTGGCCATGTCCTCGGTGGCCTGGTT
The DNA here is from genome assembly GCA_021324075.1 of Pseudomonadota bacterium. Lineage (GTDB taxonomy): Bacteria > Oederibacteriota > Muellerivitia > Muellerivitales > Muellerivitaceae > JAJPJW01. Next base: position 7,052 of record JAJPJW010000048.1, on the reverse strand, counting down.
CTCCTGGGAAAGTTCCAGGGCCATGGACAGCAGGGTGCCGCAGTAGAAGGCCATCCAAGCCGTGCCGTCGGCCTGGTCCAAAAGGCTTCCCGGCACCATCTGTCCCCGGTCGAAGACGCCGATGTTATCCAGCCCTAGGAAGCCGCCGGAAAACAGGTTGTTGCCCTCGGCGTCCTTGCGGTTGACCCACCAGGTGAAATTGAGCAGAAGCTTTTGAAAGACCCGCGAAAGGAACACCCGGTCCCTTTGCCCCTTGGCCGCGCTCATCTTGTAGACCCGCCAGGCCGCCCAGGCGTGCACCGGTGGGTTCACGTCCGAAAAGGAGAACTCATAGGCCGGGATCTGCCCGTTGGGGTGCATGTACCACTCGCGCAATAGCAGTACCAGTTGGTGCTTGGCGAAGAAGGGGTCCAGGCGGGCGAAGAGGATGGTGTGGAAGGCCAGGTCCCAGGCCGCGAACCAGGGGTATTCCCAGTTGTCGGGCATGGAAAAAACGTCCTCGGCGCCGAAATGGTCCCAATCGTGGTTGCGCCCCGTCTTGCGTCCCGGGGCCACCGGCGGCTGGTCCGGGTCCCCTTCCAACCATTCCTTGACCTGGTAAAGGTAGTATTGCTTGCTCCACAGGAGCCCCGAATAGGCCTGCTCGGCCACCGCTCTTTCGTCCTTGGAAAGGTTCGCCGGGACTTTCAGGTCGAAATAAGCCTGCGTCTCCTTCGCCCGGTCCTCGAAGACCTTGTCAAATGCGCTTCCGAAGGCCTCGGGCAGGTCCTTGTTGGAAAGCCTTAAGCGCAAGACCTGCTCCCCCCCGGCGGGGATTTGCAACTGGTAGCAAAAGGCGGCCTTGGTGCCCCGGTCCAGGTTCACGGTGCTCTTGTCGCCCTTCACCAGGTATTCGTGGAAGGCGTCCTTCACGAAGTGGGAATTATTCGGCGTGTTGAAAAGCTTTTCGAAGTTGGTCTCGTTTTCGGTGAAAAGAAGGAGGGGCGACCCCTCGGCCTTGAGGAAATAATGGCCGACGGCCGGGTGGGACAGCTCGAATCCCTTGTCCTTTCGGACGATGGGGGATTTGGGCCAGTAGTGTTCCCCGCTCCGGCCCCAGCTCCAGGTGTTCTTGAACCACAGGGTCGGGAGCACGCTCAAGGGGGCTGCGACCGGCCCCCGGTTGGCGATGGTGAAGCGGATGAGGACGTCCTCCGGGTCCGCCTTGGCGTATTCCACGAAGAAGTCGAAATAACGGTTGTCGTTGAAGATCCCCGTGTCGATCAGTTCGAATTCGGGGTCGTTCTTGCTCCGCCGCTTGTTTTCCGAAACCAACCACGAATAGGGGAACTCGGCCTGGGGATACTTATAGAGTGCCTTCATATAGGCGTGGCTGGGGGCGGAACAGAGGTAGTAGTAGCATTCCTTCACATCCTCCCCGTGGTTGCCTTCGTCGCCGTTCAGCCCGAAGAGCCGCTCCTTGAGGATAGGGTCCTTACCGTTCCAAAGGGCGGCCGAGAAACAAAGCAATCCCTTGGTATCGCACAGGCCCAAAAGGCCGTCCTCGCCCCAGCGGTAGGCCCGGCTCCGGGCCTGGTCGTGGGGGAAATAATCCCAGCAGGTGCCGTCGGCGGAATAGTCCTCCCGCACCGTGGCCCATTGCCGCTCGGAAAGGTAGGGCCCCCATTTTTTCCAGGGATGGTGGCCGTCGCTGAAAAGGTTGAGCCGTTCGGATTCAGGATCCAATTAAAACTCCATGACTGTCTTGGGGGTGAGTGTCCCACGAATAGCGCGACGCCGGACGTGAGGAAACCCCAGTTGAGGTGAAAAATTCATTTCAGCACGATCCGGTCCAGCCGGATGGCCTCGCCCAGGGACCAGGCCTGGAAGGGACAGCCGCGCTGGGTGAAGGGTTCCTCGCTGTCGGCCAGTTCGGGCAGGTGGCCCAGGCCGCCCCGGTCCATCTGGGCCAGGAGGGGTTCCAGGAATTTCTCACGGGCTTCCTGCTTGGCCGCCGCCGTGTTGCCCCGCACCCGCACCCAGGCTTCCACGAAGGGCCCCATCAGCCAGGGCCATACCGTGCCCTGGTGGTAGGCGCTGTCCCGTTCCACCACGCCGCCCTGGTAGCGCCGGCGGTAGCCCGGCTCGCCCGAGGCCAGGGACCTGAGCCCCAGGGGGGTCCAAAGCTTTTCTTCCACGCTTTTGAGCATCAACCGGGCTTTGACGTCGTCCAGCAGGGTCAGCGGCAGGCCGCCCACCGCCAGCACCTGGTTGGGCCTGAAGGAACCGTCGCCCGTTCCCGGCTGCCGGTTCACGTCCACCACGTCGTAAAGGTATTCGCCCGCGCCCCTCCAAAACCGGTTCTGGAAGGAGGTCAGGCCTTTCTTGAAAAGGGCCTCCCAGTTCTCGGAAAAATGCCCGCCCACCCAGAGGGCGTTCAGCCAGAGGGCTTCCACTTCCACCGGCTTGCCCACCCGGGGCGTCACCGCCTTGCCGTTGACCCGCGCGTCCATCCAGGTAAGGGAGTCGTCGCCCTCGCCGGACCAAAGGAGGCCATCCGTGTCCGCCTGGATGCCCCAGCGGGTGCCCTGGGAATAGCCCTTGAGGATTTTTTCCAGCGGCGCCTGGAATTCGCTCCAATCCTTCCGGGTCGGGTTGCCCTCGTGCGCCGCCTTGAGGTATTCGTAAACGGCGATGATGTACCAGAGGGAGGCGTCCACCGAATGGTATTCGGGCGCCTCGCCCGAGTCGGGGAAGCGGTTGGGCACCATGCCTTCGGAAATGGACTTGGCCCATTCCAGCAGGATCTTGCGGGTTTCAGTCAGGCGGCCCGTGGCAATGCCCAGCCCCCGGATGGAAACGAAGGTGTCCCGCCCCCAGTCGGTGAACCAGGGGTAGCCCGCGATCAAGGTCTGGCCGTGGTCGCGCTTCACGAAGTAGCTGTCCGCCGACCGTGACAGGGGGGAGTCGAAGGCTTCCCGGCGGTTCTCTTCCTGCGTGCGGAATTTGTCGTAGACCTCCTCCACCACCTGGAGGTGTTCGGAAGCCGCGGGTTTCTGGCCGCCGGCCGTGAAAATGAGGAGGGCGCGGGTCTTGGTGAAGTTCCATTGGAAAAGGCCCGGCGTGGCCAGGTCCTCGACGAAGTCCAGTCCCCTTTCCTGCTCCTGCTCATAAAGGAACTGCTTGTACCAATCCGGCTCGTGGTGGTAATGGCCGTTGTGCAGGGCGGTCACCAGGGGCGTGTTGTCCCTCGGCTTCCAACAGACCATTTTTTCGAAGATGTCGGCGTCCATGCGGAAATCGGCGTTGCGGGACTGCAGGGAGTGGTAGTCCTGCGCCGCCAGGAGGGGCCGAACCGACAGGCGTACCGGCTCCTTGGCGTTTTGCAGGCGCCAGGAGAGCACCACCGAGGGCGAACCGTGCGGCACGAAAAGCTCGTGCTCCAGGGTCATGCCCCGGGGCAGGCGGTAGACCCACTTGGGCCAGGGGTTGCGGCTGAAGGACTCGATGGATTCGGAGCCGTTGGGCGAGATGACGCCGGGAAAATACATCTGGGAGGAGAGGTGGAAAAGGCCGCCGTCGATCTCCACCCAAAAGTCCAGGCCCTTCACCAGGGCCATGCGGCCCGTGGGCGGCGTGGTGGCGGTCAGGAGCAGCGAATGGTAACGCCGGGTGCGGAGCCCCATGGTGGTGCCGGAGGCGAATCCTCCCAGCCCGTCCGCTTCCAGCCATTCGGTTTCTTTGTTGACCGGCAGGGACAAGGCTTTCCCCCTTGGTGGATTGAGGAAGCCATTTTAGGAAGCCCCGGGGCCCCGCACAAGCCAACTTCGCCTGCCGGGCAGAAAGGGCCTTACCGCAGGATCAAAAGTTTCAGGATGAAACTGCCCTGGGAAGTGGTTACCTGAACGTAATAAAGCCCGTTGGCTAGGGCCGTTCCCCGCAGGTCGTTCAAGTCCAATAGCAGATCGGCGTCGGGCGGAAAGTCGTAGTCCCGGACCTTCCTTCCGGACGGGGTAAAGAGCTTTATTTTTGTCTTGTCGGTAGCGGAAGAAGCGCAAATCAGGCGCACAAGGCCCTCAGGCCCCCTGCAAGGGTTCGGATAAAGGAAGGGTTTGCCTCCGGATAGCGGAGTCGGCTTATTGGCCGGTGTGGCCGTAAAGGTGGAAGTGCAGGTAAGGGTCGCGGTGTTGGTCGCGGCCTGAGTACAGGTGGGTGTCAGGGTGGGAGTGACCGTACGGGTAAATGTGCTGGTCCCCGTGGCGGTCGGGGAAGCGGTTGGGGTGCGGCTGGCCGTGGCGGTTGGCGGAATAGACTCGAAAGCGCCAATGTCGTAGCCGGCTCCCTGGGGTCGGGCCGTCCCCAGGTAATCGTCCGTGACCTGCGCGATGGAGACTCCCGCGTTGATGAGCGGCGAGAGTGCCTGGAGGGCATAGTCGGAGGCGGCATTGGTGCCCGGGTTCAGGAACAGCGGCGCCAGGGTGACGTCGCCTGTTCCCGCCGCGGCCCCGGCGCTGCCGTTGTACCAGGCGTTATGGTTGAAGTTAAAGGCACCGATCTGGGCGGGCGCCCGGACCAGCCCGTGCCCCGCGTCCTGGTAGAGGACGTTGTTCTCGAAGAGGTTGTTGCTGTGGCCCGCGTCGTCGTCGATCCAAAGCGTGGTATTGTCCCCGTTGTAGAAGGTATTGTTGGCGACGAGGTAATTTTTCAGCCCACCCCCGGTCAGGAAATTGCCGTAGTAGAAACAGAACCGGCCGTGGATGACCACGTTGTTCAGGATTTGGTTGGCGTTGATCGGGTTGGGAGTAGTGTAGGTCTCGTTGGCGCTGGCAATTCCCACAGCGGGGTAACCCAGGACGTAAAACCGGGTGTCATAGGTGGTGTAGACGAGATTCTTGGCGACCAACGAGTGGGTGGTGTTGTCGATATAAATGCCGCCGCTGTAATCGTCGTGGATCTGATTGCCCAAGACGGCTCCGTTGTCGGACAGGTCCAGGACAATCCCTTCGCCGTAATTTTGGTAGGAATTGTTGCCGCTGATCGTGGCGCCCTCGCATCGGTCCACCATCATGGCTCCCGGCCAGGCGGCCAGGGTTTCCGGCTGGTTCATGATCACGTTGTTGTAGACGGTGTTGCCCGAAACGAGGATGTCCTGCACGGTCCCCAGGTCGGAATAACCGACGAAGAGGCCGCTGTATTGGTTCCCATGCAAGGTGTTGTTCAACAGTTTCAGGTGGGCTGCGCCCCAGCCCGCGAGCCCGTTGCGGGGGGAGTTCTTGATTTCGAAACCTTCAAAAACGATGTACTGCCCGCCGATGACCACCGCGTCCACGGTGGTGGGCATGGAGGCGAAGTCCAGCACCGGGGATTCGCCCGGATAGGGTTCGAAGGTGATCCAACCTCCGGCGCTCCCCACGTTCCCGATCCACTGCTGGGCCGTGTAGGCATAGGTCCCGCCCCGGACATAGACCGTGTCCCCCGGCTGGGCCACATAACCAGCCTGGGAGATCGTGTAAAAGGGCTGGGCCAGGCTGCCCGGGTTGGTGTCGCTTCCCCCGGAGGAGGCGGGGGCCACGTACCAGCTTTGGGCGGCGAAAAGCCGGGTCGTCAGCAGGAAAAAAAGGAGCGCCGGCGCGGTAAATTTTTTCATGCGTTTCCCGGATTCTTGACGGTCAAGGCGCGAAAATTTCGATACGGTCATTGACGGAGTCGGCGACGTAAAGCTTCCCGGAGGCGTCTACCGCTACCCCCACGGGTGTGCTGAATTGCCCGGCGCCCGACCCCGGACCTCCGATGACCGTCCAGTTGCCGGAAACCGTGGGGTCTTTCCCGAAGGCGATTTTTTGAATCCGGTTGTTGCCGGTATCGGCGACGAACAGGTTGCCGTTGGAGTCCACCGTGACTTCCTGGGGCGCATTGAACTGTCCCGGGGCGCTCCCGGAGGCCGTGCCCCCAAGGGTGGTCCAGCTTCCACCGCCATTTGTTTTCTGGATGCGGTTGTTCCCCGAATCGGCGACCCAGGTGTATTCCTGGTTATCGACGAAGATCCCTTTGGGTGCGTTGAACTGCCCGGGGGCCGTGCCCGGGGCTGTGCCCCCCGTTATGCTCCAATTGGTGCCGACGGTGGGGTCGGCGCCATAAACAATCTTTTGGACGCGGTTGTTCGAATAGTCGGTCACCCAAAGGAATCCCACGGCCGGGTCCACCGCCACCCCCGTGGGACTGTTAAATTGCCCTGCTCCAGTCCCTGAAAACCCGAAAGTCAGCCAATTGGAAGGTACGGTCGCGGAGGACCCATAAGGTAGTTCCTCGATGCGGTCATTAAAGGTGTCCGCAACGTAAATATTCCCGTCAAAAAGGTCGCCGGCCACGCCTTGGGGATCGGCGAATTGACCCGGTCCGGCGCCCGAGGCCGTCCCGCCGATCGTGATCCAATTGCCCGCCACCGAACCGTCCAGGCCCGCCGGTAACTCCTGTAGGCGGCTGTTATCCAGGTCCGTCACCCAAAGGTTGCCGGCGCTGTCGAAATTGATACCCTGGGGCCGCCCGAACTGCCCTCGGCCCGTCCCGGCCGATCCCCATTGGGTGAGGTAACCGGCGGGCGTGGCGGTCGGGGTCGCCGTAGGAACCGGGGTGGCCCCGTGGATCGTCACCGAGTCATAAACATAGCTTTGATCCTAAAAGTGGCTTCCTGATAGGAATGACGCGTTAACGACGTAGCCATATTGTTTATCGGTATAGGCGGTCACTTGGTAAACAGCCCCAGCGGTTTCGCCTCCATAAGCGCTGACCGGTATGGCGAGGGGGGGAGTCAAGGGCGTGATCCCCGAGTCATAGGTGACCGTATCAGCCGGCATTAATCGGACCGTAACTTCCCCCGGCGAACTATATTGCCATCCAACTTGGGTCACGGCCCCCTTGGAATCCACCGAGTAGGAATAGCTGGAACCCGGGTCCTGGAAGGTGATGTAGGATTTTTTTCCGAAGGCCGTCGTCGAGAGGGTGTAGTCCGAGCCCAACTGGTAAGTCGGGCCTGCCGCACTGAAGCCATAACCCGCGAAGACATTGCCTGAAAT
>JAJPJW010000167.1 GCA_021324075.1 Pseudomonadota bacterium | reverse complement strand
CGACGGCTTCGCGGACGGCCAGCCTGACCCCGACCGATACGGTAACGGTGACGCCCTCCTTCACGGCCAGCTTTACCGCCACCCTGACACCCACCTCAACGCCTAGCTCCACTCCGACCAGTACCTTCGCCCAGACCGCGACAAAGACCCCCACTGGGACTTCCACGGACACGGCTACGGTCACGCCCAGTTCTACTCCCAGCGGCACGGCCACGAAGACAGCCACCTTGACCCCGAGCGGAACGCCCACACTCACCGCGACGGTCACGGTCAGCTTCACCGTGACGGGCACCCCGACTTTGACGGCCTCCATGACGCCCACCGGCACGCCGACCCTGACCGCCACGCGCACAGCCTCCGCCACCCCGACCCATACGCCGCCGCCCACGGCCACGCCGACCCTGACGGGCACACCCAGCCTGACCCCCACGGTGACCCGGACCTTCACGCCGACCGCCACGCCCACCTTCACCCAAACCGGGACGATCACGCCGCCCTTTACCGCTTCCTGCGATTCCGAGTCGGTAAGCATCTTCAATTCCCAGGGCGAATGGATTGCCACCCTTTGCGGCAGGTTGCCGCCCCAGTCCCCCGGAACCCTGGACCTGACCCTGTCCAATTTCGACTCCGATCCTTCCGGGCCCGGTGGAACACTGACGGTCTACCTGGGCGGGAGGATGGTGGCGGTTTGGAACGCGACGGACCACGACGGACAGGTGGTCCCCAACGGTTTCTACCATTTGGTCTTTACCCAGGCGATGACGGACGGCAGCTTCACCGTCCTGAACCGGGGTGTTTACGTGAACCCCTATTCCCAGAGGGCGCTGGTCCAACTGACGGCCTATCCCAACCTCCTTTATTCCGCGGGGACGGTGCAAGTGACCGCTTCGGTGGAAGGAAGCCCCGCCGATGGGAAGGGACTGGTGAAGATCCACGCCATGAACGGGGAATTGGTGAAGGCCCTGGACCTTTCCAACGGCCAGGGGGCTTGGGACCTGACGAACCGTAAGGGTGAGACAGTGGCATCCGGGCTTTATTTCATCAGCCTGGACGTCATGGACCCAACCACGGGCGCCGAAGCCCACAAGACCGTCAAAGTAGTGGTATTACGTTGACCAGGAATTAATAGCCACAGATTCACACAGATATACACAGATGTAATAATTTAAAACCTGGACCGCTATTTTTTAATTTAAGAAAGCCTTATCTGTGTTCATCTGTGTGCATCTGTGGTGAAAGATGTTTTTTGGTGCTGTTTTTTAGCTAAGATGTCCGCACCATGGAAATCGTCCTCTTGCGCCTCGACCGGATCGGCGACTTCATCCTGGGCATCCCCGCCTACCGCGCCCTGCGCCAGGCCCATCCCGACGCCCGCATCTCCGTGGTGGTGCCCTCGCCCGTGGCCGAACTGGCGAAGATGTGCCCCTACTTCGACGAGGTTTTCATCTTCGACGCCCTTTGGCTCCTGCCGGACTACCCCGCCTGGGACCGGTGGAAATCGGCCTTGAAACTGGTGAAGTTCCTGCGCTCCAAGCCCGCCGACCTGCTGCTGGATTTCCGCTACCAGAACCGCCTGGATCCGCTGGTGGCCGGCCTTTCGGGGGCCAAGGAAAGGGTGGGTTTTGACCTGGGCTGGGTGAGCCGGTTCCTGACGAAAAAAGCCCCTCCGCCCCCAGAGGACCTGCACCAGGTGGACCGGAACCTCCTTTTATTGCAGGCCGTCGGCATCACCGCCGTCGAGCGCAAGCTGGAAATGTGGTTCGACGAACACGACCATAAGACGGGGGAAAACTACTTGCCCCCCCAGGAACTGTTGCCCGGCGTGCCCCGCATCGCGGTGCACATCGGGGCCGCGACGCCTTCCAAGCGCTGGCGGGAGGAAAGTTTCGAGGTGTTGATCCACGAACTGCACGCCAATACCCAGGCCGACATCCTGGTCCTGGGCGGCGAGGGGGACCTGGGCTTCTCCCAGGAAGTGGTGGACGGGTTGGAATGCCCCATCGTGAACCTGGTGGGCAAGCTGACCCTGCGCCAAACGGCGGCGCTGATGAAGGATTGCAAGGTCTTTATCGGCTGCGATTCGGGCGCGACCCACCTGGCGGCCGCCTGCGGGGTGCCGGTGGTGAGCCTTTTTTCCGCCGCCAACGAGGTGGAGGTCTGGAAACCCTGGGGCCCCCAGGTGAAGGTCCTAACCCGGCACCCGGCCTGCTCGCCCTGCAAAGCCCACGAATGTCGGAGGACGGACGGTTATTTCTGCATGGCCGAGATCAAGCCCGAGGATGTGGTGGCCGAGGTGAAGTCCATACTGGCGGAACAGCATTAATCCATTAAATAAACGACTGTTTGACCACCAAGAACACCAAGGTCACCAAGAGCGACAAAACCAAGTTGTTAAGATGTTGTAAATCAAAGTCCTGCTTGGGCCTTTTTGGTGAGCTTAGTGACCTTGGTGGTTACAATTTCCTTTGTGGCCTACATATCAAGGAGGACGGTATGAAAAAATCCTACAAGATCGTCTGGGGCGCCCTGACGCCGATGCCGATCGTCATGATCGTTACGGGCGTCATTTGCCTGTTCGCTTTCATCCTCAAGAACATCCCGGCCAAGGGGGTTACGCCTTCCCCTGAATTTCCTGGACAGATCCTGGCAGGGGTTTTCCTCTTTTACGGCCTGCTCCTGCTGGGCGTGCTCCTGGGGTTCCTCATCCACATCTCGTATTTCATCCACCTTGTGCGCAAGGAGGGAATGGACAAAAACACGAAAACCCTGTGGGTGGTCCTCTTCCTGGTGGTGAACATCCTGGCCATGATCGTCTATTGGTTCATGGTGGTGCTACCCGAACCGGAGCCGGGACAAGCAATCGAAGAACTGGAAGATGCACCCGTGCGGAAGATCCGGAAGAGATAACCGGATTTTATCCCAGCGCGGATTCCTCGGCGGTTGTCAAAAACCGCCATTTGCCCGATTCCACATCCAGCTTGAGCCCGCCGATTTGGACGCGCTTCAATTCCAACACCTTGAGGGGTGTGCCGAACTTGGCGTCCTTCAGGGCGCCAAACATGCGGCGGATGTGGCGGTTCTTGCCCTCGTCCAGTTCCACTTCCAGCCGCGTCTTGGGGCCTGCTCCTCCCCTGACCTCGATCCGCAGGGCCTTCAGGGTTTCCTTTTCAACTTTTACACCTTTTAACATTTCAACGATGTGTTCGTTTTTGACGACACCGCGCACCCATACCTCGTAAACCTTGTGGCAGGAGCCGGGGCGGGTGAGGCGGTCGGCAAGCTTGCTGTCCTGGGTGAAGAGGAGCAGGCCCTTGGAATCCAGGTCCAGGCGGCCCACAGGCATCCATCCCTCGCCGTGGGCCCAGTCGGGCAGGAGGTCGTAGACGGTCTTACGGCCCTTCTCATCGGACCGCGTGACGACATAACCCTTGGGCTTGTTGAGGGCCAGGAGCTTATAGGTTTGATTTGAGGTCATGATCAGTGATTTCGATTTTAAGTCGTCATTGCGAGGAATGCCCGCCGAATAGGCGGGCGAAAATGACGAAGCAACCTCAGTTCCAAATATGCCTCTTCCCAATGTGGAAGTTATTTACACGGTTTCTTCAAGAAAGCGGGGCCCTCGGCCCCAAAATTGAAAACTGTGTCACACCCATTACCTTTATCGGGCTTAGCCCGATTTTACTAATGTAAATGAGTGTAGACTGGGGTTGCTTCGTCGTAAACGCCGACCTATGCGGTCGGCACTCCTCGCAATGACGGCGAATTACGCTTTTTGGTTGAGGGCTTCCTTGAAGACAACCCCGAGGCGCTGGATGCCTTCCTGGATCCTGGCTTCATCCACCGCGCAAAAGGCCATGCGCAGGGTGTTCAGGCCCTGGCCTTCGTTCGGGTAAAAGGCCGTGCCCACCACATAGGCCACCTTGGCGGCCACTGCCTTTTCGAAAAGCTCCACGGTGTTCTGGCCTTCCGGCAGGCCGGCCCAGATAAAGAAGCCGCCCAAGGGTTTGTTGTACCGGACCTCCTTGGGGAAATGCTCGGCGATGGCCGAAAGCATGACATCCCGGCGCTTCTGGTAGGTTCCTATGAGCTTTTGCAGGTGAGCCTTCAAATGCCCGCCCTTGAAGAATTCGGCGGCGATGGCCTGGGAGAGCACGTCGGTGCAGACGTCGGTAGTTTCCTTGGCCATGGCCATGCGGGCGATCAGGTCCGGGTCGGCGCAGACCCAGCCCAGGCGCATGCCGGGCGAGGCAATCTTGCTGAAGCTGCCCAGGTAGATGACCCGGCCTTCCTTATCAAAGGACTTCAGGGACCGGAGGGTCTTACCCGTGTAATTGAGCTCGCCATAGGGGTTGTCCTCGATGATGAGCAGTCCGTGCTTGCGGGCCACCTCCACCAAGGCGCCGCGCTGCTCGTCCGGAATGGTGGAGCCGCCGGGATTCTGGAAGGTGGGAATGGTGTAGAGCAGTTTGGGCTTGGGGGAAGCCTTGGCGAGGATTGCGTCCAATTCCGCGGGGTCCAGGCCGTTTTCGCCGCATTTCACCGGCAGGAACTGGGCGGAGAAATTTCGGAAGCACAGAAGGCCGCCCAGGTAGCTGGGTTCCTCGACCACGATCGTTTCGCCAGGGTTCAAAAGGGTGATCCCCGAAAGGAAGAGGCCCTGCTGGCTGCCGGTGGTGATGAGGATGTTTTCGGCCGTGCAGTCGATACCCCAGTCCTTCAAATAGGCGGCCACCTGCTCGCGCAGGGGCATCCAGCCGATGGTCTCACCATACTGCAGCGCCAGCTTGCCCTGTTCCCGGATGACCCGGGAGGCGATGTCGGCCAAAAGGTCCTTGGGGAAAAGTTCGGCGTCGGGGGTCCCGCCCGCGAAGGAGATGACGTCCGATTGCTGAACCAGTTTCAGGAGGCGGCGGATAATGGAGGGCTTCATCCGGTTGGAAGTTTGGGAAAACATCTGGGAGTAATCCATGGCGCCCTCCTTGGGGAATTCCACCCGGCCTGCCGGTGGTCCGAAGATGATAATGGAAAAAACGCAGAAAGAAACCCCGTAACCGGTTGGAAACCGGGGTCGGGTTATTTTGAAGAAAAGATCTTTTCGGCGGCGGACTGCCCGGCGGCGATGGCGTCGGGAACACCGACCCCCTTGAGGCCGTTGCCCGCCAGGTAAAGCCCCTTGGTTTCCGAGGCCTTTTGCTCCAGGCGGATGGCCTGGCTCAGGTGGCCGGGGCGGAAATAGGACATGGAGGATTCGTAGCTCGCCCAATGATGGACGATGGGATGACCCTTGAGGCCCAGGATGGGAGTCAGCTCCTCCAGGATCTTTTCCATCACGGTGTTCTCGCCCTGGGTTTTGATTTCCTTGACAGCCTCGGCCCCCAGGAAGCCCCTCAGGAGCACATTGTCCCCGGGCGCCCGGCCCTCGAATTTACGGCTGGCGAAGGTGCAGCCAACGATTAGTTTCTTTTCCTTGGCCGGGACCACGAAACCGAAGCCGTCCAGTGGGTGGCCCAGGTCCTGGCGCCGGAAGCCCAGGTTCAAGGTGGCCGAGTCGTGGGCGGGTACAGCGGAAAGGAGCTTTTCCCACTCCTTGTCCAGGCCGCCGATCAGGGGTTGCATCTTGGCGGGTTGGATGGCCAGGACGACCACATCCGCTTCCTGTGCGCGGCCCTGGGCGGTGACTTCCCAGGTGCCATGGTCCGACGGCTTGAGGGCCTGCACGGGGGAATCCAGCCAAAGCGACTCGGCGGGGATTTGCGCGGCCATGGCGGCGGCCAGGGTCTGCATGCCCTTCTTGAAACTCACGAATAGGGAATAGCGGGCCCCCGAAACCTGGTTTTGGGACCTCAACCGTTGGGCGGCCATGGCCTTGAGCAGGGAACCGTATTTGAGTTCCATGTCCTTGAAGCGGGGTACGCAGGCGTTCACCGAAAGGTCGTCCGGGTAGGCGTTATAGACCCCGCCGACGAGGGGTTGGGCCAGGGCTTCCAGCACTTCCCGCCCCAAGCGCCGCCGCACGAAATCCCCCACGCTTTCGTCCTGGGGGTCGCGGCGCACCTTCACGAAGGGCTCCAGGGCGGCGCGCAGCTTGCCGAGGGGCGAGAGCAGGGGCGTGGTCATCAGGGGCATGAGGCGCGAGGGGGCCAGCATGTAAAAGCCCTCGGGGATGGGGTAAAGCCGGGTACCTTTTAATATGAAGGATTGCTTGAGGGCCGGGTTGGTCCGGATGAGCTCGCCTTCCAGGCCCAGCTTTTTGCTCATCTCCAGGGCGGCGGGTTTCTCGGTGATAAAGCAGTCCGGGCCTTCCTCCATCACGAAGCCATCCTGCTCGAGGGTGGTGAGGGTTCCACCGGGCTTGGGGCCGGCGTCGAGGAGGTTCAGTTCCAGGGGAAGGTTCTTTTCCTTGGAAAGTTCCTGCAGGCGGATGGCGCAGGCCAGGCCGCTGACCCCCGCGCCGATGATGGTTACTCTTAACATTTTCAAATCACCTTCATTTGAAAAATTTAACAGTTGTCATTGCGAGGAATGCCCGTCGAATAGGCGGGCGTCCATGACGAAGCAACCTCAGTTCCAGATAAGCCTTTTCCCAATGTGGAAATTATTAAGACTGGGG
>JAJPJW010000118.1 GCA_021324075.1 Pseudomonadota bacterium | reverse complement strand
TGGCAGGAACCATTGACGTCCACTTCCACCCAGAAGGGGCAGCCGCTGAAGGCCCCGTTGCCCACCGTCGTGGTGGTAATCGTGGTGGCCACCCCCGCGGCGTAGGAAACCCAGTACATGGTTCCCGCGTTCGTGGAGCCGTTGTTGTTGAACACCAGGCCGTTGCCGTTGCCCGTGCTCTGGTTGTACCCGAACACCAACCCCTGGAAATTGCCCCCGTTCACGTTCTGGCACAGGGAGGTCTGCAAGGTTCCGGGCCCGCTGTTGACGTTTGTATTAAGAAGGAAGTTGTTCTTTCCGTTGCATCCGCCGTTGATGGAGATCCCCGAGGAACTGGCCCCCCAGGAAGCCTCGCCAAAGGGGTAGGTCCCCGTGGTCCACCCGAAAGGCAGGGTGGTCTGGTTGAAGACCTGCGTGGACGAACATTGTTGGACCGGGTTGCACTGGTATTGGGATACCAGGGCCTGCTGCCAGAAGCTGGCCTTGGCGTTCTGTTCCTGCATCAGGAAGCCCCATTCCAGGCTGGTGGCCCCGCTCTGGAAGTTAGTGCCAAGGTTGTAACTCCGGGCGAAATCACCCGCCGTATTGGTGCCGCCACAGTTGAGCACGCCCGGGGGGCCGTTCCACAGGATCGGAGTGCCGTTCTGGCTGCCGCCCGAGTTGGTGGTCACCCCGCCCGCGCCGTATTGGGTGATCAGGTCCTCATCCCCGTCGATCTGGCCGTCATTACAATTGTTTCTTCCTCCTAAAGATGAGTACTTCAGGCTGGAATTGGCACAGCTGGGATTGAGGCAGGACCAGTTCAAATCGGCGTCCGGCGGGGCCACACCGTTGCCCGGCAGGATCAGGTTGTTCTCCTCCACGTGCCAGGCGTTGTTGCCGTCGGCGATGGAAACGTAGTTGACGCTGGTCTGGGCCGGGTTGGTGTAAAGCACCATCAAGGACTGGCCTGCGCAGGTGCCCGTTTCGGAGGTGGAAATAGTGTAGGTGGAAGTGCCGGCGCCGCTGATCCAGGAGGGGCTCAGGCTGTAGCGCATGTTGTAATAGATGTTTTGGAAAGTCGTCCAGGTCATGGGCGCCCCCGCTTGTGCCCCCGCAGGAGAGGTATGGCCGGAGAAGTTGATGGAGCTGTTGTTCGGGGCGCCTGAATCCCCGCTGATGTCGTATTCCACGTAGGCGAAGGCCGTGACGGGCACGGCGCCGGCGGGGAGGTTGACCGTCAGGGGCGAACCACAGGGGCTGCTGGCCACCGCGTAGTCCAGCCCCACGCCGGAGGCCACCGTGTTTTGCGCCAGGGAATATCCCGGCGAAGGGTTTCCCGAACCGCACGAAGTAAAAGTGATTCCGTTCACCACCGTGGTGCCGGCGGTCGGCGTTGAGGTCGGCGGCACCGGTGTGAACGTGGGCCCTCCCGGCGTGTTGGTCTTTGTGGGAGTGCTGGTGGGCGGCCCCGGAGTAAAGGTCCGGGTGGGGGTGCCGGTCATGGTGGGGGTGGCGGTCGGGCCGCAGCCCTGGGAAAACTGCAGGGAGGCCGATTGGGTCACCCCGCAACTGCCGACCGGCAGGGGGCCTAGCGTGACCGATTGGCCCGCTCCGTCCGTCACTTGGAAATAAAACGGCCCGGTGCTGCTGTTGAGGTTTTGGGCGCTGTTCTCCCAATAGGAGTTCCCGCCCACGTTGCTCCCCCCCAATTGAAGGGCCGTGAAAGGCCCCCCACTGCTCGTGCTCCAGCCCACCCCGATGATGGGAAAAAGGGTGTCCTGGAATTGGATGGGGTCGAAGGTGCCGCTGCACCCGCTCTTCCAGTTGTATTCAATATTGCCCGAGGGATTGCCCGTGTACATGCTCGCCGGACAAGGGGCGAATTTCCATTGGATGGCCAGGACGCCGAAACTGGTATTGCCGGTCAGCGCCTGCCACGACGTCTGGGTCAAGTCCAGCTGGTTGGCGCCGTTGCTACAACTGGGGCAGGCATCCGTGATCATCACCGTAATGGCGTTGGAGTTGGTGGGGTCAAAAACGGCGGCACAAGCCCCGCAGACTAGGCCGTTTTGGTAGTCGTCACCTCCGTTGCCGGAGTTGGAGTTGATGGCCGCCGTCAGGTTGGGCAAGGTGTTCGTCGGGTAACCGCAGTTCCCCACTCCCGAGGGGGCATAAGCGGTGGCGTTTGTGGAATAGGTGTAGGTCGTCGAGCAATAGTTGGCGGTGCTGTAGTTGATTTGGGCCACGGCGGGCGCCCAAAGCAGGAAGAAACCGAAAGCGAACGAAAAAAAACGGACTGGAAGCGGAATGCTCCGCAAATAAACTCGGGGGTTCGAGGTTAAAAAAGAAAGGGGGAGAAAAGGGGCAATAAGGCGGAACAAGGCTTGGCAAATAAAACTCAAGTCGCGGTAAGACGATGTGAAAGAAGCTTTGGGTTGTATGAATCGATTGTTCATCTTCACCTTTTCAATCGCCCTCAAAAAACGATTCGAGGTAGTTCCCGAATTTTCTGATAACGTTTTTAAAGAATTTGTGAAGTTTCCTTAAATCGATTGAATAGTTGTCAAAAGTTTTGGTGAATAATTCAGTTGCTTTCAAGCACTCCAAATTACATTGAAAAATATAGCATATTTAGAGATTTAACGCTTCTTGGTAGCGGTTTTGCTGATCAGACAAGTTTCACATTAAAACTTGTTTAGCGATCAACGAATTCGCGTTTTTTGGGAAAAGGTTTGAGCATTTTTTTAGTCGTTCTATGATTTGCCTCAGACGTTTTTTAAACTTTTTTACCGGAATTTTTTTTACCCGGAAGATCCTCTTTTTTGAACCTGTGACTTTGACCCGCCCTTGGGGAGTGTTCCATCCCCGGCGAATTCCAGTAGGATTGAGCCATGCGTTTTCTAAAACTCCTCTTTTTCACCGCCGTAGTTTTCAGTGCAACATTTCCCGCCCTGGCCGATTTCGGCAACCGCTTTGTGGCCGACCAAAGGCTCTCCACTGTTCTGGACGCCCCCGACAAGAAAATGTCCTGCCGTTTCACCTGCCAGGAGGATATGGATGTGACCGCCGCCGCGGTTTTCTGCACCGGCGCGGAAAATCCGCCCGCCTATCTTTTGAGCCTTCAGGTGGACGATCACGGCCGTCCTTCCGGAACGCCCATGGCCTTTTCCCATTTCATCCCCCGCCCGGAAAGCTGGACCACCGTGCCCCTGCCGCGTGCGCCGTTGGTTAAAGGAAAGATTTACCACCTGGTGGTCGAACAGGATGCCTTGAGGGGCGGTGGCCATCCCGTGGGCGTGATCGGTCCCGGCCATTGCGCCTCCTTCCTATCTACCGACGTCCTCAACCACCTTCACTGCGGCGATGGGACCGATGATGGGAACACCAATGTCCTTTTGTCCGAGGGTGGCCATTGGCACGAGTTGGGCCAGGAACCCGTTTACGCCCTTTACGGCACCGGCAACAGCCTGCAGGGGAACCCCTACGACGATCCCGGCCAGCGTCCCGTTTGCGGGGGTGGCGACCCGGCCGACAAGGACCGGCAGGTTCTCCAGGGCCAGGCCCTCCACTTTCATTGCGGCTATGCCGCCACCGCCTTTGCCGTCCGGGTGCGCAAGCAAGGCCATCCCGCTTCGCCGCTGAATTACTCGATCCTCAAAAATTTCTTCCAGATCCACAAGGCTGCCCCTATTTACACGGCCGTGGCCCTGGGTCCCGACCAGGTGCCCTCCCGGTTCCAATGGGTGACTGTCGGTTTTGCGGACAAGTCCAAGTCGAATTTTTCTCCCGAATGCTGGTACCTGGTCTTCCAAACCGATTCGGGCCGCCCTTCCAAGAATCCCCCCGGCTGCGAGGATTGTTATGTGATCTCCGATGTGGGCAATTCCGGAGGGCTGGCCCAGGCCGCCGAATTTTCGTTCGACGGCGGCCCGCATCTTTCCCGGGCGGTTTATTCCACCGACGGGGGTGATCCCAGCCATTGGTTGGACCTTTTCGAAAGGGACGCCAATGTGGTGGCGATCGGCCCCAACTGCCCCCCCCTCCCCCAAATGGAATATCAACCCCTGCCCACACCCGAACCCCTCATAGGACTGGGGGATTTTTCGAAATGAAAAATCCTTTTTCATTGGAAGTAAGTCCCTTGAGGACCCTCTTTTGGGCCTTCCTCATCCCCTCCGTCGTTTGGGGCGCCGAACCGATGATGGACATCGGCCTTTTGGAGACTTCCCGCATCGGGGCCGTCAATGCCGCCAAAACCGGGGGCTTTGCCCAAGCCCTGCGGGGTGAGGAGCAGGCCCTCAAGATCGCCCAGGATCAGTTCGGTCCCACCAGCCTTTCGCTGGTTCCCATCCTGGAGGACCAAGGGGTCCTGCAATGGCACTTGGCCCGTTACGGGGAGGCGGAGGAAACCTTGAAATGGGCCCTGGCCCTAAGGGAAAAAAACCTGGGCCCCGACGACCCCCAACTGGCCGGCTCCTTGGATTTGTTGGCCGCCCTTTATGGGGAGATGAACCGTTGGGAGGAGGCCCGTCCTCTGGAAAAAAGGGCTTTGGCCTTGCGGCAGGCTGGGGCATCGGGAGACAGCCGGGCGATTTCCAACAGCCAGGAATTGCTGGGCCGGGTTGAACTGGCCTTGAAAAACACCGGCCAGGCCCTGGCCCTTTTCCAACAAGCCCAAGAGTGCCTTGAAAAGCTTTCCAAACCCGATCCCGCCGCCTCGGTCAACTTGTGGAAGGACCTGGCCCGGACTTTTTTGGCCCGGCAGAACTTGCCCCAAGCCCAGGCCTGCCTCGAAAAGGCCCTCGGGGCCGACCGGAAAGGTTTCGCCCCGGACAGTCCCCAAGTGGCCGACGGGATGTTGGACCTGGCGGATTTTGACCGAGGCCACGGTCCGGCCGATAAAAGCCGGGCCCTGGACGATTCGGCCCTGGCTATTGCCAAGAAGTTCGTGGGCACGAATGACGACTACCAGGCCCTTCCCCACATGAAAAGGCTGGCCCGGGCCTATGCGGCAATAGGGGACGGTTCATCGGCCGGGGATTTGTGGAAGAAGGTTGTCCAAACCGAAACGGCCGTTTTCGGGCCGGAACACCCCAAAGTGGCCCTGGACCTTGCCCATTTGGCCGAAGTGGAACTGGGTTTGAACAGGAAGGAAAAGGCGAAGAAAGACCTTCAAAAAGCCCTGCTCATCCTGAAACATTCCTTCCAGGAGGACCATCCCCTGGTGCTTGAAACCCAGGGTCTCCTGGAAGAAACGTCCGAAGGCCGCCCTTGATCAAGGCGGGGGTGGGATGCCGTCGTCCGCCGCTTTGGGGCCGGGCTTGAGCGGGAATGAATACTGGAAGGGCGAAGCCGGCAACCCCGCCGAGTTGGTGAGGTTGCAGACCGGGTTGTCCGCCCAGGCATAGCGCACTATCTTCGGGTCGGGCACCTGGGCGCTGGAAAGGGTGATGGTGTTTCCCTGGATGACCCCATCGGCCCAATAAAATTTCTGGTCGTCCCCCGCCAGTGCGAAACCCTTCAACGGCCCGCCGCCCTTGGCTGCCAGGCCCTTGGCGTTGGCGAACTTCAAAACCATCTTTCCACCCTTGGCCAGCGCCGAAACAAAGGAAGGCCCGGAAAAAACGACATTCCGGTGGTAGGCCGTCCCCAAGGCCACCAGGGCCGCCCGGTGGCCCACGTCCGTCTTGTCCTTCGGGTGGATGTTGTTGGCCTCGCCCAGGTCGATGGTGGTGACAAGGCCCGTATTGGGCACGGTTTTGGAGGTTTCCAATTGGGCCTCCCGCAACTCGGCCCACCCACTCTCCGAAGGATTGTCCTGTACCGCCATATAATTGGGCAGTTGGATGACGAGGAAGGGGAACTTGCTCCCCCAAGCCTCCCGCCAGCCCCCGATCATGTCGGAGAGAAGCTGGTGGTATTGCCCCGGCCGGCCCGTGTTGGATTCCCCCTGGTACCAAAGCACGCCCCGGATGGCATAGGACGTCAAGGGCGCCGCCATGCCGTCGTAACAGGCCGCCACGATGTCGGGCCAATAGGGCACTTGCACCGGGAAGTTGAGGGTGGAAATCGCATCCGGCGTGAAGGGCTTGGGAGCGCCCCATCCGCCCTGTTTGAGCTTGTCGATGTCAAAGCGCATCTTGGTCCAGGTCGTAGGCGCGTCGAAAGTGTCGGCCGTCGCGTAATAATCGTAATCGGCGATGGAGGGCTGGCCCAGCGTCAGCCGGTATTTGCCCTTGCCCATCACGTAGAGTTCGATGGCCTCAAACCGGCTCACATCCACGTTTTGGGTGGAAAGATTGGTGGCAAGCCCGCCCCAGCCCCCGCCCTTCATGTAGCCGAAAAACTTGACGGCCGGTCCGTCCCCCAGGGCGGCCTTTCCATCCAGGGTCACCGCGGCCTGGCAGTCGGGCTTGGCCGAGGTGGTCCAATTGCCCCCCCAACCTTCTCCCCCCGCCTTAGCCAATACGGTCACAGCCTTGTCCTTGGGGTCCTTGGGAATGAAGACAATGTCGGACACCCGTAATTCGAAATCGTCCCCGGTTTTCCAGGTCTTGATCTGGGAATCATTGTGGTCCCATTGGTCGATCAGGCTGGTGAAGGCGGGATCCTTCTCCAAAACAGGGCGGGGCGTCCAGGCTTCGGCGGCCGAACCGCCCCAGGCGGACACGATGAGCCCGACCGGTGGGTTTTTCAGGGCCTTTTGGAGTTCCTTGCCGAAATGGTAGGCCACGGCGGAAAAATCCCCGATGGTATCCGGGGCACAGACTTTCCAGCTCCCCTGCACGTCGTCCAGCGGCGTGAAGGAAGCCACCCGGGCCGCGGTGAACAGGCGGATCTTGGGGAAATTGGCGGCCGGGATCTCCGTGCCCGCGTCGCTGGAGGTCTTCATGGCGAATTCCATGTTGGACTGGCCCGAACCCAGCCAGACCTCGCCCACCAGCACGTCTTGCACCGTCACCGCCTCCTGCGATGAGGAAACGGTCAATAGATAGGGCCCGCCATTGCGGGGGACATTTA
Source organism: Pseudomonadota bacterium (assembly GCA_021324075.1). Classification (GTDB taxonomy): domain Bacteria; phylum Oederibacteriota; class Muellerivitia; order Muellerivitales; family Muellerivitaceae; genus JAJPJW01. The sequence continues at coordinate 1,134 of JAJPJW010000118.1, read as the reverse complement.
AGGAAACCTTCCATTTCCCCTGGTCGTCGGCCTGGGTTACCTGGCTGTTGTTGCCCAAGGCCACGGTGACGGGTTGGCCGGGGTCGGCCCAACCCCACACCGTCGGTTTGCCCTTCTGCAGCACCATGTGGTCGCTGATGAGCGCCGGAAGCTTTAACTTCGCTTCAGCTCCACCGGCCGACAAAAGCGCTACCACGCCCAGGCACAAGAAGATCCTCTTCATGGACTACCTCCATCGCTTGGTATTTGAGGGCTGAAAGGATGACAGCATCCCACCGGAGTTTTTTCAAGACGTCTTTGAAATTCGGGGGTGGGGCGCTTTTTAAGGCGAGGTTATCTTAAAACCAACAGCTTCAATATGGAACGGCCTTGTTGGGTTTGGACCACGATGTAGTAAAGGCCGCTGGCCAGGTCCATTCCCTTCTTATCCGTCAAAGGCAAGGTAAGGACTTTGCCGGGCGTCACATCCGGGAAGGTCAAGTCGTTGACTTTGCGGAAAGTCACCGTGAAGTAGGTGATATGGACGTCGGAAGTGGCGGCCAAGGCGGAATTGAGCTGGAAGCTGTTCCCGCCGCTCACCGGGTTGGGGAAAAGAACCGGTGTCCCGACGACTGGGGGGACGGTGGTAGCGGTCCGGGTCGGGCTGGGAGTGAAACTGGCCGTAAAGGCGGCGGTCCAGGTGGAGGTCGCCGAGGCCGTGAAGGTGAAGGTCGGGGTGGCGCTGGGCGTCAGCGTGGCCGTCAGGGTAGGGGTGGCGGTCGGCTGGGCCACCGTGACCGTGGCTCCCGCAACCGGCAGCGGGCTGAACTGCGCCGCCTGGCCGTTGCCGCCCGAAACCCCCGTCACGTTGAAACTGTAGTTCCCCACCGCGTTGGTCCCGAAATTCACCGTGAAGGTGTAGGTCACGCTGGAGGAGCCTGGCAGGCTCCCGCTGAAGTTGTAAACCGCATTGATGCCCGAGAAGATCGTCGTCGTAATGGCCGTCGCATTGCCCCACAGGGTCACCCCGGTGATGTTGTTGGGGTTCCCCGTCCCCGTCACCTGCAGGGTGATCGAGGTCAGGTTGATGGTGGAATTGCTGGGGTTGGTCAGGACCACCTGTTGGACCAGGACGTTGGAGGCGCCCGAAAGCTG
>JAJPJW010000064.1 GCA_021324075.1 Pseudomonadota bacterium | reverse complement strand
TTGAAGGTCATCGGAGTGGGCGGCGGCGGATGCAACGCCGTCAACAAGATGATCGAAGCCGGGGTCGAAGGGGTGGAATGCATCGCGGCCAACACGGACTACAAGTCCCTGCGGCGCAGCAAGGCCATCAAGAAGATCCAACTGGGCAAAGCCCTGACCAAGGGCCTGGGCTCGGGCGGCAATCCCACGATCGGCAAGGAAGCCGCCATGGAATCCACCGACGAGATCACGAAGTGCCTGGAAGGCGCCGACATGGTGGTGGTGGCCGCCGGCATGGGCGGTGGCACGGGCACGGGCGCGGCCCCGGTGGTGGCTGAAATCTCAAAAAAACTGGGCATTTTGACGGTGGGCGTGGTCAGCCGGCCCTTCGAACACGAGGGTCCCGTGCGCAAGGCCCAGGCCGAGGACGGCCTGCGGGCCATGCTGCCCCACGTGGACGCCATCGTGGTGATCCCCAACGAGCGCATCAACCTGGTCTGCGAGCAGGATGTGGACCTGGCCTCGGCCTTCTCCCGCGTGGATGAAGTGCTGGTGCAGGCCATCCAGGGCATCTCGGTGATCATCCACTCCGAGGGCATCATCAACCGCGACTTCGCGGACGTGAAGCGCATCCTGACCGCCAAGGGCAAGGTCTTGATGGGAATGGGCGCGGGCACCGGGGAAGACCGGGCCCTCAAGGCGGTGCAGAAGGCCGTCAACAGCCCGCTCCTGGAGGATGTGGACATCGCCGGGGCCACCGCGGTCCTGGTGCTGGTGACCGCCGGGGCCAACTTTACCCTGAACGAGTTCAACCAGATCAACGGCTTCCTCCAAAAAGCCGCCCGTCCCGGGGCCGAGATCATCCCGGGCATCGTGCGGGATGAGAACCTGAAGGACGGCCTGCGGGTCACGATCATCGCCACCGGTTTCGACGCGGTCAAGAGCGAGGACCAGATGGCCACCGTGATCGACCTGAAGAATTTCGTGACGCCCAATTTCAATACGGCCAAGGCGAGTTCCTCCCAATCCGCCCCCCTCGAGGAGTTGGAAGGGGAAATGGCGCTCAAGTTGTCCGACGGGCAGTACGATATTCCGGCTTATTTGCGGCGCCGCCTGGCCAGCAAGCCGTTTCAAAACTGAAAAGAAAGAAAAGGATGTTGAAAGAACGGTTGGGACAAGCAGGAAGGGTTTTGGGCTGGGCGGCGGGCCTGTTCCTGGCCGCCGCGGTCGGGGCATCCGGGGGGGACATTCCCCTGGATCTATCCCCCCTGCCGGCCTTGGAATCGGCATCGGCGGTGAAGGCGCCGACGCCGACCGCGGTGTTCGCCCCGGTGGCCTCTTCGGACCCGGCGGCGGACGACGAACCCTTCTACGTGCTTTGTTACCACCGTTTCCTGAACCACCCCGACGAGGACGAGGATTTGGCGCAAGCCGAATACCAGATGCCCCTCGAGGAGTTCAAATGGCAGATGCAGTACCTGAAGGACAATGGGTTCCACCCCATTTCCAAGGAGCAGCTGATGGGGTACTGGTTTCAAGGGAAACCCCTCCCCTTGAAACCGGTCCTCATTACCTTTGACGACGGCTTCCGGACGATCTACCGGGACGCCTTTCCGGTCATCAAGACCCAGGGTTATCCCACGATCCTTTTCCTTTATACAAAGTTCGTCGAGTACCGGGAATTGGCGGCGAAAAAGAGGGAAGAGGAAGGGACAAAACACAAGACCCCCAAGAAGTTCGAGGCCCTTGAAGACTCCGACATCCTGGATATGGAGAAGTCGGGAATGATGGTGGAATCGCACACCGCCAACCATTTGAACCTCGGCAAGGAAGGCGAAAAGCTGGATGCGGCCGGCGCGCGGAAATTGTGGACCTACGAATTGAACCAGCCGCTGACTTTTATCGAAACCCGTTTCAAGAACAAGCCCGACTGGCTGGCCTATCCTTATGGTGTTTACGACCCGGGTATCCTCAAGGTGACGGAGACGGAAGGTTACAAGCTGGCCTTTACCGTCAATCCGGGGCCCAACGACCGCACCCTGCCTCCCTTGATGCTCAAGCGCAACCTGGTGCTCTATCCCATCAGCCATGACCGGTTTGCGGCCATCTTTAAGGACAAGGTGCTTCATTTGAAGGGCCTCACCCCCGGGGATGGCGTTTTGATCGACAGCCAGAAGCCCGTGATTTCGGCAAAAATCCTCGATGACGTGGTGCCCAAGTCGGTCCAACTCCAGGTGGGGAATCATTTCATGAAGGTCCAATACAACCCGAAGACCCATGTTTTCAGCCGCCAATTGCAGGCCCCCCTGGCCCGGGGTGGCCATATTTTGACCGCCATGGCCACCGATAAGAACGGTTCGACCCGGGTTTTTAACTGGTATTTCCGCATCAGGCACCTCCAGCCGGAAACGAGCCCCAAGGATGAAGGCACCGATGACGCCACTGAAAATTAAGCCCCGTCTTTCAGTCCTTGCCGGCGCGCTATCAAGCTTCGCGGCGGTGGGCCTTTGCCCGGGGGCGCAGGAGTCCGTGCTCCTCAAGTTCGCCAATGGAAGCGGCCAAGCCAGCGTCGGGGTCCTTCACGATATAAAGGGAAAAGCCTATCTGCCGTTAATGGAAGTGGCCAAGTTTTACGGGGTGGACGTCCAGTTCGACGCCCAGACCCGCAAGGTTACCCTGTCCAAAGGCAAGGTTCGGGAGAACCTGGCCCTCTCCCAGCCGGTATTTTTGACCACCGATCCCGACATGTCCGTTCCCATCGACCCCGTGGAGGTCGTTTCCGGACAACTGGGAATTCCCCCCGACTCGGTGGAGGACTCCTTCGGGACCCTTTTGGACAACCAAGTCAGCTACCTGCAGGACCAACAAGCCATCGTGGCCGGGGGAGTGCGCGCCGATGAGATTCAGCCGGACACCCAGGCCCGGACTATGACAGCCCCAACCGCCGTCCCCGCCACTCCCACCGCCGTGGAGGTCACGCAAGTGACCCCCACGGCGGTCCCCGCCTCGGAAGAAGCCGGAGGGCCGGAGGCACCGACGAAAGAAAAGCCGGCGGATGAAAAGCACGTCACCCGCCTTGAGGACGAACCGCCCGCCAACAAGGTCATGTGGGCCCGAAGGATCATCATCGACGCAGGCCACGGGGGGAACGACGCCGGGGCGCCCGGACGGGACCACCGCTATGTCGAAAAAGAAGCGACACTCGATATCGCGAACAAACTGGTGACCTATCTGAAAGAAATGGACCCCCAGCTGGAAGTGCTGATGACCCGTAACGCGGATTATTACATCACCTTGAAGTACCGCACCGACTACGCCAACACCCATAACGGCGATCTTTTCGTCTCGATCCACTGCAACTCCAATCCGCGCAAAGAAGCCCATGGGACGGAAATCTATATTTACAGCGCGAAGGCCTCCAACCAATGGGCCGCCAAGGCGGCGGAGCGCGAAAACGGATGGAAAAAGGGGAACAAACTTACCATTTTCGAGGAACTCAAAAAGGACCGTTATACCTATTACAGCAGCAAGCTGGCGGAAATGACCGAGAAACGGATTGAAAACCGAATGGGCCAACATTTCCGGAACATCCAAAAGGCGCCTTTTTACGTGCTGGCTTATTCGGACATGCCGGCCATCCTGGTGGAGACCGCCTTCATCAGCAACCAAAAGGAAGAAAATAAATTGAGGGACCCTTACTGGAAGGACAACATGGCCAAGGCCATCGCCGAAGGCGTCATTGGTTACAAGGATGTAGTGGAGGGAAACAGTGGCAACGAACAAGCTCGGCGCTGAGGCGCTGCTGCGGGAGTCGGGAGGGATCACCACCCTGACCTTTCCCCGTTTGGCCGATGAGAAGGCCCTGCGACACGCCATTTCCACCCGGACCGGCGGCGTGAGCCGGGGGAACCGAAAATCCCTGAACATCAGCCATAAGGTGCAGGATGATCCTTCGCGGGTCGAGGAAAACCGGACCCTCCTGTCCCGTGCGGTCGGAATGGACCTGGGGAAGATCGTCTATGCCGACCAGGTTCATGGCGAAACCGTTTTGAAACTGGACGCCGCCAACCACCCGGCCGAGGGGGAGTCCCTGGGACAGGGGGACGGGATCATCACGAATGAAAAGGATATTCCCCTGATGCTTTTGGTGGCGGACTGCCTGCCGGTTCTTTTCTATGATCCGACCCACCAAGCCGTCGGGTTGGCCCATGCCGGATGGCGGGGGACCGTGAGCCATGTAGCGGCCAAGACGCTCATGGCCATGGGCGAAGCCTATGGGACGAGGCCTGAGGAAGTCCGGGCCGTTTTGGGCCCCTGTATTGGGGTTTGTTGCTATGAGGTTGGAGCGGACGTTTTCCGGGAATTCTCCGAGGTTTTTCCCTGGGCCGGGGAGATTCTTCAAAAGACTTCGGCCGACCACTGGAAGCTCGACTTGGCGCAGGCCAATGCCCGGCAATTAGTGGAAATAGGCCTAAAAGAAGAGAATTTGATCAGATCCGGGTTGTGTACGATCCGGAACAACGATTTGTTTTATTCCCACCGGGCGGAGGCCCGGGAATCAGCACCGACCGGCCGGTTTGGTGCTTTTATTATGTTAAACAGTTAACCTGTGGTATATTTGAGGTTATCAAGGGGGCTGTCATGATGAAAACGCTTTTAAGGACTCTTATTTTGGGGGGGCTCTTTTGGACCTTGGGGTCCGGGCTCTATGCCCAAACGGCTGAAACGCCGAAAACTTCCAATGATTATTACCAATCGGCCCTGCAAGCCTACCTGACAGGCGACTTTGACGAGGCCATTCTCTGGGACACCAAAGCCCTTCAACTCGACCCCCAGGATAAAAAAGCCGAATCGCTCTTGAGCATCCTGGTTTCGGAAAAAGACACGGATAACAAGACGGTCATCTGGATCGGGGGAAAGCCCACCGTGGTCCAGGAGGTCAACCCCAATCCGGCGCCAGTGGCCGCCCCTGTCACCATCATTAAGGAAAAGGCCGCCAGGCCTGCAGCAGCCGATAACCGGAAATTACAAGAACTGGAAACCCGGGTGCAAACCGTAGCCTTCATCATGGAAAGGGATTCCTTCAACCAATACCGTGAACTCAGCGGCGCGCAGGCCCAAACCAACAAAAACATCCAGGAGCTTTCGCTGAACGTCAAGGGACTGGGATTTGGGATGTGGCTCTTGTTCATCCTGGCCCTCGCCCTTTCCAGCCTCTCCCTTTGGAAGAGCTGGCGGAACGGGCTGGCCATCAAACAACAGACGGCGGGTTTCCAGCCTTCAGACGCGGAAGAAAAAGGAAGGGTCCTTAAAATTCACCGGATGTAACGGATTCCTTCGGGTAAAATCAGGCCACACCGTTTTTGAGAGGGCTCCATGGCCAATTGGTTTAAAGAAATCCTGATGCGGCTTTACCTCATCGACCGGCCGGTCGTAAAACGGACCAAGGCTGACCGCCGAAAAGAGGAGAGGCGATGGAGCGGCGCGGAGGGGGACAAGCCCAGCCCCGCCGGCGATCCCCGCCGGAAAAAAGACCGCCGGAAAAAGAAGAGAAGGTAAAAAGCCGCCGGAAATTTATTTTTCCTATTTCTTCCGGACGCCGCTGGAGGCCCGCTGGATCAGCCGGGTCGGCACCCTCACCTGCCGAGACTTCCATTCACCCGGTTTGCGCATTTTTTCAATCAACAATCCCGTAGCTTGGGTGCTGATGGCCCGGAAGTCCTGTTTCACCGTTGTCAGGGAATAGGGGGCGTTGGAAGCCAGTGGAATGTCGTCAAAGCCCACCAAGGCGATGTCTTTCCCGACGGTGAGCCCTTCTTCCAGCGCGGCGGACCAGGCGCCGAGGGCCATCAGGTCGTTGGAGGCGAAAACGGCGGTCGGTCGATCCTTTAATTGCAGCAGTTTCTTCATGGCTTTGTGGCCGGACTCCTTGCCAAAATCGCCGCCGGTTATGAATTCCTGCGGCACCTCCAAACGCCGTTGCTTCATGGCGGCCTTGAATTCCTCCAGCCTTTCCGCGGCGTCGGTTGAAATGGCCGTTTCCCCCGTGATGCAGGCGATCTTCCGATGACCCAAGCCCGCCAGGTATTTCACGACCTCTCCAACTCCTTTGCGGTTGTCGCTGTCCACAAAGTCCATTTGGGCGTCGTCCACGTGGCAGCCGATCAGGACGACCGGAACGGGATAGTTCTTGACCTGGAGCAATTGATCCTTCGTGAGGTAGGGGGAGACCAGGAGGACGCCGTCCACCGCGTTTCGGGAAACCCGGCGGTAGACTTCCTGCGGGTCGAAAACGCCCGAAAGGGTGTTGATGAGGAGGCCGTATTCCTCCTCCTGGGCGACCTTGTTGATGCCGTTTAAAAGCTCGAGATACCAGGGGTTTTCCAGGTTGATCCGGTACTGGTCGCTGGACCAGGAAAAACAAACCTGGATAAGATTGACTTTTTTGACCACCAGGCTGCGCGCAATCGGGTTGGGTTTCCATCCCAATTCGGCGGCGGCGGCCCGAACTTTCGCGCGGGTTTTCTCCGGGATCTCGGCGTTGTCATTCAAGGCCCTCGAGACTGTCGAAATCGAGACGCCTGCCTGGGCGGCAACGTCGTAAATTGTAATCGGGGCTTTGGGAGTGTCCATAAACCGCCTTGCCAGAGGATTGACCCATCTTATCATGGATTTTTCGAACGACAGGGGATGGTTCGAGAGTTGGCGGAATCCGGGTTTGGAAAATCGTCGTTCTGGCATTTCACCCTCCCGCCGAATATCATTCTTCCATGAAACCCCCAAGACCCGCCGTCCTGACCGTTTTGTGCGTGATGGGATTTATCGCCGGATTTTTAGGCATGTTCCTGGTTTACTCCCCATCGGTCATCCAAGCGGGGAAGGTCTACGCCCTTTTCCGGTCTTTGAGCTTCGCCTTCCTGGTGGTTTGTTTCGGGGGAATCTGGAACATGCGCCGCTGGGCGGTCTGGGGACTGGGAGTTTATTTTTTGGCGAACCAGGCCGTTTGCTGGTCTTACGGCCTTTGGGACAAGGGAACGCTGGGCCCCCTGTTGATCGTGGCGGTGGTCGCGGCCTATTACCGGAGAATGACTTGAATGGTCGAAGGAAAGCTTGCCCTGCCCGAGCTGTTTTCCCTGGGGTTGACCCTTCTTTGCGGCCAGTGTTTCCGCTGGCAGGGGCCTGACGACCAGGGTTGGTTTCAGGGAGTGGCCGGCGGCGTTTTTTGGCGGCTCCGTCAAGAGGACGGAAAAATTCATTGGGAATGCAGTTCCAGCCGGGTCCGGGAAAGGCCCACCGCCCAATGGCTGGCCCATTATTTGAGTTTCGATGACGACGTCAAGGAATGGGCGCAGGCCCTGGTGCGGGACCCCATCCTTGGGCGGCCCCTAAGCCTGTTGAAGGGCCTGCGCCTTTTGCGGCAGGAGCCCTGGGAATGTACCGTTTCCTATATGTTCGCCCAGGGACTGTCCGTTACGGTCATCCAGAAAGCCCTGGCCAAGTTCTGCGTTCAATACGGGGCCCGGATCGACGGAACCGCCGACTTCCACGCTTTTCCCGAATCCAGCGATTTAGCCCATCTTTCCCCTGATTTTTTAAAGCCTTTCACCAACAATTACCGGGCCCGGGCCGATCGGATCATCCGCATGGCGAGGGCGGTGGAGGCCCGGGTCATTGACCTGCACCATTTGGCAAAAATCCCATGCGATGAGGCCCGAGAGGCCCTCATGAACATGGATGGAATCGGTCCTAAAATTGCCGATTGCATCCTGCTTTTTTCGATGGACCACCCCTCCGCTTTTCCGGTGGACCGGTGGGTTTTGAGGGCCATGAAACAGCATTTTCCGTCGGTTCGGCTGGGCGGCGGGCAGGAAGCCCCCACCTCCTCCCAATATTTTAAGATCGTCCGCAAGGCCAGGACCGTTTTTGGAAGCCGTTGTGGTTTAGCCAGTGAGTATCTTTTCCTCTACTTAAGGCTTTTGGAGGATGAAAAGCTCCGGCGGCAGTTGTCCTTTTTTTGCCAAAATCCTGGCTGGTCGGACGTTATGGAAGAAGCCGGCAAAAAAGGGGTTAAGCCCGGGAAAAACCCGATTTCTTTGCTTCGAAAGGCTTTATAAAGGGCCGCGAAAAAAATATAATAAGCCAGCTCGAAAGTGGACTGTCCTCAGTCCCTTAACCCACTGACAGGTCAAATCGTGAAACCGGTCCTCTTAATTGTCGACGATGAAGAAAGCGTCCGGGAATCCTTCCGCCTGGCGCTTCAAGACGAGTACCAATTGGCTTTTGCCGAAGACGCAAAATCCACCCTCCGTATCCTTAAAACCCAGAATTTCGACCTTTGCCTGTTGGATATCATGCTTCCGGACGGATCGGGGATCGACCTGCTGCGCCAAGTGAAGCGGCGCGACGAATCGGTCGACGTCCTGATGGTGACCGCCCTGACGGGAGTGGACACGGCCCTGGAAGCCATGAAGCTGGGAGCTTACGATTACATCACCAAACCCTACAAGATCGACGAACTTTACGAGCTGATCAAGCGGGTCCTGGCCAAGCGCGCGTTGGAAAAGGAAAACCGCTTTTTACGGGAAGAACTGGGTGCGAAGAAGCCCGTCTGCCTCATGGGGAACAGCAAGGTCATCCAAGAGGTGGGCAAGAAAATCGCCGCCGTCGCCAAGTCGGACTCGACGGTTTTACTCCAGGGAGAATCGGGAAGCGGCGTGGAAGAGGCGGCAAAGGAAATCCACCACCAGAGCCTCCGGACCCGGGGCCCTTTCATTACAGTGGCCTGCGGATCCTTTTCCAAGGCCCAACTCGAAAGGGAGTTGTTCGGCGAGGAGGGTGACGAGGCGAAAAACAAATCCCCCCAAATCGGGAAATTGGAATTTGCCGACGGCGGCACCTTGTTTTTGGACCAGGTGGACCGGCTGCCGGTGGAACTGCAGGACAAGCTGTTAAAAGTCCTTTTGGACAAGAGGATGTCCCGGATCGGGAGCCAGGTCTTGGTGCCCTTGGACGTGAGGGTCGTGGCCTCGACCGACTCGGACTTGACCGCGAACCTCAACCGGGGCAGTTTCCGCAAGGAGTTGCACCAATTTTTGAGCGCTTTTATCCTGGTGCTGCCTCCGCTTCGTGAGCGCCGGGAGGATATCGCCGACCTGGTGGATTATTTCCTCAGGCTATCGAACCAGAAAACAAAAAGTCCCGTGAAGAATATCCAGAAAGAAGCCATCCAATTCCTAACCCAATATGGCTGGCCTGGAAACCTGAAAGAAATGGAAAACAGCATTGAAATGATGGTTTTATTCGCCGGGAAAGAAACCCTGACCATCGAGGATATTCCCTTGGACATCCTGGTCAAACAAATCGATTTGGCGAAAAATAAGGAAGAAGCCAAGATTTCCCTGAAGCGGGTCCGCCGCCAGTTTGAGCGGCAATACATCCGCAAGATCCTGGAAAGAACCCGGGGAAACCAGACGAGAACGGCCGCTACCCTGGGGCTTCACCGCAATACGCTGATTTGGAAGCTTAAAGAGCTCAATCTTGAGGAAGATTACCGCCGTATCGTCAAGAAAAGACGGGAACGCGGAGTGGGATTCCGAAATTTGTAACCTGCTTTTTTAAGGACTTTTTCCACCCACCCAGGCGCCCCCTGGGGAAGCTGGTCCGGGCAAAAACTGGCAAAAACCCTTTAAAAACGCAGAAATTCCTTGCCAAGAGTCTTTTTCCCTTGTATAAATAGGCCGGATTTCAAAATCCAGGAGGTGGACGTTGACCAAAAGTGAACTGCTGGGGACTTTGGCGAACGAAACAGGGTTGAAGAAAAAGGACGTGGACAATGTCCTTCAGGCCCTGAGA